>CAYTJV010000362.1:0-8041 GCA_964438165.1 uncultured Planctomycetaceae bacterium | reverse complement strand
GCGACTTTCGGTACAATGAAACAAACGAGAATGCCGAGGCCGATTCCAGCCGGTTTTTTTTGCTGAACAAGCCGTTGGACTGGGCAAACTAGGAAAGCCGACTGTCGATGGAGACATTGTTTCTTGCCTGCGTACTGACCGTTAGCGTGCCGGAGGTTGAGCTTCGGACCGTGGCGGGTGATTTGGCGACCGGCACCCTCGTCGAGTTGGATGCCCGGCACCTGACATTACAGACCGCCACGGGCCGTTCGAGCTGGGACCTGGAGAAACTGTCCGGCATTACCGTGCGCAAGGCGGCCGAGGGAAGTGTCTCGGCTGCGATGTCCCTTGAGTTGGTCGATGGCTCGACGCTGGCGGCCGAGACGTTCACCACCGACAAAGGGCGGGCGCGGGTTAGGCTGTCTGTGGGGGATGCGATCGAGTTGGCAGGTGAGGACATCCGCTCGGTCCGGTTCGTTCAGCAGGCCGAGGCAACGGTTGCCCAATGGGCCAAGATCGTCGCCGCTCCAACGACAAGTGATGTCCTGGTGGTCAAGAAGGACAACACGGTCGACTACCACAAGGGGGTCCTCCACCGTGTCACCGACGAGGCGGTCGAGTTCGAATTGGAGGGTGAGCGGCTCCCGGTGCGGCGAAGCAAGGTGTTCGGGCTGGTCTACCACCATCCGTCGGGCCGGCAGTTGCCCGAACCGATCGGCATCCTCGTGGACCGGTCCGGCTCGACGTGGGCGGTCCGCACGATCGCGTTGGCGGGCGATCAGATCGAGTGGACCACGCCCGTGGGGGTGAAGCTGCGAAGGCCCTTGGCCGACGTGACGCGGCTCAACTTTTCGAGTGGCAAAATGCTCTACCTGAGCGATCTGAAGTTCGATTCGGTCGAGTGGGTGCCGTATTTCGGCCTGGGCAACGAGTTGCCGGCGCGGGTCGCGTTTTACGCGCCGCGGCAGGATCGGAACTTGCAGTCCGGGCCTTTGCAAATCGACGGCCAGCGGTATGCGAAGGGGCTGTGCATTCCTAGCCGGACTGAAATGGTCTACCGGCTCCCCAATCGCTACCGCCGCTTGCTGGCGATCGTCGGCATCGACGACTCGGCGCGTCCGCATGGCCACGTGCGCCTGGTGATCCGGGGCGACGATCGGGTTCTTTTCAAGGAGGCCGTGGCCGGGACCGACCCAGCGAAGCCGATCGATCTCGACATGACCGGCGTGCGGCGGCTTACCGTGCTGGTGGATTTCGGCGACGACTTCGACGTAGGCGATACCCTGAATCTCTGCGAGGCAAGGCTTTTGAAATGAGAGGCTCGATCATTGCGGCGTGGTTGACCGTATTGGCCATCGGGCCTGCGTGCCCGGCGGCCGCGGTCGAGCCTGCCGTGCTCAAGGCGGAGGCCGATCGCGTGGCCGTCGTGGCCAAGGCCAAGGACTCGGTGCTTTCCGTGCTCTCGGCTTCCGGCGGCGGGGGCGGCTCGGGCGTGGTCATTTCGCCCGACGGATACGCGCTGACCAACTTCCACGTGGCCAAGCCGTGCGGCAATGCCATGAAGTGCGGCATGTCCGACGGACGCCTCTACGATGCGGTGATCGTCGGCATCGACCCGGTCGGCGACGTGGCCCTCATCAAGCTCTTCGGCCGCGAGGACTTCCCTTGTGCCGAAATGGGCGACAGCGACCGGGTGCAGGTCGGCGACGCCTGCTTCGCCATGGGCAACCCGTTCCTCCTGGCCAGCGACTTTCAGCCCACCCTCACACACGGCATCATCTCCGGCGTCCACCGCTACCAGTTTCCCTCGGGGACCCTGCTGGAGTACGCCGACTGCCTCCAGACCGACGCCTCGATCAACCCCGGCAACTCCGGCGGGCCGCTGTTCGACGGTCAAGGCCGGCTGATCGGCATCAACGGTCGGGCCTCGTTCCAGAAGCGCGGGCGGGTGAACGTGGGGATTGCCTATGCCATCTCAATCAACCAGATCAAGAGTTTTCTGGGGTGCTTGAAGGGCGGGCGGATCGTGGATCACGCCACCCTGGGGGCGACCGTCGGCTCTGACCAGGACCGTCGCGTGGTCGTGACCGACATTCTCGATACGTCCGACGCCTTCCGTCGCGGCCTCCGCTACGGCGACGAGATCGTGAGCTTCGCCGGCCGGTCGATCGACAGCCCCAATGCCTTCAAGAACGTCTTGGGGACTCTCCCCAAGGCTTGGCGCGTGCCGCTGAGCTACCGCCGCGACGGCAAGCGCCACGACATCCTGGTCCGCCTGGCCGGCGTACACACGGAAGCGGAACTGCTGGGCAAGCTCTCGGCGCAGGCCCGGCCCGTCCCCATGCCGATCCCGAAGCCGAACGAGAAGCCAACGCCCGACGGCCGGAGGCCCGACAGGCCCGCGCCGGGCAAAAAACCCTCCGACCGCGACGAGGAGCAACCCAATCCGCTGCCTCCTCCGGACGACGAACCGTGGCACGCCCCGCCGTCGCCGGCGACGATGCCGGAGATCGTCAAGAAGCACTTCGAGGAGAAACGCGGGTACGCAAACTATTATTTCAACCGGCTGGAGCGGGACCGGGTGTGGAAGGCGTGGACGTCGCGCGGCGATTTCGCCTCCACGGCCAGGCCCTGGACGATCGCCGGCCCCTTGGACGGCGGCGGGAAGTACGGCTTCGAGATCTCCGACAGCGAAGTCTCGTTGAAACTCCCGGCCGGAGACTCCAAGTGGACGGTGACCGACGAGATCGCCGCCTCGCTCACTCCGGCGGGCAGCGGCGGACTGTTCTCGACGCTCTATCTGTGGCGGCGTCTGGCGGTCGCCGGGCCCGACAAATACGGCGACGTGTACTACCTGGGCGCCGTGCCCCTGGAAGGCCGGACCGAGCTGGTCGACGTGCTGGTGGGCCTGCACGGCAGCGTGGAGTGCCGGTTCCTCTTCGATCCGAAGACGGGCCTGTTGTTGGCCATGGAAATGTTCCCCGAGGAGCACGCCGATCCGTGCGAGGTGCGGCTGTTCGACTACCGCCCGATCGACGGCCGGCAGCTCCCGCAGCGCATGGAGGTCTGGTTCGGCGGCGAGCGGTTCGCCACTTTCAAGATCGACCTGTTCAGCTTCGACAAGCCGATGCAGCCGTGACGGGGGGATGAAGGATGAGGGATGAAGTGGGAGCACGCGGTCCGAGCACCAAACGGTTTTTCCAGAATCCTTGGATAACTTCGAGAACTGACGCTTGGAATGCCCCGGCCTTGTGCCGGGGATCGTTACGCTGGTCGCTACACTGCTTCCGTCGCGCAGAGAGCTGGATGCCACCGGCTTGCCCGGTGGAGGCTCACGGTCGTCGCTACCAATCGGCCTTGTTCCGAGCAAAGCGCGTAACAATCCACGGGACAAGCCCGTGGCATTTGGGAAAGGAAATCGATCGTGCGTAGCGAAAAGCGTAATGATCCACCGGGCGAGCCGGTGGCATTCGTCAAATCCCGACGGTGCTGCGCTTTGCTGGGTGTGCTCGTGCTAGGTTTCAGCCTGAGGGCTGACGCGGGCAACGTTGGCGCATCGGGCGCGTTTTCGCTCTCCGAGACGATTGCCCGCGTTCAGCCGAAGATGGTGAAGCTCTACGGCGTCGGGGGCCCTCAGGGCATGGAGGACTACCAGAGCGGCTTTCTGATTTCGTCCGAAGGGCACATTCTCACCGCGTGGAGCTACGTGCTCGACACGGAGTCGATCGACGTCCGCCTGGCCGACGGCCGCAAGCTCCCGGCCAAGCTCCTCGGCGCCGACCCGCGCCTGGAAGCCGCCGTGCTGAAAATCGAGGCCGCCGAGCTGCCGCATTTCGACCTGGGCCAGGCCGTGGAGGCCGACTCCGGAGCGCGGGTGTTGGCGCTGAGCAATCTATTCGGTGTCGCGACCGGCAACGAGCCGGCGAGCGTGCAGCACGGCACCGTCTCGGTGAAGACCCGGCTCGATGCGCGGCGAGGCGCGTTCGACACCCCGTACCATGGCCCGGTTTACGTCCTCGACGTGGTCACCAACAACCCCGGGGCCGCCGGCGGCGCCCTGGTGACCCGGCGCGGGGAGCTGGTCGCCATGTTGGGCAAGGAGCTCCGCAACTCGCTGAACAACACTTGGCTCAACTATGCAATTCCCATCGGCGAGCTGCGCGGCAGCGTGGACCAGATCCGCGCCGGCAAGTTCGTGGTGCGACGGGAGGAAGAAGCGGTCAAGAAGCCTGCGCGGGGACTCACTCCCGAATCGCTGGGAATCGTACTCGTTCCCGACGTGGTCCAGCGGACTCCGCCTTACGTGGACCAGGCGGTTCCCGGCTCGGCGGCATCCGCCGCGGGCATCCGCGCCGACGACCTCGTGGTGCTCGTCGGCGACCGGCTCGTGCAATCGTGCAAGGCCCTCCGCAGCGAGCTGCAGTTAATTCCCTTCGAGGACAAAGTCAAGGTGACGGTGCTTCGCGCGCAGGAGATGCTGCAAGTTGTGCTCGAAGCCCACGCCGAAGACGGAAGGTAGAAGCCGTTGCAGAGTTGTTCAAGCGACCCCTGCGGGCTCGCCCCGCAGGTGAAGAAGTTTTGTGAGCGAGGGGAGCGTCGCCGCGCGTTCCGACCCGGCCCCTGCCGGCTTGTCCGGCAGGTGAAGAAGTTTCCTACGCGCGCGCCGCTTGAGCCCCGAAGGGGCGGAATACGAAAGCCCAGGGCAACGCCCTGGGGAGAGGAGCCGAGCACGAAATCGGAAGCCCTGAAAGGGCGACATAGGAGCCACAAAGATGCACATTTCGCCCTTTCAGGGCTTCGTCGCTCCTTGCGACCCCGCTCCCCAGGGCGTTGCCCTGGGCTTTCGTATTCCGCCCCTTCGGGGCTGAGAAAGGCCGCCGAACGCCGACTTGCTGGAACAAAACCGCCATCCGGGCAACAGCTCTCGTCGGCCGTGTTGTCACGCGCCCACGTCAGGAGTCACGCCCTTGCCCGATTGATGCTCCTCGTTTTCCTCGCCGTCCTAGCGCTCGCGCCGGCCGCCGAGCTCGTGGCCGAGTCGGCCGACGAGCACGGAATCCTCGAACAGCAGGCGTTCCGAGCGGCGGTCGATCGCGTGGCGCCGAGCGTGGTCCGCATCGAGACCGTCGGCGGCATGGAGCGGCTGGGCGAGCTGTTGTTCGGCACCGGGCCTACGACCGGTTTGATCCTTGGCGCCGACGGGACGATCGTCTCCAGCGCGTTCAATTTCCTCCATCGGCCGGCCTCGATCCTCGTCCGGTTGCCCGACGGCAGCCGCAAGGCGGCCCGGCTCGTGGCCACCGACTACAACCGCATGATCGTGCTCCTGAAGATCGAGGTCGACAAGCCTCTGCCCGTGCCGGAAATCGCCCCGCCGGGCGAGCTCCGCGTGGGGCAGTGGACGATCGCCGTGGGCCGGGCCTTCGAGGCAATCCAGCCCAACATGGCCGTGGGCGTGCTCAGCGCCACGAACCGGATTTGGGGCAAGGCCATCCAAACCGACGCCGCCGTGTCGCCCAACAATTACGGCGGACCGCTGGTGGACATTCGCGGCCGGGTCCTGGGCGTGTTGGCCCCGCTTTCGCCGATGGAAACCACGGAAGTGGCCGGCATGGAATGGTACGACTCGGGCATCGGCTTCGCCGTCCCCGCGCAGACGATCCTTGAGCTCCTGCCTCGACTGCGCCAGGGCAAGGACCTGCGCCCGGGATTCACCGGGATCAACGTTCCTCTGCAGACCCTCTACACGGCCGATTCGGCGATTCCCGCCGTGCGCCCGCGCTCGCCCGCCCACCAGGCCGGCCTTCGCGCCGGCGACCGGATCGTGGCCGTCGACGGGCAGAAGGTCGAGCTGGCCGTGCAGGTAAAACAGGAGATCAGCCGGCGTTATGCCGGCGACAAGATCCGCATTGCCGTGATCCGCGGCGCCGAGCGCATCGAGCGCGAGGTCGAGCTGGTGGCCCGGCTCGAGCCCTACCAGCACCCCTTCTTGGGGATCTTGCCGATGCGCACGGCGCCGCAAGACGGCAAGGCCCCGGCGCCGGGCGTGAAGGTCCGCTACGTTTATCCGGACGGCCCGGCTGCCAAGGCGGGCGTCCAGCCAGGCGACGTGCTCGTTTCCGCCGGCAACAAGCCGACCGGAGACCTCGCCCAGTGGCGGTCGCGGCTGCTCGAGTTTCATCCGGGCGACGTGCTGCCGATCGAGATCCGCCGCGGCAATCAATCGCACAAGTTGAGCGCGACCCTCGGCGACCTGCCCGAAACGCTGCCCACCGGACCGCTCCCCCCAGCCCACGAGCCCGGCAAGCCCGGTCAGGCAAAGCGCCCGCAGGTCGGGGCGATCCGCCTGGCGTCCGCCGACGGGAGCGAAGCCACCTGGGCCTACGTGCCGGAGAAGTACGACACGGACCGGCCGTGCGGCGTTGTGGTTTGGCTCCCTCCACCGGGCGAAGTCAAGCCCGAGACAATCCTGGCCCTCTGGAAAGGCCCGTGCGACCGCGATGGACTGATCGTCGCGGCCCCGCAATCGCTCGGGCCCGTGCGCTGGCAGCCTCGCGAGGCAAGGCTGGTTCCGGCGATCGTGGCGCAGATTGCCGCGCAGTATTCGGTCGATCCGAACCGCGTGGTGGTTTGCGGCCGGCAATCGGGCGGCAGCGTAGCGCTTTTGGCCGGCTTCCGGTATGCTCAACTCGTGCGCGGCGTTGCGGCGGTCGATGCTCCGGCCGAGGGGCGGATTCCCGAGGCCGATCCTGCCCACCGCCTGGCGTTCTACATGGCCACCGTCGCCCAATCGCGCGCGGCGAGCCTCATCCGCCAGACCATCTCCCAACTCCGCCAGATGCGCTATCCCGTGACCACCAAGGACCTCGGTCCCCAGCCCCGCGATCTCACCGCCGACGAAGTAGCCGACCTGGCCCGCTGGATCGACACCCTGGATCGAATTTGACGATGCGCCGCCATGCCGTTGGACTGATTGCGATCGTCTTGCTGTTACTGGCGGGGTGGTTCTGGATATGGCCGCCAACCGGGCCTGTCGGGCAGGAGCTGCAGGCGGCCTTCGGTCGGATCGGCGGCGTGATGGTGGTAATCTGGCTGGCCTACGACCAGCTCAAGCGCGTGCCCGGCTGGCTTCTGTGGACCCTGCCCATATTCCTCGTCGCGTTGGCTTGGCGCCCGCGTTGGCTGCTGGTGCTCGTGCCGGTGCTGCTCGTGCTGGCGATTCTCCGCCCGCGTCCCAAGCCGCGGCGACCGTAACCCAACTCCCCTCGCCCGCTTCGGGAGAGGGGAGAACGGAAATCTGGCTTTAATTCTTGCAGAGCCGCTTCACCTGGTCAAGCGATGGGAAGCACCGTGCCTCTTTGGCCGAGGCTTCACCTTGCGGATTGACAAGAACCACGTTATCCTCATGTTGTAGTTCACCACCAAGCCTACCTTTCCAATCCCTCCCGGAACCTGAGCCTCAAGGAGCCGATCATGTCGAAGACCGATGCACGCCGCGCACCCGAGCGCGCCTCGCGGCGCGAATTCCTCAAGACCACCTCTGCCGCGGCGTTCGGCACGGCAGCGGCCGGCACGTTGAGCATTGCGCGGAGTGCCCATGCGGCCGGCAGTGGGACGATCAAGATCGGCCTGGTCGGCTGTGGCGGGCGAGGCAGCGGGGCGGCGGTCAACGCCATGAACGCCGGCACGGACGTCAAGTTGGTTGCCATGGCCGACGTGTTCGAGCCATACCTCCAAGGCGCCCGGCAACGGCTGAAGACCGAAAAGCCGGAGCAGGTCGAAGTCAGCGACGACCACTGCTTCGTCGGCTTCGACGCCTACCAGAAGCTCATCGCCAGCGGCGTCGACGTGGTGCTGTTGGGCGCCGCCAGCCATTTCCATCCGATCCACCTCAAGGCGGCGATCGACGCCGGCAAGCACGTGTTCTGCGAAAAGCCCCACGGGATCGACGTGCCGGGTCTGAAAATGGCCATGGCCGCCGCCGAAGAGGCCAAGAAGAAGGGTCTGAGCCTCGGCTCCGGCCTCTGCTTGCGCTACGACCCCGGCCTGCTGGAGGCCATGA
>CAYTJV010000361.1:0-8053 GCA_964438165.1 uncultured Planctomycetaceae bacterium | reverse complement strand
CCAGCACTGAAGTGCTGGGCTATTGTCAATCGTCCCTCCGGGACGCAGAATACGGTCGTTATCTTTCGGCCGATCCTTCGTGGGGCAGGTCTCCAACGTGCCTGGCACGATGAAATTTGTGATCTACCAGTTGACGAGGGGGATTACTCATGCGCCGTTCGATTCTGCGAGCATGTTTCCGCTTCGGCCGCTCCTGCACAGCGTCGCTTGGAGCGATCGTTCTGCTGGCCGTGTGCTGCGCCGCATCGTCGGCGGGCATGGCAGCGGAGCAAGAGGAGTCCAAGCCATCCTCCAGCGCTTAACCGTTCACAAGGACTTGGCGGTCGTGCGTACCACGTTGGCGAACGATCCTCCTGTTCAAGAAATCTACAGTATGAGTCGTTACCAGTTGTCCCATGCGACATCCTTCGCCTTGCCCGCAAGCACCTGGTCCAATTGCAGCAGGGCATAAAGCAAGTTGCCAACCCCGTCGATCGCCTCGTAGTACGGCTTGCCCGGGTGCCCGCGAAAAAGCCCCTTGTAGTAAAGGCGCGAGACCGCCTCGCGGGCAACCGCGCGTGCCGACTGAAGGTACTCCGGCTGGCGCGTCGCCTCGTGCAAGCACAGGAAAAACGAGATGGTCTGCCCATAAAGACCCGCATACGTGCCGTGCGGGGCCCACAATGCAGCGTATTGGCGGTACCAGGACTGCGTCTCGCAGGTGCGCTGCGGGAACTCTCGCCGAATACAGTCGGCCCAGCGCTTGGTGGTCGCGAGCAACTCCGGGTCGCGTGTAATCAGGAATGCCCAAGCGTAGCATTGCGCGGTGGCGATCGGCATCTCGTAGCCGCCGACATAGGGCTGCCAGAGATCGATGTGCCCGCGCGGCTCGTACTGGGCGTAGCCCTCGACAACCCTTGGCCCCGGATCCGGCGTGCCGTCCAGCTTGAGGCTGCCCCAAAATCTGCCGGCTTTTTCGTCGTACCCGTACTTGCCGTACGCTTTCAAGTACGTGACGGCCTGATCGCGGAACACCGACTCGCCGGTCAACTGCCAAGCGGCCAGGAGCGAGTGGGCGTACAGGGCGGTAATCGACGTGTCGAAATGCGAGCCGTCGAACCGTTCGCGGCCGGCGTTGGGACGATTCGGGATGAGCTGGGTCTTCGGGTGACGGGCCGCCCAGTGGTACTGGGCCACGCGCCGGGCCCGATCGAGCCATTTCGGGTCCCGCGTCTGTGAGTAAAGGAACGCGAAACTATTGAGAATCTCGCCGGCACTCATGGCGAAATCGCAGCCGCGCTGGCCGTCAGCATGGCGGTTCACTTCGCCGCTGTTCTTGTCGATCACGTGCCATTGCCAGACGGCCTCGATCTCGCGCGTGACGGCGGCCCGGTTCACCTTCCACAACTGCGGCCAGATCGCCTGCTGGACGTGGATCTCGTGCCAATTGCCGTTGTGCCCGGTCATTTCGTCCTGGTACGCGTCGTAATGGCGGTGCCAGCCCCACCAGAACAAGCCGCGCTCGTCCACGAGCTTCCTCATGGTGTAGTCCATGCACTTGTGGGCAAACTCGGCATAGCGGCGATCCTCCGCGATTTGCCCCAGTGCGATCATCGCGCGGAGCGTGGCCTGATCGGCGTAGAGGTTGCCGCCGGCCGGGCCGCGGCGCCCGCGGCGGGTGACCCGCCACGGCTCGTCCAGCACGGGCGGATTCTGCGGGCATTCGCGAGTGCGCACGTCGAGGATGTTCATCAGAAGCGGGCTGCGCACCTTGCCGTACCGATCCGTCCCGTGCTCGATCAACAGGTCGACGCACGCGCGAACGTACTCGCGGTACGGCCGGCGCTCGACGTCGTCCGGCTTCAGGCCGCTGTCGAGAACCTCCGGCCCGGCAGCCGCAGCTATACCCATCGCTGCGCCCAAGATCAGAGCGAGGTTCATGGCGTCAATCCCCCGTATTCCGAACGCGTCGTTGACAAGGAAGTCGGGCAGTCACGACGATAGCATGACAAAAAGATGATTGACAGAAAAATGGAGCGGGGCCAATCCGCCGCTGGATCTTTTTGTCACCCATCTTTCTGTCACCTCATTTCGTCAGCTTCCATCCCTCGGGCGAGACTTCCATCCGCGTGTGTCCCTTGTACTGGTCGTAGACCCGGTTCATCTCGTCGATCGAGTCGAAGTAGCCCACCACAAACGCGGCGCTGAACGACTCGCCGGCGCGGACGGGGCGTTCGCCGAACTCCAGGATCATGCAGACATAGCCCCGCTGGTGACACCAGGCCTCGCTCACGGCCGAAGGATCGAGCGTCATGCCGGCCAGCCACGGCCCGGCTTTCCCGCTCTTGGGGTCGCGGACCTGGTACGCGCGGATCATCCGCTCCGGCGCGCCGTCGCGGTCGCGGCGGTAGTTGAACTTGTCGTCCGGCGGGAAATCCTGGAGGAACTCGCTGGAGGGGATCTCGCCGCGGTAGCTCAGGTAGATCTTGCTGAACGTGTCGCCGCGCTGATGGCGGATGTGGCCCGGCATGTCGACTCGCAGGAACATCGCCTCGCTGGAGTTGACGGCGTCGATCCGGTCCATCGACACGAAGTAGCGCTTGCCCATGGGAAACACCAGCACCTGGGTCCACGTCGAGCCGGTCTTCTTGCCCGGAGCGGCGGTGCGATACTGGAACTGCTGTCGCACGGCCACAAAGTCGGCGCCGCGAATGACCTCGGGCTTGAGCTCGCGGGCCTGGGTGCAGATTTGCGGACCCTCGATCGATCGCTTGGGCCGCTTCCCATGATAGAGGTTGCCGAACGGATAGACCAGCTCGCGGTTGAGTTGGCTCCGATACGGCTCGTCGCTCCCGGGCTCCATGATCCAGTCGACGATGTCCAGTCCGAAGCCGGCGTCGCGCATTCCGGTCTTCTTGTCCACGAAGCTCTGGGCGGCCACGCCGCTGACGTATCCCTTCTTGCGGACTGCCGCCTCCAAGTCGGGCGTCACGATGTTGATCTGGTCCTCTTTCTCCGTCACAACGTAGTCCGCCGCCGGTGCGACGCGATCGGAAGCCAACAGGCCCACCAGGACAAGGGCCCAAACAGCCAAAGTAGCACGGTTCATGTTCTCGCTCCCCTGGGATGAATGCGCACGCCCGACTCTCGGAGGGCGGTAACGTCACGCACCTATGCTACTACGAAGACCGGTGCCAACATAGTCCTGGCAACGTCTCTTGCCCGCCGCGACCAACTGTGGTAATATAACTCTCGCTCGGGGAGCGCGACGAATGCACTTCTTGCGGGTGGTCGGGTGGCCATGACGGAACGGAAAATCGAGCGCGTCTCGCGAGGCCGGCGGCTGACGCCCGAGGAGGCGGCCCGCTATCGTCAAGCGCGGGCCGAGGCCGACGCGCACCGTGACGAAATCAAGGCTTACGTGCGTTCTCGGATCGCCGAAATGGCGGAGCTGCGGCAGGTGTTCGCCAAGCTCCAGCACGCGCGCCAGGCCCAGGGGTTGAGCTTGACGGACGTGCAACAGCGGACCGGCATCGACCGCTCCTCACTGGCCAAGCTGGAGAAAGGGCTCCAGCCGAATCCGACCCTCGACACGGTGATCCGCGTCGCTGCCGCTGTCGGCAAACGGGTCGTGGTCGATCTGGTCGACGCGCAGCCAGAGGCTCTTGGGGCGAAGTGAGCGAGTGCTTGCCGCACTCGGCGGACCTGCCGGATGAGAGGAACTCGATAGTCCGGCGCGGCCTTGGATCGCTGAATTCCTGCTTCGGCCCATCTCTAATCGGCGGCCGATTTCCGTTTCGGCTGGATACGGTGCTCGAACGACATGTAGAAGAAGGCCCCGATGTCGGGGGCGTCGCGGGAAATGCCGACAGGCACGCCGAGCCCGAGGACCCACTGGGTGTCGCCTTCCGTATAGGGAGCCCAGCGAATCCCCGGCGAAAGGAAGACTTGCACGAGCTGGTCCTCGTGGCCCTGCGGAGTCAGCTCCTCGTCCCACACGGAAACGCCTTCCAACATCAGATGGAGGTTGGGGCGGAGAAAATGGACCACGCTTGCGCCGAGGTTGTAGCCGTTGATCGAACTGCCTTGAAACGGGATCAGGGGATCCACGCCCGCGGTCACGCCCGGGGTCACGGTGAGCCCCGCGTTGAAATGAGTGGCCCAGTGCCCAAACTCCTTGCTGAACGGCAGATTGACCTGGTAGCCGAGTTTCCCCTGTCCGATTCCCCGTTCCGCCTCGCCGGTCGGGAAGATCAGGCTGAACCGGGGAGCGAAGGCCGGCAGGGTCCCTTTGCCGTCCCAGACTTGGAGGCGGTAGTTGAGCATCACGTCGCCCCATCCGCGCGCCTCCGACGCGGGCTGCCCGTCGGACCACTCCCGGAAGGCGGTCATGGGTATGGTGTACGAAAGCTGATGCCGCTGCGAGCCGAGGGGCCACTCCTGAGTGAACACGATGTCGAACGTACGCTGCCGCGTCCGTCCGCCTTCCCAAGCCGGAACGAAGTTGAAGATGTGCTGCACGATCCCCTGTTCCTGGTTGAACGCCTCCTCGATGAGGAAGGAATTGTCGGAAATATGGACTTCCTCACCGTCGCCATCTTCCTGGGATCGTGCCGCCGTGTCCGCCAGCAAAATGAGCAGAAGCCCATGGCAGGACGCGATTGCACAGAGTCCGGCACGGGCAAACACGGGCAGCTCTCCTCTCGGTATGGCAACCACGCGACGCGCGTGAACTGGTCGAGCCCGTTTTCCTTGATCGGTATCCGAACGGGAAAGAGAATAGACCTTTGCGAGGTATGACGATTGCGTGAATTGAAACGGACCCTGCGGATCCGATTCACCGGGCGGCGGGCCGTCAAGGATTGCCTGGAGCGGACTTCCGGAAAAGTCTCTTCCGTATCCGCGGTCCCGCCATCTTGCGCAGGAAGGTTGAGTCGCCTGGCCCTCAGAGTCGCCCGCGATCGGCGCATCTTTCGGCACCGCCAAGTACGGCAACGCGAACCGAGAAATCCCGCGATTCTTGGGCTCACTGGGCCCGCCGCCGCCGCCTCGATCGCGAAGGCGTGCTACGCTTCAGCAGGATACGTGTGCGTGATCGGGGAAACGACAAACATCTGCCAACCAATTCGGGAGGGCGTCCATGCAAGATCCACCGAACAGGGTTGCGTGAGGAGTCGCTCGCCGGCTCCTCACCACCGACGGCATAGGGGTTACGCTCCGTTTGCTTTTCGTATACCAAATCAAGAAACCCGCCCCACGGCATTTGTGGGGCGGGTTTCGGCGTTTCAAGGATAAAGGATGAAGGATGAGAGAGGAAACCAAAAGAACGGGGTGAACGGCCAAAGCCGGCCGGCGAGTTCATCCTTCATCCTTCATCCTTCATCCTTCATCCTTCATCTTTCATCCCTCATCTTTCATCTTTCATCCTTCATCCCTCATCCTTCTTCTAGTCGCCGAAACGGAACGACACGATCTCGAACCGCGTCGTGCCCGCTGGGACCTTGATCTCGGCACGTTCGCCCACCTTCTTGCCCATAAGGCCCTGCGCCAAGGGACTTGTCACGAGGATTTTGCCTGTGGCGTAGTTCTCTTCTCCCGCGCCGACCAGCGTGAATTCCTCTTCGTCGCCGGTGTCGAGGTCTTTCACCGTCACCGTACACCCGAACGCCACCTCGTCCTTGGCGACCTTGGCCGGATCGACAAGCGCTGCCCGCGACAGCTTGTCGCGGAGCACATTGGCCCGGGCACGGAGCATTTGGAGGCTCTCGCGGGCCCCGTGGTATTCCGCGTTTTCGCTCAAGTCGCCTTCGGCGCGGGCCTTGCCCACGCGCTCCTCGAGCTTGGGCATCTCGACGTTCTGCATCTGGTCCAAGTCGGCCTTGAGCTTGTCGTAGCCGGTACGCGTCATGGGAATGCGATCCGACATGGTTCCGTTCCTCGCTCAGTACGCGATCGCGCCACCCACGAAAACCGTGGTGGTCGGGAAGAAGTTCGGCGGAACGCCGCTGCGGAAGATGATTTCGCGATCGAAGGCCACGCCGGTTTCGAGCATCCCGTGGATCCCGCCGGTCCGATCGAATTCCAGGCCCGCAGCCACGCGGATGTCATTGTAGTTGACTTCGTCCGGGCCTGCGAGCCGGCCGACGGTCCAGTTCCCACCGCCGTATTCGCCGCGGAGCATCAGGCGCCAGTCGGTCGTGCCGATAGTCGTCAGCCGCTTGGTGAACTTTGGATTGGGGAAGAGAATATCGAAGCGAACGTCGTTGCTGGGAGTCCACACAATGCCGCCTGCCGGAAGCAATTTGACCCGCAACCGGTCGAGGTACCAAATCCCCGCCTTGATCTTGAAAGTCGGGGAAAACGAGAGTACGGCAAGCCCCTTGCCTTGAAGCCGAATACTGTCGCGAGTGACCCTGCTGAAGTCCGAGTAGACCCCGATACGGGCCTCCAACTCGCCACCCAACCAAGGAGTGATTTGCGGGTTCCAAGCGCCGCTCAAGTAGGCGTCGTAAGCTCGAGGCGGAAGGTCCGCCGGACTCAAAGGGCCGTCCCAAAGATGGATCGCGAAGCCGGGCGTTACCAGCAGCGGCGTGAGTTGGTTGTAGAACAGCGGGAAAGCAAACGTCGCGTACGTCTCGATATCGTTCATCCCGAACTTGTTCGGCTTGATGCTGGCAAACCAATGCTCTTCCAGCCGGATCTCCTGCAAGAGGCGGGGAGCGGGAGTAGCCACCCCGAGTGGAGAATTCGGGCCGGAGGAAAAGAATGGGTCCTGCGGGAATAGCGAGGGGGGCTGAGCGCCGGGAGTCCCGTAAGGATCCCATCCGGGAGCTGTCTGAATACCGCCTTGAAATGTCGCCGGCGGCGGCGTGTTGGGCCACGGGGCCAAACTTGGGGGGGACGATGAAGGCGGGGTTGCTTGCGGTGCCGTCGGCGCAACCCAACCCCCAGGCGGCGTCAATGGAGACGACGAGGGAGGAAACACGGGCGAAGTCGCCGGAGCGGGAGAGGGCGCGGAAAACGCTGGGGAAGGCGTCAGCCCGCCTCCAGGCACGGGAGTTGCACCCGCCGAGCCGGACTCCGGGATCGCGCTGGGGAAGGAGATCCGCTGCGCCGTGGCCGGGCCGGGAAAGGCCCCCAACACGCTAACCGCGATTAGGCTCAGGAGTCGGGCAGCTTTGGCCACGAAACCACCACCAAGGAGCAGGGAACTGACGTGAGTTTCAAGAAAAGACCCGCGCGGCGTCCTGAATATCAAGGACCATGCCCCGGGTCAATAGCGGTTGGCTGCTACTTTTGGGCCATCGTGCCCTGGTCGGGCATGGGCCGCAAGTAAGGCTTGATCGTGTCGAACGTCTTGGGGCCAATCCCGCGGATGCGCATCAGGTCCCTCTGATCCCGAAACGGGCCGCTGGTGCGGCGGGAGTCGACAATACGCTTGGCAAGCGTCTCGCCGATCTGCGGCAATTGCAGCAGCTCGGGCCAATCCGCGGTATTGATGTCCACCTCAAACCGCGCCGTCTTCACCTCGGCCCGCTCCAGTTCCACCACATTCCCTCGGAAGCCGCCACGAAGGCTCCACCACGCAATGGTCGCAGCCAGTCCAGCGAAGACGAAGAGAGCCACAGCCGCCTGGTCGGCTCGCCGAAGGAACCAGTTGGACTGGTCATGCCTATAATCCTGGGAGTCCAACGACATTGTCAAACGACGTTCAAGGAGCACTAGAGAGGAAGGCTGCCGGACACGCAAATCATCGTAGCTTCCGCCGGGCCGTCTTCCAACCACCTCACCACGACCACCCAGGGGTATCGGGCGTCAAAAGGCGTGTGGTATCTTCAAGGGGTCGGATCGAAGGTCGGGCGGTTGACGGAGGTTTACGTTGGACCTTGATTTCCACCAGATCGAATGGGATGCCTCGCTGCGCGACGAGGTGGTCGCCTTGTTGCGTTTGGCGGTTCGGGAGGATCTCGGGCGGGCGGGCGACTGGACGAGCAAGGCCCTGATTCCAAAAGCTGCGACAGGTAAGGCGGAGGTGGTTGCCCGCCAAGCCGGGGGTACGGGTGGCCCCCCCGCC
>CAYTJV010000360.1:0-8066 GCA_964438165.1 uncultured Planctomycetaceae bacterium | reverse complement strand
GTTGATGGCCTCGGTCCGCTGCAATCTGCCGACGGTCTTCGTCAGCGGCGGCCCGATGGAGGCGGGCAAGATGGCCGACGGCCGCACCGTGGACCTGATCGACGTGTTTGCCGGCGCCGCGGCCCGACAGCAGAACAAGATCTCGCCGGAAGAGCTGCTCGCCCTGGAAAAGGCCGGCTGTCCGACCTGCGGCTCCTGCTCCGGCATGTTCACGGCCAACAGCATGAACTGCCTCTGCGAGGCGTTGGGCATGGCCCTGCCCAACAACGGCACGCTCTTGGCCACCAGCGCCGATCGCAAGCGGCTCTTCCGCCGCGCGGCGGAGCGGATCGTCCAGATGGTCCTCCAGTTTGAAAAGCAAGGCGAGGGGCACGGCCTGTTGCCGCGCGAGATCGTCACCGCCGATTCGATCGACAATGCCATGATCCTCGACATGGCCATGGGCGGGAGCACCAACACCGTGCTGCACACGCTGGCCATGGCCCACGAGGCCGGCGTGAAGTACGACCTCCAGCGGATCAACGAGCTCAGCCGCCGCACGCCGAATATCTGCAAGGTTTCTCCCAGCAGCCAATATCACGTCGAGAACGTTCACAACTCGGGCGGGATTCATACGATTTTGGGGGCCGTCAACCGCGGCCGGCCGGGACTCTTGCACCTCGATGCTCCCACCGTGACCGGGAAAACGTTGGGCGAGAATATCGCCGAGTACGACGTGCGCGGCGCCTCGGTGGCCGAGGAGGCCCTGGAGCTGGCCGCCGTGACCCCCGGGCACCAGCGCACCAGCCAGGGCATGACCGTCGCCCGGCAGGCCAAGTCGGTGCGTGATCTCTCCAAGGAAGAGTTGGGCTTTGACCCCTACGACTGCATCCGCGAGGTGGAAAACGCCTACAGCCAGGAGGGCGGGCTGGCGATCCTCCACGGCAATCTCGCGCCCAAGGGAGCTGTGGTCAAGGCCGCCGGCGTGCGGCCCGAGATGCTCAAACACACCGGCCCAGCGGTCATCTTCGAGTCGGAGCCCGACGCCTATGCGGGCATCGTCAACGGCAAGGTGAAGGCCGGCGACGTGGTGGTGATTCGCTACGAAGGTCCCCGCGGCGGGCCGGGAATGCAGGAAATGCTCGCCCCCACGTCCGCGATCAAGGGCGTGGGCCTCGACGACAAAGTGGCCCTCATCACCGACGGCCGCTTCTCCGGCGGCACGGCCGGGGCCTGCATCGGCCACGTCAGCCCCGAGGCCGCGGCCGCCGGGCCGATCGGCCTTCTTCGGCCGGGCGACATCATCGAAATCGACATCCCCGGCCACACCCTTAACGTTCGCTTGAGCGAAGCGGAACTGGCCGCGCGTGTCAAGCAGTGGAAACCGATCGAGCCCCGCTTCAAGAACGGCTACCTGGCCAAGTACGCCGCCATGGCCACCAGCGCCGATACAGGGGCGGTGTTGAAGTGGGATTAGGGGCTGGAGAACGACGATCGTAGGGCAAGCAGTGGCACACCGGGCCACACGAGCGGATGCCAGGAGAACTAACTTGCCGCAGACTCCCGCTACCGTCCGAAGCCCACGCCGATCTTGCCGCCCAGGTCGAGCAGGTGCTTGCAGGCCTTGGCGTACTCCTCGGGGCTGGCCATGTGCTCGATCATCAGCGTGGCGTCGCCGGGCAAGGCGGCAAGGCGCTTCAGATAGGTGGCGAAGTCGATCGTCCCGGCGCCGACCGTCACCTCGCGGAAGTGGATGCTCATCTCCGCGTCCCACGCAAGGTCCTTGGCGTGGCAACTGACGATCCACGGCCCCAACTTGTCGAAGCACTCGTTCAGCAAGGCGGTGGTGTTGTAGAACCGCTCGGGGCAGTTGATCAGGTTGCAGGGGTCGAGGTGTACGCCGAAGGCGGGCCGGTCGACCGCCTTGATGAGCTTGAGGTACGAGTCGGGACTATCGGGGATCGCCCAGCCCATCATCTCGTAGCAGAACTTGGCCCGCGTGGGCTTGACCGCGTCGATAATCTTGCGGGCGTTCTCCACCACTTCGTCGAAGAACTTTGCCGAGAAGTTTCCCGGGTCCGGCCCGTACCAGACCTTGGGATTGTACGAGCCGGCGATGTCGACACAGCAGCGGGCCCCAATGGCCTCGGCCAAGGCGAGCCCTTCGGTCACCGTTTTCAGATTGGCGGCCCGCTTGGCCGGGTCGGCGTCGAGCAGATTGACCCAGCGGCCGACTTCGGCGATCACCACGTCGTGCTTGGCAAAAGCCGCCGCGAGGTCGCGGATCCGCTCTTTGTCGTTCAAGCCGACGCCCGGGCAGTAGGCCGCCCGGTAGCCCAGCTTCCGATGCGCCAGGGCCATGCCCTCCGGGTCCTGCGGCATGTTGAACACGGGCCCGCCAAGGCGGATCGGATGGGTCTTCTTGCCGTGCTCTGCGGCCAGGGCGGCGTGGGATGGGTCGAAGCGAAGCCATCGGGCAGCGACCGCCGCCCCGGCGACCACCCCACCCGATCGTAGAAAACCGCGACGCGACGTGTGTGCTCTGTGCATGGTGGAACTCCTCAACCGCGGGTGAAACTCCGGTATCCGTGCTGCAAGGCCCCCGATTCTACACGATTTCCCCGCGGACCGCAGTTAGTGCCTATGAAAGCCCGGCATCACGCCTCAGCCGTCCCTCCGGGACTGTGTGCAAGGAGGCGCCTTCGGTCCCCAGCACTGAAGTGCTGGGCTATTGTCAATCGTCCCTCCGGGACGCAGAATACGGAAGTTCTCTTTCGGCCGATCCTTATTGCATGGGCTGGGCTCGGCGCGATATGGTACTCTCTCGGACAACCCACCGGAGGGCAATACGATGACCGATCGAGTCTCTTTATCCGAAACAGGCCGGCAGCCGACGCGGAGGGCTTTCTTGGCAAAGCTCAGCCGTGGGGCCGCCGGCGGACTGGCACTTTCATTGGCCCCGAGCGCGGGCCTTTCGGAGGCCGGGGAAGCGGGGCCTGCACCGGTCCGCGTGGGCACCGTGCGAAAACGGGCCCTCGGCAAGACCGGGATCGAGGTTCCGGAGATCGGCTTCGGCGGCCATAGTTGGTCGTATGCCCGGGTGGGCGATGGGCGCGGCGGCAAGCGCAAACCGACCCTCGACGAGGCCATGCGGATGATCTCCCTCGGTCTGGAGATGGGCGTGAACTTCTTCGACTCCTGCACTCCCGAAGAAGAACACACCGTGCCCGGCGAGGTGATCAAGCGGCTGAAGAATCGCCGGGAGGTGATCGTCAGCGCCCGGCTCTGCCACAAGATGAAAGGCGCTGCGGCCGACGCCGAGATCATTGACCGCTGGGTCGACCAGCGACTGAAGCTCTGGCAGACCGACTACTTCGATATCCTGATGGTCACCAACACCGAGAACGATACGCCGCAGTCGGGCTATTGGG
Organism: uncultured Planctomycetaceae bacterium; assembly: GCA_964438165.1. Lineage (GTDB taxonomy): Bacteria > Planctomycetota > Planctomycetia > Pirellulales > Thermoguttaceae > CALFBP01. The sequence goes on along the minus strand of CAYTJV010000360.1, from coordinate 4,656 downwards.
AGATGTCGCACTCCATCCGTGCCATCGAGAAGCTCAAGAAGCAGGGGAAGATCCGCTTTGCCGGGTTCGGCTGCCACTTTCGGCCCGAGCAGTACCTGGAAGCCTTCGAACGGTACGGCCGATCGTTCGACATCTGCTCCGTGCCCTACAACATCCGCCACCGCGCGGCCGAGTCGGTGATCCCGGCGGCGAAGAAGGCGGGCCTGGGCATGGTCACGATCAAACCGTTCGCTCGCGGGGCACTTCTGGAAGGACACGAGCCGGCCGGCTCCGAAACCGGGCTTGCCCGCGACATGATGGCCTTCGTGCTCGAAAACCCCGAGATCGATTGCTGCATCTGCGGCGTCCACACCGAGGCGCACGTGCGGGAGAACTTCAGCGCCTCATGGACCAAGCTGACCCCGATCGGGCGAAAGCGGCTGGAGCAACTCGCCAGCCGCACCCCGTGCCCCGAACACGCCTGGCTGGAAGAAGGCTGGCTTTGCTGAGGATAGGTGAACCATGCCAAATGTACAATCACGACGCGAATTCTGCCGCAACGTCCTGGCAACTGCGGGTGCGATTGCCGTTCCCACCGGGGTTCTTGCCGCGGAGGAATGGCCGAACCATGTCAGCGGCATTCCTTTGACCGACTACCACGTACACCGCGACGGAACCACGCTCGAAAAGCTCCTGGAGATTTCTCGCCGGCGCGGTGTGAAGTTCGGCATTGTCGAGCACGCGGGCAAGAGGGAAAACGACTACCCGATCATCCTCAGCAACGATGACGAGCTACGAAGCTACATCGCCAGCCTCGAAGGCAAGCCGGTGTACAAGGGCGTCCAGGCCGAGTACCTGGACTGGATGAGCTGCTTCTCGAAGGAGGCGGTCGCGAAATTGGACTACGTGCTCAGCGACGCGATGACGATCCGCGGCAAAGACGGCCGGCGCGTGAAAATGTGGAGCGCGGGTTTCGAGGTCGGCGATCCGGAACGGTTCATGGACGAGTACACGGAGTTCCACGAGGAAGTGATCGCCTCGGAGCCGATCGACATCCTGGCCAATACAACATGGCTTCCCAAGGCGATCGAGAAGCAGTACGACCGGCTTTGGACGCCCAAACGATTTCGCAAAATCATTGATGCGGCGGTCAAATACGGCGTGGCCTTGGAGATCAACTCGCTGTACTTGATTCCGCGCCTGCCGCTTCTGCGCATGGCGAAGGAGGCCGGGGTCAAGTTCTCCTTCGGCTCGAACATCCGCGGCCCGGACGTTGGCAAACTCGACTACTGCGTGGAAATGATCAAAACCCTCGGGCTGACCCGCAAAGACTGGTTCACGCCAGCCCCGCCCGGGAAGAAAGAGGGGAGAGGGAAGAGGGAAGAGGGGAGAGGAGTGACACGGTGACGAAAGACAAGGGACCGGAAGAGTAGTCTCCCTTCTCCCCTCTCCCTTCTCCCCTCTCCTTCACCGGCGGCCGAAGATTCCGGTCGCGTATCAGATGCCGTTGTCGCCGCGCTTCATGTCGTAGACGAAGGACGGCCTGCGGGATTTGTAGCGGAAACGCGGTCTTTGCCGGTTACGGATTCCGCAGAAGCTAGAAAACTAATAGAACAGGACCAAGCCAGGTAAGCTCTCCAGACGAAGCAGTTGAAATGGGACATCGGCATCCTCTGCGCAGACGATGTGCGATGTAGGACGGCCTGGAAAGGCCGTCGGAAAACTGCTGGAAAAGACGGCCTGGAAAGGCCGTCCTACATCGTCCTACACCTGAAACGGAAGAAGCCAAATTTGCCGACTAGGTGGACTGTGCCGGCAGAGTGCATTATGTTTACTGGACGGATGAGGAGAGATCAAAGGGGCTCACGGAGGATTCCAAGATGGTGCGTGTTGGCGTGAGATTGGCTTGGCTCGGAATCTTGCTCCTAAATGCCTTTGTAATAAGCGGTTCCGTCGCGGCCCAAGGGCCCGAAGAGCAACTTCGCCGTAGGCTCGGTGGGCTGAAACAGTGGCTCGTCGATAGCAGCGTGGCTGACCAATGGCGGCCGCTCTTGCTCTTCGACGAACTCGATCGGGAACTCGGCAAGGGGTCGGCCGCCGATCGGGGCACCGTGGCGGAAGCTCTAGGCCGGTTCGGGGTGAACGACCCTGGGTTGGCGATGGAGCCGTTCGTTCGCGTCCGGCAAGCAATCGACGCCTGGTTGACCGCGCTGCCCCCGCCTTCGGTGGATCAATTGCCCGCGGCAGCGCGAGCCGCCAAGCCCGTTTTCCAGCCCCGCACGCCCGTGGACCTCCAGGATGCCAAGGTTGACCTGCTGGCAGCCCTGGACCGGTTGGACGCGGAATTGAAGTCGGCGCCGCCGGGCGAGCGCGACTGGCGTGCCTTCCTGCAATTGGACGATATCCGCCAGCAATTGGCCCGCAAGGAAGGACCCGAATTGACCGCCCTGGACGCCGCCTATCTCCCCTTTACGTCGGGTGAAGACGGCCTGGGCCGGGTCTGGTTCCTCGACGTGCGCCACGGGTTGCGGCAATACCTCACGGTGGCACGGTCCATCGGCAATCCGAAACTGCGCAAGCAATACGAAGTGCTCCTGGAAGACTTGGCCGTTCGGCTGGAAAAGTACCTCAAACAGCCGTCCGCGGAAATCGCCGAGGAAATCGACCAGCGATTGGATTGGCTCGATCAGGCCGGACAGGCCCGTTGGCTCGTCAAGGACGTCAGTAGCCGGCTATCGCATCCGAACCTCTTTGTCGAGGTCTCGGGCGGCTTGATCGCTTCGCGCGTGGCCCAGCCGGTCGACGAAACCGGGCCGGTGCGGGACTGCATTCTCAAGACCGACATTCACGCCACGGGGCACACTACGGGCAACCTCGGCCTGGAAATGGCGCCTTCGGCGGATCGGGGCCAATTCGACATCGTCTACGAGGGGAACACGGCGACCGATAGCGTCGGCTATCGCGGAAATCTCCAGATCTTCGCCAATGGGATCACGCGGATCGCGGCCCGCAAACGGGTGACGCTTGATGGCGAGAAAATCTCCGCCGGGCCCGCCGTTTCGGAGGCCGATACCAGCACGTCGATCAACGGTGTGAGTGCCGCCAGAGGCGGCCGCCTGCTGGAGGGGATTGCCTGCCGCCGCGGGGAGAAACAGCGTCCCAAGGCCGAGTGGATTGCGTCGCGACACGCGGAAGAGCGGTTCAACGAGCAGTTGGACCAACGGGCCGAGAAACTCGTGGCCGAGGCCAACGAGCGCTATTCCGAGAAGTTCCGCCGCCCATTGGTCCAGAGGCGTTTGTTTCCCGAGCTGCTCCGGTTCAGCACTTCCCAGCGCGCGTTGGACATCACGGCCATGCAGATTGGCGAAGGCTCGCTGGCCGCCTCGGGAGCGCCTCCGCGGTTGAGCGAAGGGGGAGACTTTTCGGTTCGAGTTCACCAGTCGGCGATCAATAATCTGACCGGGTCGGCGCTGGGCGGAATGATCCTCGATGAGAGGCGCATGGACCGGATCCTCACCGAATCGCTGGGAGCGCCGAAGCGCGGAGCCGACGAGGCCGATCCGGAAAACTGGGCCATTACCTTCGCGCGGCGGCAACCGGTGAGCGTGACGTTTGGAGACAACACGTTTGCCGTCACCATTCGGGGAAGGGCCTACGCCAACGAGGGAAACCAATACCCAGGCATGAACGTGACGGCGGCCTACAAGATCCAGCGCTCCGAGCGCGGCTGGAAGGCCGTCCGGCAAGGGGACCTGGTGGTCGTGCCGCCGGGGTTCCGGCTGGGCAGCGGCCAGCAGCTTTCGGCGCGCGAGCAAGTCCTCCGCAAGGTGTTGGAGCGCCGCTTCGGAAAGTTCTTCGAGCCCGAGATGACGCCCAAGAATCTTGTCTTAGCGCCGGAGGGACGAGTGCCCCTCGAACTGCAACTGAGTCATTGGGAAACCTCCAACGGCTGGCTGCTCTTGGCCTGGAAACAGGCGCCGTCGACCAAGCACGCCGTGGCCAACGAAAGCTCCACCAAACCGCAGGGACCCACGTGAAGGACTGCGTCGCTATCTCGTTCGATTGCCTGCCCTTGCGATCGGTGACCCGACTGGACGTCCCCGTGGACGCCTCGCCGGGCTTCCGCGCCCTGGCAGACCGGATTCGCCGAGCGATCCAGACCCACGGATCGCACAACACGTACTACTTGCACAACGCCCGGTGCAACTACCATCTGACCAACGACCCCGCCATCGGCATGATCGAGTTTCGCTTTGAGGGCGCCGTATTCACCGACGAGCAGGACTGCAAGGCGGTTCGTAGCGACCTTGAAGTGTCGTTGGTCGGGGAGACGTGCGACTGGCTCACTGAGCCGATCGTGGGGTGGTTTCACGAGACCGTGAGCCGGGCAGTGCTCGTCGAATTCGACCGTTTCATCGCGGCCGGGGATCTCAAACGCACGGTCGAAGGCCTCGCCCGGCTCCAGGCCGAAAGCGACACCCAGTCCGGTTTCCTCGGCATGGGATTGTAGGCAGGTCGCTTTTCTCTCGCGCAGGCGTGAACGCCTTCAGCCCCGAAGGGGCGCAATATGGCAGCCCTGCCCCGGAGGGGCATTTGACAATAGCCCAGCAGTTCATGGGGTGGTAGCCGAATTCGCCAGAATTCGGGAGGCGGCAAGCACTTACCCCGAATTCTGGC
>CAYTJV010000359.1:0-8068 GCA_964438165.1 uncultured Planctomycetaceae bacterium | reverse complement strand
CTCCGGGAAGCGGAGTAGCGGCGGCCATGGCGATTCACGGAACGCCACGGAGGGCGTTCCCTACAGCGATCAGGCCACGGCCAATTGCTCAAGTCGATTCTGCACGGCGTTATAGGGACATTTGACGCCTCGCGGACGTTCTGTTAACCTCGACGAGCCATGCGCGATCTCGATGACTTGTTTGCAGCCCTGGGGCGGAGCCGGTTTCGAAGCCGTTTCCGGCTTGGGCCCAAGGAGCGGGCGTACCTGCACCAGAAGGGCCTCCCGGCGATCCTCGAGCACGGGCGCAAACTCCTTGCCGAGCGGTTGGCCCCTGCCGAGCCCGCCAACGACGGCCGGCAGACGCCCATGCGCGGCCATCCCGTGTTCGTGGCCCAGCACGCCACGGCCACCTGCTGCCGCGGCTGCCTGGCCAAGTGGCACTTCATTGCCAAGGACGAACCGCTTTCCGACGAGCAAATCGACTACGTGATCCGCGTTCTCGAGCGATGGCTGACGGTCAGTCTGCCGGCGCCCTCGCCGCGAAACGGAGTGGGCAGGCAGATGCCACTCTTCTGACCGGCACGGCTCGCCACGGAGGCACCCCTCGATTCAGATTTAACAATCGCCTCTGACAAAATTCTTGACAAGGAAGTAGCGATTTGGCAGAATCAACCCAATCATTGCGGCGTTTGTTGCCGGCTTGTCGAATTGCTGCCGTGGTGCGCATCGCTTATCTGCTCCCCGGCGGGAATGGTCTCATCTCGGTTTCGTGCGTCTCCTGATCGAATCTGTGGTCGGGCTGTGGTGGTCCGCGCCTCGGGTTCGTCGCGGGGAGCGCTGTTTTCACTCTTGGAGGCCCTAACAAAGCGGGGACAGGCACCCTTGCGCAACGCGATGGGCCGCCTGTTTTGATCATCGCCGGGAGCCAGTCCCCGTTTTGTTAGGGCCTCCTAGGAAAGGGGGGAGCGCATGACGTGCGCCGCAACCACGTGTCGGATGACGATTCTCGCAACCACGCTGTTCCTGCCCGCCGCCGCATCGAGCGGGCTGGCGGAAGAGGCCGCGTCGCCGCGTCTGGCGATGCGCGCACGGGCCAACGGCCTCGACTGGCCCGCCCACTCGCCGTCCGCCGCATCGGACCTCGGCCGCGCCGGCGAGTCGAGTTGGCTCGCGCAGTGCCGCGTCGGAAGGGCGGACCTTGCACGGGGCGACTCCCGGTCGCCCTGTTGGGCCTGGTGTACCCTCGGCCTCATGAGCCTCACGATCCTCGGCCTGTTCAGCTTCGGCTGGCACGAGGGGCACTTGCCGGAGGGATCAGAGGAAATTGCCCGACACGAGGAGCACCGGACGGAGCCGAGCCGCCGGGCCGACGCTCCGGTTGCCGAGGCGGCTCCGACCCCCGGACCCAAGATCGACGCCCCGAAGCTCTCCGGCGGCAATCCTCCGCTTCCGGACGTGCTGCGACCGTGCTACAGCCTGTGTATCGGGCTTTGCGCCGGCGGCGACGTCTGGGGCGTGGCGTGCGGTGTATGAGTCGTAGGACGGATTGCCAATTTGCCAATCCGTCCTACGGTGAAATGCTCACGTTATTTTGTTACGGCTCCCAATCGCCTCGATTCTGTTGGGGAGGGCTACCTCGATGAACCGAGTCCTGAAGCTGTTGCTGTCAGCGTCGTTTGCGGTAGCTCCGGCGCCGCAAGCGAATGCGAAGCCCACCGGCTCGCATCTGCCACCTGAGGAGAACGCTTGCGCCGCGTGTCACACCGAGCAGGAATTGTGGAGCGGCAAAAACCGGAGGCTCTTCCTTCCGGCAGAGAAGCTTGCCGCGGACGTTCACTGGCGCAAGGGAGTGAACTGCCACGATTGTCACGGCGGCAACCCTGCTTCGACCAGCGTGAACGAGGCGCACGCCGGGGAGAATTGTTTCCGTGCCAAGGGGCCTGAGGTGTGGAATTCATGCGCCCGCTGCCACAAGGAGGCGGCGTTGGAGATGGTCAAAGGAGTACACGCCAAGGCGGGACCGCGCAGCGCGCACGGCCAAGGCGGACCGCTGGGATGCGCCGCGTGCCACGGCGGCGATCCCCATCAAATGCTGAGCGTCCACGAGGCCAAGTCGCCGGTCTACGTCGGCAATCAAGTCCAGACCTGCGGACACTGCCATGAGAAAGATTCGCAGAAGTACTTGGAGAGCGTCCATGGCCAGGGGCTGGTCCGCTCCGGGCTTCAGGTGACCGCGGTCTGCGCCGACTGCCACGGAGCGCACGGGATTTACCGGGCGGCGGACCGGCGCTCGACGCTGTCCCAGGCTCGCGTCGGCGGCACCTGCGGCAAGTGCCATCCTTACCTTGAGGAGCAGATACGCGAGAGCGTCCACGGGAAAGACGGCAAAGCGGCCGGCCGGAAAGGCCCGGGGGGAAACGTCTGCCAACCGCCGACCTGCACTTCCTGCCATCCCGGGCACGAGATCGGCCCGGCCGGGGCGGCCTTCACCTGCCGGAAGCAGTCGGAGGTTTGCGGCCGGTGCCACACCGGTCCGTCGGCCAACCACGCGATGTCGCTCCACGCCGCAGTCGGGGAATTGGGATATGCGCGGGCCCCGCGGTGTTCCGACTGCCACGGCGCCCACGCAATTCTCCCCGCTTCCAACCCGCGCTCTTCTCTGTCGGCGCAGAACCGTGGGGAGACCTGCGGACGGTGCCACCCGAATGCGGCGGGAAATTTCCTCAACTTCGACCCGAATGCCGACTCCGCCGATCCCCATCGCAATCCGATCGTCCACTTCGTGTACCAGCACCTCCTGATCATGCTGATCGTCACGTTCGGCGTTTCCGGGGTGCACAGCGTTCTTTGGCTGGTGCGGAGCGCGGTGGACGTGAGGAGGCACGGGCGACCCGCGCGGCCGAAGCCCGGGGCCGTGGTCTTTCGCCGCTTCGGCCGTTTGGATCGCGTCTGCCACAGCGTTCTGATCGTCTCCTTCCTGGGCCTGGTCCTGACCGGTCTTCCGTTGAAGTACAACCAAACAGGATGGGCCAAGACCGCTGCGTATTGGCTGGGCGGGTTCGATGCGACGAGCGTCTGGCACCGGATCTTCGCGCTGGGGCTCTTCACCCTGCTATTGCTGTACGTGGTGCGGCTGGTGCGGTGCTACCTCTACGGCCGGCGACGGGGCACGCCCGCGCGGCAGGTGATCTTCGGCCCGGAATCGCCCGTGCCCAATTGGCGCGACGCGCGCGACTTCCTCAAGATGGTTCGCTGGTTTGTGGGCCTGGGGCCGAAGCCGGCCTTCGAGCGGTGGACGTATTGGGAGAAGCTCGATTTTTGGGCCGCCCAAGCGGACATCGTGATCATCGGGCTGACGGGCCTCGTCCTTTGGTTTCCGCATTTCTTCACGGCCTTCCTTCCCGCACTGGCGATCAATATCGCCAAAGTGGTCCACTCGACGCAGGCCCTGTTGGCCACCGGGTTCGTGTTTGCGGTCCACCTTTTCAACACCCAACTGCGCCCCGACAAGTTCCCCGCGGACATGTCGATGCTGACAGGACTGGTGACCGAGGGAGAGCTTCGCGAAGAGCGGGGCGACTACTACGAGCGGCTCCGCCGGGAAGGGATGCTCGACAATCTCCGCCGCACCGTGCCGCCGCGAAGAAACCTGTGGCTGGTCACCGCGGGCGGCCTGGCCGTGCTGGCCCTGGGGCTTTCGCTCTTGGTGGCGATCGTCAGCGCGGCGATTGACGGGTAGACGAACGAGAAAAGGGATCATCGCAGGTCGCTGACCGAATGGCCAGCCCGCTGTTGTGCGTGGGTCTCCCGACCCCCACTGCGGCTGACCGAAGATCTCCAGTCCAGGCAGAGCGGGAGACCTACGGTCGCAAAAGTGGCGTCTTCGAGACTTCCGAAGTCTTCCCCGCGCAATGAGGGCAGGGTATACTACCGGCCAGAGTCGGTGCGGGCGTGGCGTACATGTGAGATCGAACATCTCGACACGAGGAGGAGCTACCATGGGGGGAAGAAGCAGTTGGTTTTGGAGTTGGAAGCGTTCTCGCCGATGGAGTCGTGTGCTGGTCGCCTGCGCCATCCTTGGCGCATGGCTCGGTTCGGCTGTAGAGCAAGGTTTCGCGCAGTTCCGAGACCTGGTCTCGAACGTTCCCAACGGGGCGAACGCGATCTTGATCCTCAACGTGGAGAAGGTCCTCGCCAGCCCGTTGGGAGTCAAACAGGGTTGGAAGGCGAACTTGGAGAAAGCATTCGAGGCAGGCATGGTGCGGGTGCCGCCGAAGGCCAAACGGTTCGTCCTGGCATCGCAGATCGATTTCGAGTTCATGAAGCCCAATTGGGAAGCCGCCCTGGCCGACCTCCAGCAAGCGCCGTCGATGGAGAAGATCGCCAAGGAGTACCTGGGAACGCCCGACAAGTTCGGCGACACGGAAGCCGTTGTTCTGCCCCACGACGCCTACGTGATGGCGTTGCGCCAGAACACGCTGGCGGCGATGGCCCCGGCGAATCGTCAGCTTGTGGCGCGATGGGTTCGGGAGTGGGAGTCGCCTTCGAAGCTTTCGGACTACCTTCAGAAGGCGGCCGGATATGCAGACGATGCCGCAACCGAAATCATCCTGGCGTTGGATCTTGAGGGGGTCTTCTCCTCGGCCCAGATCGAGCGTTATCTCAAGTCGAAGAAGTCCCCGGACAGGAGCCAGGCGGACCTCGCCGGTTTGAGCCGGCTCCTTGGGAGCCTCGACGGCTTGCGGGTGGGAATCCGCATCGGAGAAAAACCTTTCGGCAAGCTCACGGTCGACTTCCGCGATCCGGTTTCGATTAGCCCGCAGACGGCCGGGAACTTGCTGCTGGGAATTCTCGCCGATGGGGGAATGATGATCGACGATTTGAACCAGTGGAAGCCGGAGATCCAGGGCACCACGTTTTCGCTTTCCGGCAGCCTGTCCCCCGGCGGGATGCGCAAGATCTTCAGCCTCGTCGAGTCTCCCGCCTCCGCCGAGGCGGCGGCGAAGGAAGGATCCGGCGCGGCGCCCGATGGGGCGAGCCCGGGCGATGCGGCCGCCAATCAGGGGAAGGCCACTTTGAATTACTTCAAGTCGGTCACCACGTTCCTCGGCGACCTCAAGAACGACATGCGCGACTTGAAGACCATGGGGCAGTCCGCCGTCTGGTGCGACAAGTACGCGCGAAAAATCGAGAAGCTTCCATTGCTCGGCGTCGATCCCGAAATGCTCGACTACGGCAAGTTCATGGCGACCGCTTTGCGGGGCGGCGCGCTCAACACGCGGAATACCAACATCCAAGCCGGGGCGCAACAGTATCAGGTGTCAGGGAACACGGGCGGGGCGTACGACCCGTCCTACTATGGAGGCTATGGTTACGGCCGCGGGTACGGCGGCGGATGGTACGGAGGACCGGTGGCGGGCGCGGCCGCGGCGCGGAATGTCGCGAGGCAGGAAATCCGTGCAGAAGGGCAGCAAAAGCGGATCATACGAAACGAGGCCCAAGCGAACATAGCCGGTGACCTCCATTCGATCAAGGCCCAGATCGTGCAGGCCACCAACGACATCCGCCGCAAGATGACGGAGAAGTACCGGGTCGAGTTTTGAGCATTCCATCTGCCGGACTCGGTGCGCACGCGGTATGCTGGATGGGTGCGATCTCTGCCGTGCGCGCAAGAACGGATTCTCTCGGTGTATTTCGCCGTGACGGCATTCGGTCGTAGCCGAAGTCGCCAGACTTCGGGGATCGTCGTTGGATACAACCCGAATTCCGGCGAATTCGGCTACTTCTGGCGAATTCGGCTACGAATACCGAAGGCCAAGGCCGCGATCGGGGTGTCTCAACAGGACGCTCAGAACTTCACGGCGGTGCCGAAGACCCAGGCGTCGAACGATTGATCGAGCTGAACCGTTGCCCCGGCGATTTGTTCGGGCAGAATCGGGCCGCGAATCGAATTCTCGAAGCCGTGCACCCAGGCGAAATCCATGGTGATCGCCTGGGTCAACTGCACGGCAAAGCCCGCCGAGAGTTGATGCTGGTTGATGCCCGGCAACTGGGTGTTGAACAGGGTGAGGACTTCGGGGACCGGATTCTCGCTGAACAAGTAGCCGGCACGCAGCTTCAAGCGGTCGTTGAGTTGCCGCTCGATGCCCGCGGCCACGGAGAAAACGCTCTTCCAGTCGGTTCCGCCCTCGGCGACAGGAGAGCCGAAAGGCTCTGATCCGGCGTAGTCGAAGTATCGCACGTCCAGTGCGATCACCGTTTTCTCGAAGCCGCGGTAGGCCGCGCCCCAGGAGAGGACCCAGGGCAGGCGCATCCCCAGCGTGACCGTTCGCGGCGCTCCCGTGCGGTCCAGCGAGTGCCATTGGAAGGTCTCGAACCACTGCGGGCTGAGGTAGGAGAGGCCGAACGACCAGGATGGGTTCAGTTCGTAGTAGGCCCCGACCCGGAAGCCGCCGCCCCAGAACGGCCGTCCGTGGGTGGCCGCGGGGAAGAAGAAGCCCTCGCCCGGCTCGGTGGGCGGTTCCCCGGCGAAGAAGGCAGGATCCAAGGACATCGTCATCACGTCGATCGTGGGGCCGCCGCCGATCGCCAGACGGTCGGTAACCTGCACGGAGGCCGTCGGCGCAATCACCAGATTAAACGCCGAGGCGAACTGGTTGGTGAGTGTGGTCAACGGCGGGCTCGACTGAGGAGTCGGGAAGTTGACGGCACCCCCCACGAGCGTGTAGGTGCCCAACCCCAGAGTGATCGGCGAATCCTCCTGATGGTACACCAGGGCAATCGTCGGCGCGGCCGCAAGGCCGGTGTCGCTGAAGTTGGCCCCTGCGGGCGGGAACGGCTCCGCCGCCACGTGCGTGTTGGCGTAGATCAAGTCCGCCCCGAAGTAGACCTCGTTCTGCGGCAATCCGCTGATCGCCGCCGGATTCCAGTATCCAGCCCCTGCCGCGTCCAGCGGCGCGGCGGTGGACGCCCCGGCCATCGCTCGGTTGGCCGCGCCGGCGCCCGGCATGAATACTCCTTGCCCCCAGGCAGCGCCCTGGCCGACCAAAACCAGTGCCAGTAGTCCGACAACCCGCCTCCAGCGCGCAAGCATCGCACTCTCCCTTCAAAGATCGGCAGCGCTAGCCGAACGGGGCCCGACAAGGGCCTACTCCTATTGTCGGAATAGCCCGCAGAACCGCTCCAACGTGCAGTGCGTGGCCCTCAATCCCGGTGCAGCCGATAGACCTTAACAGGAGCGGAATCCTGCGCCCCGGCAATCAACTCTTGTCGCCACAATCGTCTCAGACGTTACAAGCCTTGGCTCCGGCGTCGGATGGCGACAGCCGCCACAATTCTCGCTGCTGGCGAAGCAGCGGCTCCAACCTATCCTTGAGTGGCCCATACGCTCACGGCCTAAGAGCCTATCCGAAAACTTCCGAAGTCTCGAAGACTTCGGAAGTTTACGATTGCCCATGGCGGTTTTCGGATAGGCACTAAGGTAGTCGTACGCACCGCGATCGGGACACCAACAAGGCTGTGGGACGCCGTAGGCGGACAAATGACGACTTGGAGCGCGACATGAGAATAACCGCGTTCTTGACAGAGCTTCTTCGCCGACCGGTGCAGGTCTGCGCCCTGATCGCAGGTGCGTTGGCCGGTCTCGCACTTTGGAGCTGGGCGTTTGGTGATTGGAGGACCATGGCGTTTAGCCCCGATTTCGTTCCCATGGCCCCCAGCACCGCGTGGTCGATGCTCCTGTTGAGTTGCGGCCTCTTGCTTCACAGCCAATGGCCGTCCAAAGCGCTGGCGCACGCCATGGCCTACCTCGCCGCGATCGGCGTGGCGCTGATGGGCCTGATGGTGTGGGGACAACTGCTCGGTGGATTCGACTTGCCGATTGAGGGATGGCTGACGAGCACAACGGATCGGGTGGAGAACGTTCCCGTGGGCCGGATGTCTCCGCTGACGGCCACGGCGCTGCTGCTGGCCGCCCTGGCGCTCTTGCTCGAATTGCCCCCGTTGGGCCGGCGCTGGTGGTGTCGCCAATCCGCCTCGGCGCTCTCGCTGGCCGTGTCGTCGATCACTTTGGTCGTGGTTCTGAGCT
>CAYTJV010000358.1:0-8075 GCA_964438165.1 uncultured Planctomycetaceae bacterium | reverse complement strand
GCGTGGGAACGGGCGGTCCGGCCGCTCTGCGGCCTGGGCCGGACGGGACGCAGAGCGTCCGTGTGGACGTTCCCACGCAGAGCGTGGGAACGAGAATTACCAGTGGAACACCCTTTCTCCAACGCCTTCTCGACCGCGTCGGCCACGGTGCGGAGGGCCTTGATGCGGGCGTAGAGCTTGCAGTTGGCCTCGAGGATGGTCCAGGGGGCATAGGTCGTGCTGGTCCGCTCCAGCATCTCGACCACGCAGGCCGCGTACTGCTTCCATTTCTCGCGGTTGCGCCAGTCGTCGGGCGTGATCTTCCACTGTTTGGAGGGCGTGTTCTCGCGATCCTGGAAGCGGCGGAGCTGTTCGTCGCGGTCGATTTGGAGCCAGAACTTCACGATCACCGTGCCGTATTCGGCCAGTTGCCGCTCGAACTCGTTGATCTCCTGATAGGCCCGCTTCCACTCGGCCTCGGTGCAAAAGCCTTCGATCGGCTCGACCAGCACCCGGCCGTACCAGGAGCGGTCGAAGATGGCGATGTGCCCGGCCTTGGGCACATGCTTCCAGAACCGCCAAAGGAAATGATGGGCGATCTCTTCGGCAGTCGGGGCAGCCACGGGGATCACCTCGTAGCCGCGGGGATCGAGCCCGCGGGTCAGACGCCGGATGTTGCCTCCCTTGCCGGCGGCGTCCCACCCCTCGTAGGCCACCACGGCGGGAAGCCTCGCTTTGTAGAGCCGGTACTCCAAGTTCAAGAGCCGCTCCTGGAGCTTGTCGAGCTCTTCCTCGTATTGCTCGCGGGTAAGCGACAGGCTGAGATCCGCCCGATCCAAGATGGTCTTGTGCGGCGGGGGCCAGTCGGCCGGCTCGGGCATCGGCTTGCGCTCGGCCGGCGGGGCCGCGGCTCGGCGGTTCAGCTCTTGCTGGATTGCCGTGACGATCGTATCCAGAACCTTCACGCGGACGAAGCGCTCGTAGGTCGCCTCGACGAGGGTCCAGGGGGCGTTGGCCGTGCCGGTCCGGGCGAGCATTTCTTCGGCGGCCGCCAGCCATTCATCATATTTCTTGTTCTGCCGCCATTCCTGCTTGCCGACCCGCCACGACATGGCCGGGTTGCTTTCGAGGGCCTCGAAGCGATCCTTCTGCTCTCCCTTGCCGATGTGCAGCCAGAATTTCACCAGCACGTTGCCGCTGTCGGTCAATTGGCGCTCGAAGTCGCGGATGTCGTCGAAGGCCTCGCGCCAAGCGTCTTCCTGATCCGAATTCTCCAGCCGCTCGTGCAGCAGCCGGCGATACCAGGAGTGGTCCAGAATGACAATGTCGCCGGCCGCCGGCAGCAGGTTCCAAAAACGCCACATCCATGGATAGAACTGATCGGTTTCGGCGGGCTCGCCGATCACGTGGACTTTGAACCCACGCGGGTCGAGGGCCTGGACCAGGCGGTTGATGACCTTCCCCTTGCCCGCCGCGCCCCAGCCCTCGAAGACGATCACCACCGGGACCCCGGCGGCCCGGGCAGCCCGCTGACACGCCCCCAGCCGTGCCTCCAGATCGGGGTAGACTTGCTCGTAGGTTTCTTTGGGGATCTGCTGGTCCAGGTCGAGCAGTTCGAGCATGGCGATTCCCTCACGGTGAAGGGCAGAGCAGCGATTAGGGTATGGGTATCGTAGATTGCCGGGACGGCGGAATCAATCCATCGCGTCGCGTCGGGGCTTGCACCGGGGAGGGGGACTGGTAAACTGATTCGCGGTGGCTTTTGCGGCTGTGGGTGCGGAACACGCCTTTGGAGTGCGGTGATTCATCGCCGCTTTTGCGTGCCGTTCACGTTGGCCAGTGCCCAAAGCGGCGATGAATCGCCGCACTCCAAAGGCGACGAACGAGGCCGATCATGATCCCGACGCTGTTTTCCGTCAGTTACGCCGGACTTTGGGGCCAACACCCGTTGGATTTGCTGTCGTTCATTCGCAAGGCGGGGGCGTTGGGCTATCGCGCCGTGGAGCTGATGGGCAAGCGGCCCCACGTGTCAATCCTCGACGCCGACGACGCGCAACTGGCGGCGATCCGCGACGCCGCGGCCCAATCCGGCCTGGAAATCGCCACCATTGCCGCGTATACCAATTTCACCATGGGCCGCGACACGGAAATCCCCTCCGTCGAAATCCAGGTCGCTTACGTGCGTTCGCTGGCCGAGATTGCCGCCAAGCTCGGGGCCCGGATCGTGCGGATCTTCACCGGCTACGCGACCGAGGTGGAAGGATACGCCCGCGACTGGGAGCTTTGCGTCCGTGGGGTCCGCGAGTGTGCCGAAGCGGCGGCCCGCTGCGGCGTGATCCTCGGCGTGCAGAACCATCACGACGTCGGCGTGGGCGTGGACAGTTACGTGGAGTTCCTCGACGACGTGGGCCATCCGAACTGCCGGGCCATGTTCGATCCATGGTCTCCCGCCCTGCACGGCACGGATCTGAGGGCCGCGGCCCGGCGTCTGGCCCCGCGCATGGTGCAAACCACCCTGGCCGACTACCTGCGCTTGCCGCGCTACGCCTACCTGCCGGGCCTGGTGAACTACAAGCGCCTGGACGACATGATCCGCGCCGTGCCGCTGGGCGAGGGCTTTTTGAATCTCGAAGGATTCATGGCCGGGCTTCGCGAGGGCGGCTTCCAGGGCTACGTGGCCTACGAGATGTGCTCCCCCTTGCGCGGCGGCGGCAGCGAAGAGAACCTCGACCGCGCGGCCCGACTGAGCCTGGAGAGAATCAACCAATGGATCGCCTCGTGAGTAAACAATCCTTTCTCGATGCCCTGGTCCGTAAGAACTCGTCCGGCCGACAGGTATTCGGCACGGGCACTTCGATCGCCTGTCGCGAGTTAATGGAGTGTGTAGGGGTTTTCTTCCCGGAGGCCCATCTCGACGCGGAGAAGATGGCGGCCCTCGCGATGGCCGGTCACACGCTGTTGGGCTTCGACGTGGTGATGCCGCTTTTCTCGGTCTGCCATGACGCGGCGGGCATGGGCTGCAACGTGGGCTGGGGCGGGCCCAACGCCATGCCGGAAAGCGGCAAGCCGATCTTCAAGGACCTCGACGACATCCGCATCCCACCCGATCTGCTCAGCCGGCCCGGCTGCCGCGTGCCCATCGAGGCGATTCGGCTGCTCAAGCGATGGCTGGGCGACGACGCGGCCGTGTGCGGCAAGGTGATGGGCGGCTGGACCCAGGGCTACCATTATTTCGGCGTCGAGAACTTTTTGATGGGCACGCTCGACGATCCGGACAAGACGCGGCGGGTCATCGACAAGCTCTGCGAAGTGTCCGTCGCCTTCGCCCTCGCCCAGATCGACGCCGGGGCCGACTGCATCCTCCTGGCCGATCATGCGACCCGCGACTTGTGCAGCCCCCGGGCGTACGAGCAGTTCCTCGTGCCGGTCCACCGGCGGCTGGCGGAAGCGATTCCCGTGCCGGTAATTCTGCACATCTGCGGCAACACGCACGACCGCATCGGCCTGATCGCCCAAACCGGCATGGCTTGCTTCCACTGGGACACCAAAACCGGAAGCTCCGAGTACGCCCGTCAACTAGCCGGCGAGCGCCTTGCCCTGATGGGCGGGATCAGCAACTACAAGCTGCTCCGCGGCACGCCGGAGGAAATCGCCGCCGATGCAGAGGCCGCATCTCGGGCCGGAATCGACATCGTCGGCCCCGAGTGCGCGATCCCGCTGGGAACACCGCTGGCGAACCTCAAGGCGATCAGGAGGGTTCAGGGTTCGGGGTTCAGGGTTCAGAACTCGGTGGAAAATCAAATCTCAAGTCCTGAACCCTGAACCCCGAACCCTTCTTACGGAGAATCGCATGAAACCAATCGTCGCCGACGTGCAACTGGTGGCCTATTGCGGCCTGTATTGCAGGGCCTGCGGCGCGTATCGCCGCGGCCGGTGTCCGGGCCGCCATGAGAACCAGAAGGCCACGTGGTGCAAGGTGCGGGCCTGCTGTCGGGAGTGAGACTGGTCGGGTCGCCACGTTGGATAGACTCCGCACTACTTTCGTTGGAGGGTGACGGACATTGCCGGTGTTCGCCGCCACATGCCAGGATGCTGCGGCGGCTGGGTTTGACGATTGCCAGTTCTACCGGGAAGTCGCCCTGCCCCCGAGCAGTCGGTCCATCCCCATGATCCAAGAGTTGCAGGAGGAAGCCAGAGAAGCCTTCCGGGCCTGGATGCGAAAGGCAGATCGCATTCCGTATTGAGGCATCCAAGAGTGTCTTCAGCCTCGCCACAAGATGTTGATGATCGAGGCGAGGATCGACATCCCGAAGCCCACTGCCGCACCGACTCCGACGAGCTTCCACAGCAGGGCTACTTTGGGCCAGAATCGGCGTCCGAGTTCGGTGTCTGGCTGTCTCCGGGCGGCGGAAGCACGTCCTGGAACAGGGCTTCAAGCTGTCGAAGATGGTTGCCCGTGGCGGTGTGGATAATCACGGCTCGGTTATTGCCATCGCTGTAGACCTTCCGCACGCCGAATCCGTGTCCTTTGAGCCGCCGCCTGACCTTGGAAGCCCCGAGGGCAACGTACAACCGGAAGCCGTTGATTTCTTTCATGGCGTTCGCTCATCTCGGCTGCCAGTCATCGTCGGCGTTCCTTACCAGCCGATCCGCTTCCATTTCAAGCCCGGCCGCTTCAGCCAATTCGTTGAGGAATTGGTCCTTTGCCTTGGGAGAGATCAGGATGAAGGTTGTCCTTCGATTGGGCCGCTCGTAGTTCACCCGCAGCCGGTCGAGCGAAAGGGCGGGAGAACTCAAGGGGTTGTGCGACGGACGCACCTCGGTGATTTGCTCAAGGGGGATGCGCCAACGGAAAAAGGCGGACCTGACCAGCAAGTCCCTGGCCGTGATCGTGTAGCGGGTCGAGAAGAGAATCCATGCCATGAAGGCTGCCATCAAGAACATTCCGATGGCGATGGGGGCGAGAATCGCCGGGGAACCGTCCGGCGGCGGCTTGACCAGAAGGAATATCCCGTTGCCGAGAATCACGACCACGCCAATGGCGATGATCAGCCCGACCCACCAGTCAACTTTGGAACGATAAACCTTGTCCACCTGCTCGTCCTCCTGCCACTCGGTTAGCCAGCTTGTTTTCTGCCCGCCAATGCTATCGCTTGATCCCACATCAGGCTACCTGTTGCACTGTAGGCCATGAAGAACTGGCCATCCTTGTAGACCACGGAAGGGTCGCCGTTGTGCCAATCGTCGTAGGGCTTGTTGGCGGCGGTGATGACCGGAACCCAGAGCTTCGGGTTCATCGTGGCGTCCCATCGGCCCTCGCCCGAGTAGACTTCCCACTTCTTGAGGTCTTTGGAACGGGTGTGGAAGATGGCATCGCAGCCGGGATAGCCCTTGTTCCCGATGCCGACCGCCCAGCCGAAGAACCACATCTTGTAGCGGTATTCCTCGCCAGGGATCTCCCGCACGCACGGCTGGTACATGTTGCTGAACCCCCAGAGCAAGTCCTCCTTGGCTCGCTCCCATTTGCCGAAGTTCTGGTCGGGACGATGGAAGCCATCGTCGGCACCAGCGACGAGTTGAGACCTGAAGAGACAGGCGAGGATCGACAGAATCCAAAGTAGGCAGATGCCGGTCAATCGAGAAGCAGTTACCACGGCTATTCGCTCCGGTGGACGTTGTTCGTTCGGACTCGCCTCCTACGCACGAAACTCGGCTTCGACCCTCCCGACGTGGGTAAACCTCGCCGCAACACGATCCCCCGGCCCCACAGCCACAAGCTCAACGGCCGATCCGGGAATGACGATCTGCCCGGCCTTGAGGTACTCGCCACGCCGAATCAGATGGTTGGCGAGCCACCGTAGTGACTTCAACGGCCCGCCCATGATGTCGGCACCGATCCCCGAGGCCGCTACCTCGCCGTTCTTGAAGAGACCGACGCCCTCCACTTCGAGATCCAGCCCCACCGGGCGAACCTTCTCCATGCCGATCACCAGGCCCGCATGGATGCCGTTGGAAGCGGCGAGTTCCTGCAAGGTCGGCTTGCCGAACCAGAACTTGTAGTTGTGGACCTCGATGCCAGGCGAGACGTATTCGATGGCCTCCACAAGCTGATGGTCATTTTCAACCTCGCCGGGGAGGTCTTTGCCGATGGTCAGGACGAACTCGGGCTCCACAGCGCAGCACACGTAATCGTGACAATTGAGGACGGTATTGCCGTGGAAGACATGAGGAGCCACGATTCGGCCGCAAATCGGCTCAGCCAGGCCAAACTGGCGACGGATGGCCCGGCTGGTGCAGCCAACTTTGTAGCCGACGACTTCCTCGCCCCTTGCCACCCGAGCAGCGATCACTCGACGCTGGACCTCGTAGGCGTCGTCAATCGACAGGGAAGCCACGTCGAAGCTGCATTGTGCATCGAGACCTTTCGACAGGTGGATTTGCAGAAAGGCTTGGCCGATTTCGTCCAGGAGGCTCATCGGATCGTTCCAGGAACGTTTGGCAAGCTCAATGGTTGCTCCCCGTAAACCAGATCTTCGCCGTGGGATCGGTCTTCACGAACCGGAGCAGCAACTCGGCCACCTTCCGCCTTCCGTTGTCGCTCGGGTGAGTGCCATCCCCGGCCAAGTCCTCGGGCTTCCAGGCAAGATCGCCAGCCTTTCGGCCTTTCTCCCCGTCTGCCCACAGGTACGGCCCCCAAAGCAGCAGCGGCGACTTCGCCTCCCCCTTCTCCGGGTCGAAGTTCAACTTGGGATCGCCCTTGATCTGATCCTGAATCAGCCAGCGAACGGCGAAGGCGGATTCGTAGGCGTAGGGCTCGGGGTTCAACGGCGTCCTGGCGTATCCGGCATAGATCCGGTTGGACAGATGGGCAATGCGGAGGTTGGGGAAACGATCCTTCAGCTTGTTCAGCAGCGTCACCATATCCTTCTTCAGCCGTTCGGCGTGCTGAGGAAATTCGCCCTCGTTTGAAGGTCCGGCATTCGCTTGCTTGATCCATGCGACCTGCACCTGCTGAGCGGTGACGCCCGCCTGTTGAAGCCGCTCGTCCAGAACATCCCAGGGATTGCGTGCGCCGGGGTTGGCCCAGGCACGGGCGGTCATGCCGCCCTGGGCACCATCGACGATGACGACCTTCGGGGATTTGGCCGGATCGTCGTTGGCAAGCCGAACGAACGCCGAGAACTCCTGGGTGGTGTTCGACATGCCAATGGAAACGAAGCCGATCTTACCGTCCTCGGAAGGCTTGCCTTTGGCATCGAGCGGCCGGATCATCTTGGCCTGTTGCATGGCGGCCTGGAGGTGCTTCTCGGGCGGTTCGTTTTTCCCGCCACCGTAGAGCCCGCCGTCCTGTCCTTTGTACCGGTCGGCGGCGGTCATGTCCGTCAAAGGTTTCAGACCGACAGGCGGTTTGATGACCGGGCCGAACTGCCGTGGCGACTGGCGTTGCAGCGTTTGCTGTGCCCGCTGCAAGTAAGCTCGCTCGTTGTCGGTCAGCTTCTCGCCGTTGAGCAACCGCTGGCGGAGTCGCTTGGTCTTCTCCCAGTCGATGCCGCCATCCGGTTGTTTCCCGGCCTTCGCCCGAAGTGCCTTTGCGGCCCGGTCGTGGTATGCCTGTTCTTCGTCGGTGAGCTTCTCGCCACGGACGAATTTCTCGTGAAGTTGCCTGGCCTGGTTCCAGTCAATCGGCTCTTCTTGGGCGAGGGCGTGAACCAAGCCGAGCCCGAGGAGGCACGTCGTTATGAGGACGATTCTTGAGAACATTCGATGCGTCATGATCTTTCTCCCTGCATGGCGTCAGCGGTTATTAGGACAGAAGAACTCGGGCGAATCAAGCCATCCCCGAGCCTGGAGCCCGAGTTGGACCTTGCTGGCGCTCGATGAAGAACGATCCCGCCTTTATCTTCAAGGCTTCGAGATTATAGCGCATACGACCTTGCCCGGGCCAGCGACGGGAGTCCAAACGCCGTCCCGGACACCGGCTTCCTCCACGTCCTGATCGGGACGACTGGACGGAAGTGCCCAAAGTGATGGCAAACAGCCTCAGCGTCCCGCCCGAAGCGGGCATCCCCAAGAAGAGCGACCACGTCCGGGAAGGT
>CAYTJV010000357.1:0-8114 GCA_964438165.1 uncultured Planctomycetaceae bacterium | reverse complement strand
CACTCCGTGTACGCCCCGGAAGGGGGGGCCGAACCCCAGGAGTGACCTGGACGAGACCCTCGGCAACCAGACGATTCCTCCCCGCACGAGTCAGCGCGCCGGCCCTCGTCAGTCGTTGCCGTAGAAGACGCGGTCGACGACGGCGCGGGCGCGGCGGGCGACGCGGCGGAGGTCGTCTCGCCGCCCGGCGTGGGGGCGAGCCAGGGAACCGAGGAGCCGGGGCACCCGGGGGGCGGCAATGCGTTCTCAGGTCTACGAGGAACCTTTTGGCTCCAGCGTATTCCTGCATGGGCAAGTCGTCGATCATGTCCTTGAGGGTCGCTTCCATCTGGTTGGCCGCGGCGACGGTCCGGGCCGATTCCTCCGGCCACAACTGAACGCCGTAACGCGATGCGCCGGCAAAGACCGCATCGATCTCGGCGCGATCGCCGGCAAACCGGTCGTCGTCGAACACGACGTGCCAGGCCACCCCGCCGCGACTCGCATCGAGCACGTAGGCCGTATCCTTGCGACGCTGTTCCCTCTTGGTCGCCTCCAACGCCCGCTCGGTCTTCGCGAGCTGCGGAAGTATCTGGGCCATCTGCTGCTGGTGATCGACAAGGGCGAGTTTGGCCGACCGCTGGGGGCCCAGGTCGTTCTGCCGGGCCAGCCGCAACTCGGCCTTGGCCTTGATCTTCTCGATCTCTTCCTTGCAGGCTCGACGCACCTCTCGAGCGGTTCTCTCTTGGGCGAGGGAAGAGAAAGTGGAACCGCAAAGAGTGATGATCGCAGCGACGCACAGAGTGGCGAAACGACGGATGGTCATGACGGGTCTCCTCAAGTCTCGTGGTTCAGGTTGACGGGTGGTTGGTTGTTGCGACTGCCCCTACCCTGTCTATTCCGATCCGCCGCCACGACCCGCCACGGAATCGCGATTTTCCTCAACCACCCGCCAGAATGCCAAACGTGGGGCAGGTTGCCAACCTGCCAGCGTTGCGAACCGGGGAAAGGCAGGTTGGCAACCTGCCCCACGTCTTAACTCTGGTATCTTGACGGGTGGTCGATTTTCCTGGTGGGCCCCTCGAAGTCTTGAAACGGCCGGTTAAGATAGGCGAATTGACGATTCACCACCCCCACGCATGAAGGGATCTCCATGTCCCAAGGTGAAGACGAATCGGTGACGTTCTGGCTGGGGAGACTCAAATCGGGGGACCGGGCTGCGGTCCAGCAGTTGTGGGAGCGGTACTTTGACCGCCTGGTGCGGCTGGCCCGGCGACGATTGGAGGGGAACCCACGACGCGTCGCCGATGAAGAAGACGCCGCGCTGAGTGCTTTCCATAGCTTCTGCCAGCGGGTCGAGGGAGGGCGATTCCCTCAACTGGAAGACCGCATGGATCTATGGCGTCTGTTGGTGGTGATCACGTCGCGCAAGGCCTTGAAGCAGGCCGAGGCGAACCGGCGCGCGAAACGAGGCGGCGGGCACGTGCGCGGGGAGTCGGTCTTCCTCCGGGGCACGGAAGGCGAGGAAGAGGCC
Source organism: uncultured Planctomycetaceae bacterium (assembly GCA_964438165.1). GTDB lineage: Bacteria > Planctomycetota > Planctomycetia > Pirellulales > Thermoguttaceae > CALFBP01. The sequence continues at coordinate 6,601 of CAYTJV010000357.1, read as the reverse complement.
GGCATCCACGCGATCGCCGACCGGGAGCCGACCCCCGAGTTCGCCGCAGAGGTGGCCGAGGGGATTCAAGATCTCTTGGCTCGGCTAGACGCCCCGACGCTCCGCGAGCTGGCCCTGCTCAAGCTGGAGGGCTACTCGAATGAGGAGATTGCCGAGCGGCTTCAGTGCGCGCTGCGCACGATCGAACGCCGGCTGCGTGGCATCCGAGCCATTTGGACCGAGCAGTAGGCGCCGCCATGTTGGTGAAGGTGTCCTGTCGCTTTGAAACGTTATGATCGAGCGGATCAGGATTTCGACCGCGCGGAAGAACTGGATCGGACGGGGCCTCCATGGGGATCGCCGTGTCAGGTCGCCCGAGGTTTCCTTTTCATCGACCGCTTCGCTTTCAGTTCCTGCAGCTTCTTTGAAGGATCATTCTATCGGCCAGACGCCGTTGCCACCATCCCGGAAGGCGATCCTTCGGGACCAAGGATTCCTCCTGAGAGCCGTCTGGTGCTGGACGCTGAGCCGAAGACACAATAGACTCTGTTTGGCGAACGGTAGTCCCCAGCAAACGGAGGAGCTTCGATGCGCGCGACATGGTTTCGACTCTTGATTTGCGGCGCAGTTCTGGCCTGCTTCACCCCGCTTGCGGTTTCGCCGGCGGCGCCGCCGACCTGCACGACGCACTTCTTCGACTGGTACGTGGTCAACGGGCGGGCCGCTCTGGACCAACGGCAGAAGCAATGGACCTACCGGGTCGATTGGGGCGCGCTGGGCATCGCGCCTGAGGAGATCGGCAACAGCGTCCACTATTACGAGGCCCAGTTCCGGAAGATCCGCGAGGCCGGTTTCGACGGGCTGCACTACGAATGGCACAACAACAATCCCAAGCCGCAGTTCCTCGAAGCCTTAGGCAAGGTCGGCCTGCCCGCGGCGATGTTCTACGACATGGAGATCCGTTTCAGCGGGCGTCCGAATTTCATCACCCCGACCGAGGCCTTTGCCAAGGAGTTCGTCGCCGACGTGGCGAGCTTCTACCGTGCCGTGCCGCGGCCGCTCTGGCTGCACGACCGCAACGGCCGGGTGCCGATCGTGGTCTACGGATATGCCTTCGATCAGCGGATCGCGGATCCGGCGCCTTGGGATCGCTTCTTCCGAGCGATTATCCAAGGCGTGGAGCAGGCGCTCGGCGACCGCGTGGCGTTCCACTGGACCAATAACGGCTCGCCGCAGCAGATGTACGGCTTTCAACATTTCCCCGAGATCCAAAGCTACGTGTTCAACGAGGCCTCGCCGCAAACTCCGGTGGGCGCGCGCTCGGTGACGTTCGTCGTGCATTACGACGACCTGGGCGTTTCGTTCGCCCGAAAGGGCGATCGGGCGGCCCGTTGGATCCGCAATGACGTGCGCTATCTCCAAGAAGCCCTCTGGCTGGCAAAGCACACCGATCCCGATCTGGTGTTCAACTACGGCTGGAACGAGTTGTACGAGGGGGAGCATTTGTTGCCCGATTCCCATTGGGGGACTTGGCGCTACGAGGTGGCGTCGGCGATGGTCCGCCATATCAAGACCCACGCCAAAGCCGACCTGCCGCGCGTGCTCGTTATCGCCGACGACTTCCTTCCCGCCCTGCACAAGGCCGACCCAGGCACGGCGACCCTTTTGCAGCGCGAGATGAGCCTGCTGGCGCAGCTCCGCTGCTTGGCGCCGCAGGCGGAAGTGGTGTTGCCGGGGGCGCGGCGCAACCTGGCCGACTATGCGGCCGTTATTGCCTTGAACATAGCCAAGATTCCCGAGGAAGAAGCAGCCCTGGCTTCGTGTGGGCGGCCCGTGATGTACGCAAATCCCGATCTGAAATCGGAAACGCCCGTCACACGCCGCTTCACGGCACAACCTCGGCGGCCGCTGTTGAGCGCCGATCGCGGACCGGCCAACGAGTACGTCGTGGCCACTGCCAAGATCGACCTGGATCTCCGGCAGTTCCCGATCCTGCAATACCGTTTCCGCAACAGCCCGGAAACCATGGTCCATATCCGCTACTATGGGCTGAATGGGAAGGGGCAAGAGGTGCTTGCGTGGCACGAGAGCAGCCCGACCGACGATCGGCAGACCGGCGGCAAATGGCTTGAGGATCAGGCGAACGTGGCCGAAATTGCACGGCAGGCGGCCGGCGAGCCGATTTCCCGCTTGACACGGATCGAGGTCATCCTCGACGACCTGGACGAGAACGGCGCCTTCACCTTGGATATGGACTATCTGCGGTTTGCCAGTGCGACGGGCAAGATCGGCTGGTCGGCCGATTTCAAGGACTGGACCGTGGGCGCCACTTTCGGCGACGTACCCGGAGCGCAAGCAAGATACGGCTTTGCCCCGGTGACTGAAAGCGGACATCGCTTCCAGCGGATGACGGTCGTGGCCATGGTCAGCGACAAGGTCGTGCCGCCGGTCGATGAGGCGACGCGCCGGATCGAGCCGCTCGCCGGCGTGCAAGTCCTGGTCAGCGCGACGGTGGAAGGCAAGGCCGTCCCGGTCGTTCTGGGATCCGATCGGATCTATTGGCTGAACACGTATTCGCCATCCGACGCTTGCTGGGAAAAGTTGATGCCGAACCTGACAGGAAAAAGCCTCAATCAGGGCGTGTTGTTCCGGTCGTTCTCCCATTCGGTTCGCAAGGAGGGTCTTGTCTCTCAGAGGAGCGAAGGGCCGATGACGATCCAAGACGAGCCATTGCCCATCGACCGCGTGCGCCTGGTCGCGCCGCCGGAATGGGATCGGCCCTTGGCCCAGGTGCTGCCGGTAGACCCCCGACGCCCCTCGGTACGCATCATTCAAGGCAAGCGTCAGACCATTCCGCTTCCCGATCCGGGCAGCAAGCCGCCGGCCGTCACATTAGAGCCCGGCGAGGTCATCGAGTTGATTTACCCGAGGTGAGTTATGCAGCAGATTACCCGACGAGAATTCACCGCACAGGCCCTGGCAGGCCTCGGCACGACCATGCTGGCGGCCGGGGCGGCGGGGCAGACGCAACCGCAGGCCAAGCTGCCCACGGTTCGCTGGGGCGGGCACGAGATATCGCGGCTCCTGGTGGGCCATAATCCAGTCAAGGGCATGTCACACTTCTCGAGGTTTGAAGAGGAGGCCCGGCAGTCCATGGCCAAAACTCTCGGGCAGGTCTCCAAGCCGTGCATCGCCTTCAAGGTGCTCGGCGCTAACCGTCACTGCAAGACCGCGGCGGACGTGGAGGCCGCGCTCCGCTTCGCGCTGGCGCACTTGAAGCCCACCGACGTGGTCCTTCTCGGCATGTGGCAGAAACACAAGGACCAGGTGGGTGAAAACGCGGCGACCGCGCGCAGGATACTGGGCGCCGTCTAAATGCCCCATTGAACAGGAGGAAACGGAGGCAACAGAGGACGCGTGCCAATTCTCCGTTTCCTCTGTTCCCTCCTGTTCAAGACCCGCTTCACGAGCATTCCAGAGCGCACTGTCGGAACGTCTCGTAGAACTGGAAGAGAAGGTCGCCGCCGAGCTGCGTGTCGATTTCCAGGAGCGTGAAGGAAAACGCGGGAACCGCCTTGCCGGCACGCATCAGCCGCAGAAGCTCGGCCCGGACCTCGTCCATCGCGTGCGACGCAATCCATGCGGGGAAGAGGATACAGTTGACCTCGGCGTTGGGCATTAGCCGGGCGAGCCGCTCGAAATCGGTGTCTTGTCCCAGGTCGAAGGCGTGGAGGTAATCCAGCTTCGCGTACTGCGCCAGGTGTGGATTGGCCGCGGAATCCTGGTGCATCATGAATCGCGCGCCGATCGACCGCGCATACTCCATGAGCCGGCGGTCCTCCGCCGCGTTGAAGGCCGCATACTGCGTCGGCGAGATCATCGCCACCGTGCAGTTGCCCACGAAGATGTCGCGCAGCGGCCAGCCGTCGATATTCGGAAAATACCCCAAACAAATGAGCATTAGGTCCGCAATACTGGCATAAAGCCGCCGCACGGCGTCGGGTTCGGTCGCGTAGTCCAGAAAGAGCTGCTGCCCCTGGATCGAAAACGCCGTATTGATCACCGAGCCCAGGTTTTGCAGGCTGCTCATCGCGCGGTAGTGCGGGTTGAACTCGGTCTCCGGCACGCGGTATCGCTCGTAGTGTCGCTTCAGTTGCTCGATCTGGCCGAGTACGGCCCGCACCGGTTCGCTCTTTTCGAAATGCTCGACGGTCCAAGGGACGAGCGCCTCGATCTGGCCGGCCTCCAGTGGGCGGGGCTTTCCCCAGGGGTCGGCATCCGGCGCGTAGCCGGATTCGCATCCGTACATAGCGGGCATGAAGCGATGCCCGAACGGCTCGATGCTCGCCCGGGGAAACGGCTCGGCAAAGCCCAGGCCGACGCGGCCGTAGGCGTCGAACACGGCGCGGTCGATCTCCATGGTCGTGCGGATCCGATAGTCCAGATCGCAATGATACCGCTGGCCCAGATCGAAGCCGAAGCGGTCGTGTACAAGCTTGTAGGTCAGCGCCAGGCCCAGGCGATAGCGGCCGAAGGTCTGCATCGGGTAGGGAATGGGCATAGGGGACCTCGCGAGGCATAGACTTCCGAAGTCTTCGAGACTTCGGAAGTCTTGGCATAGGCTCAATGTTTCGTCCATTGTACCGCGATCCTCCGGCGCCGGAACACCAAGCAAGATTGACTTCCGGCTTCTCGCCATGTAGCCTGAACGAGATGATGCTCGTAGGGCAAGCTGCTAGCTTGCCCGTGGGTACTACCGGGGCAAGCTAGCAGCTTGCCCTACGACCGTGGCGAAAACACCTTTCTTGGGAAGGACATCACGATGACCGAGCGCAACAAGCGGATGGGCCGAGTGCTTTCCGACGCCCGTGTGCCCCGTCGCACTTGCCTGAAAACGATCGCCGCGGCGTGGATCGGCACGCAGGCCCCGGCTTTGTTGGCCGGCCAAGCGCAGCCGAAAAAGGAGAATATCCACCTGGGAATCGATGCCGGCGTCTACGCCAGGCTGCCCGTCGAGGAGGCAGCCAGCCGGATCAAGGCCGATGGGTTTTGCAACGTCCTCTGCGCCTACCGTTTCGCCGACGTGCATTTCGACCCGATGAAACCGGACTGGAATGCGGCCGAGAAGATCGCCGCGTGCTTCCAGCGCCACGGCATCAGGATTTCGGCAGTCTTCGGGTACGTCAACGTGATCGATCCGAACCCGGCCCGGCGCAAGGCCGGAGAGGCCCGACTGCACACCCTCTTGAGGAATTGGAGGCGATTGGGCTGCCGCAACGTGTCGACGGAGACGGGGACCTTCAACGAAGCCTCGCAGTGGCTCGACTCGCCCAAGAATTTCACGGAGGAGGGCTATCTCCAATGCCGCGATGCCCTCAAGGAGCTGGCCAAAGTGGCGGAGGACGCCGGGGCGATCCTCTCGATCGAGGCCTACTGGCGCAACTGCATCGACTCGATCGGGCGGGCGGAGCGGCTGTTGCGCGACGTGAAGTCGCCGGGATTGGGCCTGGTGATGGACCCCTGCAATTACTTCCGCAAGGAGGATCTGCCCAAGATGCAGCCGATGCTCGAGGAGATGTTCAAGCGATTGGGCGATCACATCGTGATGGCCCACGCCAAGGATGTCAAGGCCGCGGCCGAGGGCACCGACCTGCCGGCAGCCGGCCGCGGCGTGCTCGATTATCCGCTCTATCTGCGGCTGTTGGCGCAACTCGGTCGGCCGGTGGACCTGATCGTCGAACACCTGACCCTGGACGACGTGCCCCGGGCCCGCGACTTCGTGCTCAGGCAGATGGAGAAGATTTGATGCGACAGCGCGCTTCGTCGGCGTATGTTGAACAGGAGGAAACAGAGGGAACGGAGGGTGCAAGTTATCCCTCCGTTGCCTCTGTTACCTCTGTTCCCTCCTGTTCAAGCCCCCGGGGTCGCGGCTTTTCACAGTTCTGAATGAATCGGCAATGGGCGGCGAGCTTTTCACCGATCTGACCGGCGTTTACGAGGCGATGATCGACTGGCCCAAACGGTTGGCCAACGAGGAGCCGTTTTATCGCCGGTTGTTCCAACGGACGGGGGTCGGCAGGGTGTTGGACGCGGCCTGCGGCACGGGCTGGCACGCGGCCATGTTCCACTCCTGGAAGCTCCGCGTCGAAGGGGCTGACCTCAGCGAGGGGATGATCGAGAGGGCCCGAGCCCGATTCGGCGAGACCCGCCGCCTGCGCTGGGTGGTGCGAGGCTTCCACCAGCCCGTGGCGCCAGCCAAACCGTTCGACGCGGCTCTCTGCGTGGGCAATTCCCTGGCCTTGGCACCGGACCTGGCGACCATTCGGCAGGCCATCCAGGAGATGCTCTTCGCGGTGCGCAAGGGGGGAGTTGTGGTGGTCCACGCGCTGAATCTCTGGCGCCTGCCCGACGGCCCTTGCGTCTGGCAGAAGTGCAAGCGGGCCACGCTCCCGCCCGGGGAAGTCCTGATTCTCAAGGGCGTACACCGCTGCGGCTCGCAGGGTTTCGTGGACCTGGTTCTGGGGGGCCACCCCCAAGGCCCGCTCATGCACTCGGCGTCACCGCCTTCCTTGGGCTTGGGGCTGGCCGAGACTTTGCCCGCCGGTACGGCGGTCGCGGACGG
>CAYTJV010000356.1:0-8119 GCA_964438165.1 uncultured Planctomycetaceae bacterium | reverse complement strand
CGGTTGGGTGAAGGGCCAGAACCACCTCTACTTTCTCTACGAGGCCCATGACAACTATTGGGACTTTGCCCGCGAGGACCTGCACAACGACATCTTCGAGCTGGTGATTGACGGCGACCTGTCGGGCGGGCCGCTCATCCGCCAGATGCACCCCAACGAGAAGTTGCGGGAGACGCCCGAGGCTCACTATCTCTTTCACGGCGTCCATGCGCAGAACTATCACATTTTCACGCCCGCCGCGGGAAAAGACTGGGCCATGGTGTGGGGCGCGCAGCCCTGGATCAAGGAGCTGCCCTATGCCAACGCGGCCTACAAGTACGACTTCAAGCACGGCGAAAGCGGCAAGCTCGCGCTGGAGTTCTTCGTCACGCCGTTTGATTACGCTCCGCCAGACCGCTCGCGCGCGGTTCCGTCGCAACTGGAAGAGGACAAAGTCATCGGCATGTCCTGGGCAATTCTCGACTACGACGACGAAAAAGCGGAGCGATACGGCGCGTTCTGGAACCTGTCGCACAAGACCACGATGTACGGCAATGCGTCGGACCTGGTTGCGTTCCGATTGATGCCCATCGAGAAAAGTCTCCGCAAGCCCGTGGAGGCGGATTGGTCGTTCCAGGTGCTCAGCCGGGCAGATCGCTTGGTCGAGTTCCGCGATCGTTCGTACGGCAACATCACCGCATGGCGCTGGGATTTCGGCGACGGCAAGTCCTCCCGCGAGCGCCATCCAACCCACCGGTACGAGAAGGGAGGCGAGTTCGTCGTGACGCTCCACGTCGAGGCCCCGGAAGGCAAGGCACGCCGTGCGAAAGTCTGGGACGTGACGCTGCCGTAGATCACGAGTGGAAGCCGGCAATCACGTTAGTGACGTAAAGTGTTATTCCAAAACGGGTTATAGAAATCTGGTCGGGTGGGCGAGGGCAGGCCTAGGCGGCGTCTGGGGCCTCAGTCTGCCGGCCAAGGAGCGATATCCAGACCATGTAACGCGTCACTCACGGCTCAACAGACCCACAACCACTTGCTACAATTCGGCTTGTAGCGATTTCCTGCGGGAGTGTTAGGAGCGATGACTCGCCCGGCAGCGCTTGCAGCGTGAACCGCGCGATCTCGGCAGTTTGTGGGGCGTCGAGCATCTTCGCCACAAGCGGCACCTGGGCCTCGGTGGCGCCGGCGATCAGTGCAAAGACGATCGTGAAGGGGATGACGTATTTCATCGTGTCGACTCCCGTCGAACTTCGAGGTGATGTCGTGGGCTCACAAGGTCCAAGGGCTGCGCATGGGCCGTTGCAGATGCGGTCATTCGCCGGCGTGCGTCCGTTGGCCCCCAGGACGGCCCCGGGCACGAAGTACGGGACTGCCGCCGCGGCCGCCGCTGCGACCATGAACCGCCGCCGCGACGAAGACCTCGGACCGGCATCGTCCAAACGACGATACGCGAAAACCCCTTGGGACATACTCAGGATCCTTTCCACTTGGGATGATCCGTGTTATCCGTGTAATCCGTGGTCCAACTCGAACATCCGCCCGCCCGATCGAGCCGACCGGAGGCAGGCGTCCAGCGCTGCCGCAGGCACGCGGCGGAGGGTCGAAGGGAACGTGCTCCTGGCATTTCCGAATGAATTGCCGGCACCTCGCGAAGTCGCGGCTGGCGACGGCCACGAGAGTGCAATTCGGCGCGTGGCGAATCGCCTGCCAGTTCTTGCGGGCAATGTCGGCCGCTCCCAAGATCCCCCATCGACAAACCGATCGGCTCATTCCGTTCCACTCCCGACACATGGTCTTGCTTGCACTCCGACCCCGGCTAATGTAGCATCGTGGACAAACGCGTGGTAGAGGCGGAAGCCTCGCCCTTTGCGAACCCACCAGTGAGGAGACGATTATGTCCCGGCGATGCACTTTTCTCGTGGTTCTCATGCTTGCGCCAGCTCCCGCTCTTGCCGATCCGCCGAACCTTGCGTTCAAGCCGGCAGGTCAAGGGCTGTACGACTTCGACACGGGCGTGTTTCAGGGCCGCTTGAAGGTCGACGGCAAGTACCAGGGGCTTTACCCATTGATCGACGCCGACTCGAAAATGGAATTAGTCCACCCGCCAGGCATCTTCAGCTTCTACCGGGTATTCGAGCACAACAAGCGTTACGGCGAGTGCGCGCGGGACTGGCCCACGCTGCCCAAGCTCCTGGCCGACGGGGCCGTGGAGGTTCGCTGGCTTGCGGCGACCGACCATCCGCTGGAAATCACCGGCGTGTACCGCTGGAAAGCGCCCGACACGCTCGACCTGGAGATCACTGTCAGGTCGCAGCGCGACATGCCGCGATTCGAGCTCTTCATGTCGTCGTATTTCACCAAGACGTTCCGCGCCTCGGTCTTCATGAAGGGCGAGGACCAAGGCCAGCCGCGCTTCGTGCCGGTCGACCGAAAACCGCAGTCAACCGGCGCCTTCGTGATGTTCCCTCGGGACGACGAGGCGGTGGGCATGATCGAGGACGGCCGCTGGAAGCTCGGCTCCAACCCGGTCGATTGGGCGATCGAGCGCTGGCTGGCGGCGCCGATGATTGTCCGCCGCGACGCAACGCACGGACTTGCGGCCGTGATGATGTGTCCGCCGGAGGACTGCTTCGCGATAGCCAGCCCCTGGAACCCGGCCACGCCCGAGGCAGGCGGATACCGCTCGGTCTACTTATCGCTCTTCGGCCGCGACCTGCGGGCCGACCAGACCGCGCAGGCCCGCTGCCGTTTGGTGATCGGCCACAACATTACCGACGAGCAAGCCATCCAACGGTACGATGGATACATTCGCGAAGTAAAACGATAGGGATGAGCCGTAGAGCGGCTTTCGTGTTTGAAGAAATCGCCGACGAGGAGGGCCTGCTCGTCCCTCCGGGACGGACGGTGCGGAGCCGAATCACTCTGTTGCCGATCGAACTCGTTGCTCGACCTGGCAGTCTGAGAGGCTCAGATGGAATAGAATCGCCCTACGTCACCGTCCCAGCCACCCGAAAAGTGGGGATTGTCGGTCTCGGCAGCGTGCCATATAACAACCCCGAGAGCCCCGGCTACCGAAGGCGAGGGGAGCCAGGCTCGACCATCCGGCACGGCGAGGCCGCAAGATGTGCCCGCGCCGAACGAATAAAAATCGAGGGCAGCCTACTCATCTTGCAGTGAGGAGTCTTTGCTATGGGCAACTGGATCGGCATCGTGGTGGTTGCGGTCGTGGTCTTCTTGCTGCTGATCGCGGTGATCGGCATCTACAACAAGCTCGTCACGCTCCGCAATCGTTTTCGCAACGCATTCGCGCAGATCGACGTCCAATTGAAGCGGCGCTACGACCTGATCCCGAACCTGGTCGAAGTGGCCAAGGGGTACATCAAGCACGAGCGGGAGACGCTGGAGGCCGTGGTCCAGGCCCGCAACCTGGCCGCGGCGGCCGGCCAGAAAGCGGCCCAGAAGCCCGGCGATCCGGCGGCCATGAGCGCGTTGGCCGGCGCCGAGGGGCAATTGGTCGGGGCCATGGGACGGCTCTTCGTCGTGATGGAAGCCTACCCGGACCTGAAGGCGAACCAGACCATGCTCGCCCTGCAGGCAGAGCTGGCTTCCACGGAGAACAAGATCGCCTTCTCCCGGCAGGCCTATAACGACGCCGTGATGGGGTACAACAACCAGCGGGAGGTCTTTCCCAGCGTGCTCGTGGCCAACTCGATGGGGTTCCAAGAGGCCCAGCTCTTCGAGATTGAGCAGCCGCAGGAGCGCGAGGCCCCCAAGGTGTCGTTCAGTTGACTTTGAAGGCAAAGGCGCTCGGTGCGGGTCTCCTGACCCCGCCGACTTGCGACCGGAGGTCTCCTCTCATCCTTGGAGACCTTCGGTCGGCGAATGTGCGGGGTCGGGAGACCCGCGCACAGCGCGCGAGGCCCCCAAGGTGTCATTCAATTGACTTTGAAGGCGCGTCATGGACTTCTTCCAGCACCAGGATGCCGCGCGACATCGCACGGCCTGGCTCACCTTCCTGTTCGTCCTGGCCGTGGCGGCGATCGTCTTGGCCGTTTACGGGGTGTTTGCCGCGGTCGCGGGCAAGCCCTGGGATCCCCGCCTGTTTGCCGCCGTAACCCTGGGGACGGTGGCGGTGATTACCGTGGGCAGCCTCTACAAGACCGCGCAGCTCGCTTCCGGAGGGGAAACGGTGGCCCTGATGCTCGGCGGCCGACGGGTGGAGCCGAACACGACCGACCTGGCCGAGCGCCGGCTTCTGAACGTGGTCGAGGAGATGGCGCTGGCCGCCGGCGCCCCCGTTCCGCCGGTCTACGTGCTCGACAACGAGTCGAGCATCAACGCCTTCGCCGCCGGACACGACCTCTCAAGCGCGGTCATCGGGGTCTCGCGAGGCTCGCTCACCTACCTGACCCGCGATGAGCTCCAGGGCGTGATGGGCCACGAGTTCAGCCATATCCTCAACGGCGACATGCGGCTGAACCTTCGCCTGATCGGGATTCTTCACGGAATCCTGCTCTTGGCGATCATCGGGTACTACATTCTCCGCGTTGCGCCGCGGTCGTCGGGGCGATCGAGCAAGAAGAACGGCGCGGGGGCGATCGTCCTTGTCGGGCTGGGGCTCTTGGTCGTGGGTTGGGTCGGGCTGTTCTTCGCCAAGCTCATCCGCAGCAGCGTGTCGCGGCAGCGCGAATACCTGGCGGACGCCTCGGCCGTGCAATTCACGCGCTATCCGGCGGGGATCGCCGGGGCGTTGAAGAAGATCGGCGGGCTGGCCGAGGCTTCCCGGATCCGCGATGCCCACGCCGACGAAGTTAGCCACCTGTTCTTCGGTGACGCCTTCGCGGGATCGCTGTTCAATCTGTTTGCCACGCACCCGCCGCTGGCCCAGCGGGTCCAGCGCATTGACCCGGCTTTCGACGGGACGTTCCCTGAGACCCAGCCGCTGGTGGAAACGGTCGAGACCCATGCCGCCCGGCCCGGGATTTCGCGGCTCCAACGCCCCGCCGAAGCGGCGTTCCCAGCGGCCGAGTTGGCCGGCACGGCCGGAAGGCTGGCCGCCAGCGGCGCCGCGATGGTCAGCCGCATCGGCCAGGTGGCGCCGGAGCAGTTGACGCGCGCGGCGGCCCTCATCGAGCAAACCCCGCAGCGTTTGGCCCAGGCGGCCTTGGAGCCGTTCGGGGCGCGGGCGGTGGTGTACGCCGTCCTGCTCAACCGCGAAGACGACATGCGCACGAAGCAGCTCGCGGTGCTTCAGGCCCAAGTGGAGGACCCCTGTTATCGAGAAATGCTGGCGCTCATTCCGCTGGTCGGCCAGCTTTCCGAAGAGGCCCGATTGCCGCTGGTCGATCGCACGTTTCCCGCCCTGAAGCAGCTCTCGCCGGGCCAATATGCCGCGTTTCGCGAGATCGTCGAGGTCCTCGTCAAGGCGGACGGCAAGATCAGCCTGCTGGAGTACACGATCCAGGCCATGCTGTTGGGTACGCTCGACGTCCATTTCGGCCTCACGAAGCCTCCGCGCATCCGGCACTACGCCCTGAGGGGCGTGATGGAGCCGGTGGTTGCCGTGCTCTCGACGCTCGCCCATGCAGGGCACGCAAACGACGACGAGGCCCGACGCGCGCTGGCCGTGGCGATGAAGGAGATCGGGCGAGAGGCGTCCTTGCTCGCTAAAAACGAGTGTACCCTGGCGAGCTTCCATGCCGCCTTGCTCGAGCTGGCCAAGGCGGCCCCGAAAGTCAAACGGCCGGTGGTGGCCGCGTGCGCCGCCTGCGTGGCAGTCGACGGCACGGTCACGGTCCGGGAAGCGGAGCTGCTGCGAGCCATCACCAGCACGCTCGGATGCCCCATGCCGCTATTGTAGGGCAAGCAGCTTGCTTGCGCAGCGTCTTTGGAGTGCGGCGATTCATCGCCGCTTTTCAAACGTTCGTCCAGTAAGTGAGGCGTTGGAGGTTCAATTGAGAGTCGTGTCAACACCTCCTCCGGCCCAAAAGAAAAGCGGTGATGAATCACCGCACTCCAAAGTTCGCTTGTTTCGCGCGCAGTGCGGGCAAGCAAGCTGCTTGCCCTACGACCATCGCCCGAGCATCAACCGACCTCGACCGGAACGGGCCGTTTTTCCGAAGCCACGCGTACGGGCCGGGGCGGCTCGACGCGGCAGATCAGTGGCCGGGACAAGGTGGGCTCGGGTACGCCCGCCGCGCCGGGGCCCGCTGGGGCCGCCAACTTCGCGGCGGGCTCGTTCTGCTCGTAGAAGGTGGGCGGCTCGTAGGTCCAGCCGCGGGCCAGTCGCTGCTCTTCGCGCCGGATGGTCCAGGCGACGTACCGCCCGCCCACGGCGGCGAAGAACCGCGATTTCCAGCCGAACTCGCGGTACAGATCGTTGAGAATCGCGTCCATCTTGGCCCGCATTGCCGGGTCCTTGCGGTAGTAGCGGCGGGCACCGCCCACCACGGCGGAGAACGTGGTCGCCAGCTCACGGGCTTCCCAGGCGAAGCGGCGGCGAATCCGCGGATCGGGATGGTCCTTGTAGCGCTTCCAGCCGGCCAGCAAGGTCCGCACGATCCGCGCCACGCTCGGACCGTTGACCGCGAAGTCGCGCTGGAACGCCCGCACCATCAGCTCCGCTTCCAATCCGGCAGGGATGTGCGAGTGGCGGTAGTTGAGGATGTACTGCCCGTGGATATCGGAAGGATGGTACTCGCTCTCGTCTTTCATCCGGCCTTGGGACTCGAGCTCCGCGTGGAGCGGCGTGCCGGGGATCGGCGTATAGAGCATGAACTGGTGGAAGTCGGTGTCGTGGCGCACGGCGTAGTCGATCGCGGCGTCGATGTTTTCCGGCGTGTGCTCTTCCAGGGCGATGATCGTGGAGCCGAGCACGCGGATGCCGTGCGACTGGAGGGTCCGCACCAGGGCCAGCGTATCGGCGCCGTGGAGTTTCGAGTACCGGCTGTTCTCGCCCTCCAGGCCCATCCACACCCAGCAAATCCCCAGGCCCACCAGTTGCTCGATGGAGTACGAGCGGAGCACGTTGGCGGAGCTGAACACGTCGATGGCCCACGACTTGCCGTGCTGCTCCATGAGCTCCAGCAGGCGCAGGGCCCGCTTGCGGTGCAGGAGGAAGTTCTCGTCCATCACGAAGAACGACTGGACCTGCATCGACTCCTCCATCTGGCACATGATGTCGAACAGCTCGTCGCCGGTCTCGTAGAAGTGGATCGCGTTTCCCTTGCCGCCGAACATGGCGGAGGTGGAGCAGAAGTTGCAGCCCATGGGGCAGCCGACCGATGGGATGATCGTGGCGGCCACGTCGCCCGGCTTTTCCCGGATCGAGATGCCGAGGTTTCGCGTGCCGATGCCGGAGACGATCTGCGGGTGGCGGATGGGCCGGTCGGTCGCCTCGCCCAGATACGCGCGGAACCATTGGACTCCCTCGCCCCGCACCACGTAGTCGGCGCCGGCCCACTCCTTCAAGTCTGGCACGTTCGCGATGTGCCCGCCGACGACCACCACGGCGCCGGGCTGATACTTGCGCACCAGCTCGATCATCTTCCGGACCTTGAACCGGTTGGGAGTGATGGCGCTGATCCCGATCACGTCGTACTGGCGGCTGCGGAGCTCTTCGATGAACCGATCGAGCGTGGGGAAATCCAGGAGCGTGCACGGGGCCTGGATGTTGGCCTGGATGAGCATCAGGCCCCAGGAGCGATGGAACATCCGCAGCGAGAACGGCCCTTGCACTCGCGTGACTTGGTTGTGGTACAGCTCCATTGGGTTCATTGCCCGGCTGCCGTACTCGTCGTCGCGACCGTAAGGTCCGAAGACGCTGGTCAGGAGGACTTTGGCCCGCGCCCGAAGAGGGTGCACGGGTTGAGAGGAACTCACGTCTCGAATAACGATCGACGGCTCGACGGCGTTTTTCTTCATGAGCGTTTTTCTCACAGGCTAGGTAAGAGCCCCGGGGAGCCGCTTATTGTACCTGCTATCGCCCCGCGGAGAGTCGCGAGTATGTATTGGGTGGGTAATAGATGTGTAAACGCCGGTCGGGGGACCCGCCGGGGCGTCAGAATCGGTTTCTCCCCGGCCTCAAGCGTTCGGGGCGGGTCTCCCGACCCCGCCGAGGTCGGGACCGAAGGTCTCC
>CAYTJV010000355.1:0-8128 GCA_964438165.1 uncultured Planctomycetaceae bacterium | reverse complement strand
CCTTGACTTCTTTGATTTCCTCGTAAACCGTTTTGTAATAGGTCACTTCGTGCGGTTCATACTGGATCTCGATCCCGCAGCTCGGCTTTTCGCAGCACGTCTGGCAGCCCGAGCAGTTTGCCTTTCCGCACTTCCCGGCCTCGGCCGCGGTCGCCGCCAAGGCAAGAACCAGTAACCCCAACAACAGCGGCGCTACGAACCGTCGCATGGCATTCCTCCTTCCGAGGTCGCGAGTCAATTTGGCTGGCAAAGGGTGTCAGGAACCTTTTTCGTCGGCACGTGCGGCCGAAAAAGGTTCCTGACACCTTTTCCGGTTTCCAGCCCCCGTAGTTATCGACCGTTCGCGTAGGGTAAACCCACGCTGTCAAGCGGCGTTGCGACCAAAGTCGGTCGGTCACCGTTCAAAAGATACTCAATACACCGGAGACTCCGCAAGGGCACCGGCCCGTCGGGGGGCCCGCGCACGCCAGCCGATTTGCCCCTCCGTGCCTCCGTGGTGAATCCATTTCTTCACCACGGAGGCACGGAGAACACGGAGCCGTTGTGCGATGGCCGCTCACTCCATGGGAAGATCGACTTTGGCCGGCTTGTCCGTGACCGTCACGTTGGTGGCGCCTTTGACCAGCTTGTTTCCGCCGATGCCCTTGCCTTCCAGGGTGTATGGGCCCGGGGGGACGTCGGAGAATTCGAATCGCCCATCCGAGCCGGCAGTGACCGTGCGGTTGAGCTCCTTGAGGCTAACCGTCAGACCGATCCAGGTGATATTGGCGTCAGGGCTTCCCAGGACGGCACGACCGGAAATCGAGCTCATCGCGGGCATTTTCTTACCCTCATCCTCCGGTTTCGGAGGAGGCGGGGGCTCGGCGATTTCCAGGTATCCCAGCCGCTCCGCGGTTTGCCAGCCCACCTTGTCCGTCACCCGCACCAAAAGGGCGTATTTGCCCGGCTTGAGTTCCTTGGTCGGCAGGGTGATCCGGGTCTGCTGTTGGATGTTGGGCGGGAGCACCTGGGCGGGCTTGTCTTTTTCTTCCAGTTCCGGGGAGTCGCCCTCGCGCAGGCCGCACTCGATCTTGGCCACCCCGCTGCCGGAGTCCTTGGCTTCGACGATCACGACCGCGTCGTTTCCTTGGGTCACGGGCGCGCGGGGGGCCTCGATGAGCTTGACGGTCGGCTTGGCCGCGTCGAAAATCACGCGGACCGTGGCCGTCTTCACGTCGCGACCGGCCGGAGTGACCCCTTCCGCCGAGGTTACGCTCATGGCCACGCGGATCGCCACCTCCGCGTTCTTCAGCTCGCCCGGACTGAGCGGCACCTTGAAGTCGTGTACCCGGGCGTCGACCTTCAGCAGTCCCGCGGCGCCGATCTCGCGAATGCGGGCCTCGAACTGCCGATCGCTGTAGAACTGCAACCGATCTTGCATCACGAAGCTCCGCTCGCCGGGCACTTCCATGGTGACTTCGATCACGTCCCGCGGCTTGTCTCTTCCCCAGTTGCGGAAGGCATCGGCCGGGGCGTCGACCTGGAACTCCGTGAAGATGGGCGCGGCCAACGGGATACGGTAGGCGTCGCCGGGACGCGGGGCGAAGATGCGGACGTCGCGCAGGTCGCGCAATTCCTCGATCCGCAGCGGCCGGTCGGTCGGCACGCGGAACACAAACGCCCGCGGATAGCCGTCGACCGCAAGCTGCACCGGGATTTCTCGGCCGGGCTTGGGCGGCACGTCGGCAAACAGCTCGCGCACCTGGTCGGGCGCGATGATCTCGGCATGGGTCGACATGCGGCTGTTGGGGTCGATCGCCCGTTGCGTGTCCCAGTCGATTTTGATCGGCGTCTCTTCCGAGAGCCGCGGGAGCAATTCGGTCTCCAACGGCTTCACCAGGATGCTGATCCGCCCTTGATCGTACCTCACCGCAGGCTGGAGATACTGCCGGGGAGCGACGAGACGGAACCTGAGCCAACGCACCTGCGGCTCTGGTTTCGGATCCTTGGCCAACAGGTCATAGACGACGCATGCCAGGCCGCGCGACACGAGCGGCTGGTCGGGCGCGGTTGGCCCTTTCTTCTCGCCTTTTTCGGCGGGCTTCTTGGCCTCCTCGGCCTCGTCCTTCTTCGGCTCGGCCTTCGTTTCGGGAAAGGGGATGGCCAGCGGCGTGCCGGCGGCATCCAGCTCCAAGTCGGCGGCCGAGGCCAGTTTCCTGTAGCCCGGCAACGGTTTTCCCCAACGATC
Organism: uncultured Planctomycetaceae bacterium; assembly: GCA_964438165.1. Lineage (GTDB taxonomy): Bacteria > Planctomycetota > Planctomycetia > Pirellulales > Thermoguttaceae > CALFBP01. The sequence goes on along the minus strand of CAYTJV010000355.1, from coordinate 5,901 downwards.
CAAGGGACCCACCAACGGCGCCAGCGACTCGGCGGTGCTTGGCGGCGGGGAGTAAAGCTCGACCGCCACCTTCTTCGGCTTGCCCGAGCGGTTCACCAGCGAGACCACGTACTCCGTGGTCCGATTCGGGAATGCATCGCAGAGCACGTCGGCGGTTTGCTCCCGGCCTCCGTCTTGCAAGCCGCTGATCCGGTCGGCGGCGACCTTCGCCCCACTGGCCAGGTCGAGGACGCGCTCCACGACCACGTCGACCACGTCGGGAAGCGGCAGTTCGAGCCGGACCTTGCAGTCGGCGGTCTTTTTCTCCGCCGTGACCCACAGGGCCAACGATGACTCGCGCCATGTGAGATCCCCTTTGGGATTGGGACGCACGTTCAGGCGCAGGGGGATGCTCTGGTCGGTTCTGTTTCGATCGAGCCGGATCGGTTTCTGGTCCCCGGCCGCGATCGGCTGATTGGCATCGCGGTCGACGACCTCGATGCGGCCGGTCTCGTACTGGAGGCGCAGGCGGGCCTGATCGCCGCAGGGTCCGCTCACTTTCAATTCCACGTCGACCGGCGTCCAAGCCCTGGTGCGGGCGAGCGTGGCCTTGCTCGGGGCGGCGAGTTTGATCCGCAGTTCGGGCGGCGGCTCGGGCGGGCGGAGCGCGATCCCGGCGGCCCGTTCCACCCATTCGCCGCCCACATCCCGCGCGTCGACCATGCGCAAAAGGCGCGCCGCCCCCTGGATGTCCGCGATCTGCGGCGAATTGTAGCTCCGGCGGATGCGATCGGGCACGGCCTGGTAGAACTCGCCCAGCCCGTGCCCGAGCTTGCGGTACTCCTCCCACACGTCGCCGTCGCTCTTGGCCAGGTGCGGCGCCAGGACGGCAGTCGGCTCCACTGCGAGCTTGAAATCAGGGTCGGCCAGCCTGGCCAACGCCGTCTCCAAACGCAACTGCTCCCCGTAGCGATCCCAGATGCGAAGCGCGGACGCGGTTTCCGCGGGCGGGCGCGAGCGCTGCTGGGCCGCCAATTCCAGCGGCGGATTCAGCCGTACCAGGCGATCGATGAGCCGCGTGCGAAGCTCGGCAGCCAGCAGCGGAATCGACAGCAGGCTCTCGATCGCACGGAGGTCCGCCAGCCGCTTCGGCGGACTCTTGAGCAAGTCTTCCGCGATTCGCCGTAATCCGTAGGCCCCGTCTTCGAGGTCCGTGCGCACCTCCTCGACTTGCCGTTTCGTCTTCCGCAGCTCGGTCAGAGCGGTCTGAAACTCGGCACTGTCGCTTGCCGCGGGCCGCTCCAGCGATTCCAGGAGCCGGACGAGCTTTGGCAAATGCTCGTCGTCCAGGAGTGCGGCAATGCGCCGGTAGAGCGGACTCTCGGCCGAGGAGGTCGTCGCCACCTGGGCGTGCCAACGCACGTAGTAGGGGGCGGCAAACATGAGGTCGTCGCGGAGCTTGATCGCCTCTTCGATCTCGCCCAGCCCTTCGCTGCGGGCCTGCTCGAACTTCTTGAGCTTCTCGGCATCGCCGAGGAAGTTCTGCTGGGCGCTGTGGAGCCGGCCGAGGATCGACGCCTCGCCGAAACCGGAGATGCCCTCGCTTCCTTCCGCGAGATCGCGAAGGGCCTTGAGCCGCTCCTCCCGGAACGCCACGCCGTAGCGGGAGCGGAGCTCGAATCCCAAGAGCAACTCGTTGTACTCGCGCCATAGGTGCGGGGCGTAGTCGACCGGGGACCAGGCATTGACTCCCTGGCGCACCTGCACCCGGTCGCGCTGTTGCCAGGCCTTGGCGAGCAGGGCCGGCACCGAGGCCGGCGCGGCATCCGCACCGGGAGGAGCGACCGCCGGCACCGACTTCTCCTCGGCCGCTTTGGCCGGCGCTTCTGCTCTCCCTTCTCCCTTCTCCCCTCTCCCCTCTCCCTTCTCCTTTTCTTTGGCCGCCGCATCGGCTTTGGCTGCCGATTTCTCGCCGCCTGCGGCGCCTGCATCCTTGCCGTCCTTGGCCTTGGCTGAGGGCGACGCTTTTTCCGCCGCTTCCGCGTTTTTCTTGGGCGCGGCGGGGTCGTTGGCGACTTTGGGCGGGCTGAGATCGGATGGGCCGCTAGCTGCCGGAGGGTCGGCCACGGCTCCCCCTCCCTTGGCCCCCCGGTCCGAGGCGCTCGGCCGAGTGGCCGGCGGCGGTTCCTGCTTTGGATCGGATTTCCCAGTTTCGGAGGTGGAATCCGACGAGTCGGCGGCGGCTTTCGACTTCTCCGCCTTGTCGGCCGGGCGATCCTCTTTCTTGCCGTCCGCCTTTCCCTCCGCCGCGGCCTTCTTCTCCGCCTCGGCGGCGGCCTGTTTCTTGTCCGGTTCGGGGCGAAGTTTCAGCAGGGCCAATCCCTCGGGCACGTTGCGGCAAACCCCTTCGCCTCCTCGCAGCAAGAGCGGAAGCTGGGTCTCCCGCTCATCGGTCTGCCGGGCGGTCCGGGCAGCCACGCCGCTTCGCACAAATGTATAGAGTTCCGCCAAGTCGACGACGTAGTCGTTCGGGTCGGTCCGATTGGCCGCCCCGCGGAGTCCTTCCGCGACATAGTAGTTGAACAGCGACCGCCGCGCGGCATGGGCCACGTGCGATTGCTCCAGGGAAGATTGGCTCATCAGCACGTACAGATCGGGATCGGCCGTCTCGCGCACCTTGGCCTCGGCCAGCCGGGGGAATTCGTTGACCACGAATCCCAGGCGCGGATCGACGGCAATACTGGCCACGTCGAGGATCAAGAGCTTGAGCTTCGCGCGACAGACGCGAATCTGCTCGACGAGCTCGCCGAAGTCGAAACGGCCTTCCGGGCTGACTCGCGGCTGATAGTCGCTGCACAGCAGGTAGGCCTTGCCGCTCTCGGAAACCCCGTGGGCGCTAATGTAGAGCATCAGCACCGTGCGCGGCGTGGGAGCCACGGCCTGGAGCCGGTTGGTGAGCGACGCGAGGCCTTTCGACGTTTGGAGGTCGTCCCAGACGTGTACCTCGATCCCCGGCCCTTCCAAGCGTGCCTTGAGCTCGTCGACGTTGTGGGCGGCGTAGGGGACGGGCGACACGGTCATTTCGTAGTCGCTGATGGGCAGACAGACCAGTTGCGGCTTGGGAAAAAAAGGGGGAAGGACAAGCCACACCAGCCACACCACCAGCCCGACCAAGAGCAGCGAGAAGAAGAACCTCCGGAAATACCGGCCCGCGGAAGTGCTTTTCTCTTCGGGCGGTCGTGCCCGCCAATCCTTCTTGGGCGCGGACGAAGCACCTGTCGGCCTGGCCATGATCGCAATCCTCCTCGTGATTCCAGCGCGGCCGCGGAAAGAGACCCATGCGGCTCTTATTCTAGCCCGTTGTGCGAACCTGAGGTAGCATAGCCTGATGGGGGCCTCGTTCCCACGCTCTGCGTGGGAACGCACGGTCCGGCCGCTCTGCGGCCCGGGCGAGAAAGAACACAGAGCGTCCCGGCGGACGTTCCCACTTGGCGGGGGCCTCTAGCCGCAACCGAATACCTTATGCTCGTCAAGCGGACGGAGAGGAGCTGACCGCTTATTGAGTTTGGAGACAGCTTCCCGCCTTGCATCGCACGGGCGCGATCGCCTCCTGATAACGCTCCACCAAGGACATGCGCGAATTACCGGCTTTCAAGAGGGAGGCCAGCTCGCGGAATTCGTCGTCGATCCGCCCGAGTAGTGTTGCGAGTGCCGGGCCGTCGGCAGGAACCACCCGCTGGTAATGATCCTCCAGCACTCCGCACTCCAGCCAGAGCGGATCGGCCCCGCTGGGCAACAGGGCCGACATCGCCACCGCCAGTTCGGCCGGATGGGACGCGCCTTCGGCCGCCCAGCGGTCGATTTCCAAGTGGCTCCCGACCACCGCGGCGAACTTCTCGGGCAAGCTCCAGTGCTGGGCCATCCTTTGGGCCGCCTCGGCATGTGTCCAGCCGAAAGCCTCGTGCTCCAGTGCCGACAGCCGCGTCGCGCCGTGGTCCCGCGCCTCCAGGAGCCGTGCATACAGCGCTGGCGCTGCCTTGGACAGAAGAGGAATCGCCATATCCTGGAGCAGTCCGGCGGCAAAGGCGTCGTCCGCCGCCTTCGAGCCGAGCAGCGTGACGAAGTCCCGGGCAAACAACGCCCGCCGCAACGAATCCTCCCACAGTTGCCTCAACTGAAACCGCCCGCACTTGGGATCGAGTACCTGGCTGAACACGGCGCTCCACAGGACAAAGTTCTTGATCGTTCGCATTCCCACCAGCGTGACCGCTTGCTTCACACTGGCAATTTCCCGCGTAAATCCGAAATAGGACGAGTTCACAAACCGCAACACCTGGCCAACCAGGCCCAGGTCGGACTCGATTGGGGCGACGAATTCGGCCAGCCCGGTCTCCGCGTCTTGGAAAACCTGCAGCAGCCGGACGGCGCTTTGGGGCAAAGCCGGCAGTTGGGCGGCCGCAAGGACCTCTTCTAAGTCTAACGCCGAGGGCTCGGTTTTCATTTCCGCTCATCCCATGGGGTTATCGATGAAACTGAGGGCCTATCCCAAAACCGCGCTGGGCAGTCGCAAACTTCCGAAGTCTTGGAGACTTCGGAAGTTTTGGGATAGGCCCTGAATTGCCGCGGGCTGCGGTCAAACATCGGCGGCCGCCAGTTCGTATTCCCGGAATGCCATGGCGCCGTAGCTGATGGGGAAGTCGTCCACCGCCTCTTCTTGTGCCCGCAGGAAATCGTCGAATCGTCGGCAAAACGCCTCCACGATCACCGGATCGAAATGCCGGCCCGAGTCGCGCCGGATGATCGCTTTCGCTTCGCTTGTCGGGTAGGCCGGTTTGTAGGGCCTCACGGAGGTCAGTGCGTCGTACACGTCGGCCACGGCCACGATCCGCGCGGACAAGGGGATTTCCCGGCCTACGAGGCCGGCCGGGTAGCCGGCGCCGTCGAATCGCTCGTGATGGAAGCGAGCGATCAGGGCAGCCATGGCGAGAAAGCCCCCCATGCCGGGCATCATGATGTCGAGCAACACCAGGTCGGGCAGGAAGCCTCCGAGCATTTCGAGCGCCTGCCGGCCGTTGGCGGCCTCGCCCAATTCGTATTCGCTCTGGAGCAACCGCTTGAGCAGCCGGCGAATCGCTTCGTCGTCGTCAACGATCAGGATTCTCTTGGAAGAATGAACCATCCGGGCTCAACCATCGGGCCGGCCGACAAAAAAAGGCACAATCGAAGTCAGCCTCCCCGATGAAGGGGGTGACTTCCATTGTGCCTTCAGTTGGCGGGTCCCGAACTCGTCCACTAAGGCGGCCCACGGTATCCGGGTGGGCCCGTTCCTCGCCGGCTACGAGCCGTCAGGAACTCAACATGAAACTGTAGCACACGATCAGTGTCGCGCGCTAAGCCCCTCACTTGGTCCCAGCAGATCTTCGAGCTTGGTTCGCAACTCGGCCAGTGCCTTGGACTTAAAGGTGTCCTTGGTCTTCTTGAGGACTTCGACCGTGTCCGCCATGGCCTGACGGTGAACCGGCTGCTGGGGGCAGTCCAGCAGCTCGCAGAGGTTTTGCAAACCCCAGTCCACGCCGGACCGCTCGCCAAGCCTCAGCAATTCGGACAAGCAGACAGCCAAGGTCCGAATCGTGCCGATCGAGACCGGCTCGTCGTTTCCAGCCGCCCGGGGGAGGGAACGCGACTCCGCCGTCTCCAACTCGGCCAGACAGGTCTGCAAACGCTCTCGAACCGCGGCCAGTGCCCGCCGATTCCGGCAGGGGTCGATTGCCGATTTGACGTGCCCGAGCAGCTTGTCGAAGTCCGGGGGTTTGGTCAGGTAGGCCGCGACCGACAGGTCGATGCCACGGATGGCCGTCTCCGTGGAAGGGTAGCCGGTCACCAAAATGACAGGCATTTGGCTATCGAGATCCCTCGCGGCAT
>CAYTJV010000354.1:0-8145 GCA_964438165.1 uncultured Planctomycetaceae bacterium | reverse complement strand
GAAGTCGCTTGCCCATCCTCCGCCATCGGTGTCATTGTGACGCAATCGCCCTGCCATGCACGTGCCTCCTGGTGCGAGAACACGCTGACGCCGAACCCAGACGCCAGTCCGCTGGAAGCGGACTGCCCACGAAGACCACCTTGACGATAGCCTCTTTTCGGAGGCTGTCAATCTTTTTGCGCCCCCCCCCAGCAATAATTTCCAGAATTTCTCAAGACAGGGGCAATGGGAGGCAAAAGCTAGGAAAGATAGGCAATATGAGTAAGTGTATCGGGTTGCTTCTGCGAGTTTCGCAGACTAGTCGTTCAACAAGCGAGGCGGTTGTAGGTTGGCTCTCCGAGCCGACCACTTTGTCATTTGCTTGAACCGTTCAAGTGAACTGAAACAACTCAAACCGGTCGGCTCAGAGAGCCAACCTACCTCACAACATCAACAATGCCACCCCCGCAACCGACAGCACGGCCCCGCCGGCGGCGCGGAGGCTGACTTTTTCGCGATAGAGCAGGATGACGCCGGGCAGGATGAGGACCGGCATCGTGGCGATGATCGTGGAGACCACGCCGGCCGGACAGTGGCGCACGGCGATCATGTAGAGAATCACGCCCGCGAATGGGCCGAGGAACGTCCCGAGCACGATCATGGGCACGGCGCGGGGATGGCGGATGGAGTCGACCACGGACGGCCAGCGGCGGCCGACGGTCACCAGCGGCACCATTCCGGCAATCCCGCCCAGCACGCGAATGTACGTGGCGGCCGCGGCGTCGTAGTCGCCGATCCCCATCTTCGAGAGCACCAGGGCCAGGGCCGCCACCACCGCGCCCAGCACGGCCAGGATGATCCCCTGGGCGATCCGCCGCGGATCGTGCTCGTCGCTTGCTCCGTTGGGCCGCTCCAGAACGACCCAAACCACCCCGGCCAGCGTCACTCCCATCGCCAGCCATTGCCATCCGGAAAGCCGATCGCCCAGCAGGAGCCACGAGAACTGGGCCGCCAAGGGGGGCGTGAATGATTGCAGCAACACGGTCAGCCGAGGCCCGATGAGCAGCAGGGCTTTGAATATCAGCAAATCGGCCAGAAAGAACCCCGCGACCCCCGAGACGCCCAACACCACCCACGTCTCGGCCGAGGCGCCGCTCGGCCACCAATGCCCGCGCGTCAGGCCCCCGTAGATCGCCAGGAAAACGCAAGCCAACAGGAGGCGGACGAAACAAACCGCCGTCGCCCCGACGTGCTTTCCGGCCGAGGTCCACGCCAGGGTCGAGAGCGTCCAGAGCACGGCCGTGCCCAACGCCGCCAACTCGCCGGTCTGCTCCGCCGTCACTGCCTGTCCTCTGGTCCGCCCAACGATACGCGGGCTCTATTCTTTCCTACCCGGGCCGTTCCTGCAAGGGTTGTCAAGACCAACCGGCTTCGATCACAATGGCGACTCGGGCGACGGCAATCGGGTTTGAACAGGAGGAAACGGAGGAAACAGAGGATTAGCCTGCTTTCTCCGTTGCCTTTGCCTCTGTTTCCTCTTGTTCAAAGAATCATTCTTCGCCGCCGCGACGCGTACAACCAACGAGTCCTTGCTCACGGTTACCATCCGGATAAACCGGTTTTTCCCAACAGGGGGGATTTATGGCGACTTACGACTGCATTGTCATCGGTGCGGGTCATAACGGGTTGGTGGCTGCGGCGTATCTTGCCCGCGCGGGCAAGAAGGTGCTGGTATTGGAGCGACGCCGCGTGTTGGGCGGGTGCAGCTCGGGCGAGGAGCTTTGGCCGGGATTCAAATCGTCGCCGGCCGCCTACGTGGTCAGCCTCTTCCTGCCCGAGATCATCCGCGATTTGGACCTCGGGCGCCACGGCCTGGAAATCCTGCCGCGGGACCCATCGTCGTTCACGCCGCTTTTGGACGGCCGCTATCTGCTCATGGGCCACGACGAGCAGTCGAACCGGCGGGAAATCGCCAAGTTCTCGAAGCGCGACGCGGAGGCGTATCCCAAGTACGACGCCATGCTCACCCGGATCGCGGAGGCCATTGACCCGATCATCGAGTCGCCGCCGCCGCGGATGCCGCCCCGTTTGGGCGATCTGGGCAGATGGTGGACGTACTTCAAGGGGATGAAGCGGCTCGGGCCGGACCTTCGCGCGGCGGTCGAGCTGTTGGCCGCCCCGGCCACGCGGATCCTGAACCGCTACTTCGAGTCGGAGCCGCTCAAGGCCACGCTGGCCACCGACGCGATCATCGGCGCCATGGCCGCCCCCAGCTCGCCCGGCAGCGCCTACGTGCTGTTGCACCACGTGATGGGCCTTTCCGGCGGCAAGCGGGGCGTGTGGGGATACGTGCGCGGCGGCATGGGCGGACTGCCCGACGCCCTGGAGAAAGCGTGCCTGGCGGCCGGGGTCGAGATCCGCCGCGAGGCCCCGGTGGCGGCGATTCGCGTTCGGGGCGGCGCGGTTGCCGGCGTCATGCTCGACGACGGCACCGAGATCGAGGCCCGCGCGGTCGCCTCGTGCGTCGACGCCAACCAGACGTTCCTCAAGCTCGTCGGCGCGGAGCACCTGCCCGACGAGTTCTCCGCCATGGTCCGAAACATCGACTACGCCTCGGCCAGCGCCAAGATCAACCTCGCCCTGGACGGCCTGCCCGACTTCCAGACCGGCTCGGTCGATCGCCAAATGGCCCTGCACGGCACCACGCACATTTGCCCCGACTCGGACTACATCGAGCGGGCCTTCGACGACGCCAAGTACGGCCGCCCCAGCCGCGAGCCGGTGCTGGAGATGACGATTCCCTCGACGGTCGACCCGAGCCTCGCCCCGCCGGGCAAGCACGTGGCCTCGATCTTCGTCCAGTACGCCCCCTACAAGCTGGCCGAAGGCACCTGGGACGAGCGGCGCGAGGAGTTCGGCGATCGCTGCATCGAGATCCTCGCCCGATACGCGCCGAACATCAAGAACATCATTCTCCACCGCCAGGTCGTCACGCCGTTGGACATGGAGCGGACCTACGGCCTGACCGGCGGGAACATCATGCAAGGGGCCATGGGTCTCGATCAACTCGGACCGATGCGCATGGACTGCCGCACCCCGATCCGCGGCCTCTTTCTCTGCGGCGCGGCCACGCATCCCGGCGGCGGCATCATCGGCGCCTGCGGGCGGAATGCGGCCAAAGTGATGGTGAAGAGTCGATAGTGGGCGGTGGTCGGTGGTCGGTGAGTTTGTGTGGCATGCCGTCACTCGGCGCAGCCGAGGGTCGGCATGGACGCCACCATGGTCATTTCCATGCTCACCCGACGCTTCGCGTCGTGAGAGCATGCCACCCAGACCGTGGCGCCGCGTCAGGTCGAGTAAATCCATCGCCCGAGGATCAAGGTCGGAATCAAGAATAGCAGCACCGCAATCGCGCCGGGGATGTCCCAGACCACGTAGCAGATCGCCGCGTCGAGGATCACCAACGAGAGGATGCAGTGTTTCACCGCGGCCTGGATCACGTCGGGCTCCGGCTCGGCCACGGTCTGGAAACACCGCAGCCCGGTGTACGCGCCCAGAATGCCGATCAACAGGTACCATCGGTGCGGCTCCAGGTCCAAGAGCGGCACCCGGTTTTCCGCCCAGCGGGGCAGCACGAACAGGACGGCAATGCCCGCCAGGATCACCAGCGTGGCCAGGGTCAACTGCCAGCGGCTGCCGGCGCCGGTTTCGCCGCGGGCCAGCCAGGTCACGCCGGTGATGTAAACCCCGATCGCGCCGGCCGCCAGCCAGTGTCCGGGCCCCCAGGCTAGCAGGCACGCGCTCATGCCCAACAGTACGTTGAGCATCCGGCAGGCGCCCATGCCGAGCGGACCCAGCGGCGTTCGTTTGAGAATCCGGTCGTAAGACACAATACACGCGGCCAACAACAGGCCGATCGCAGCCGTCAGCGGGCTTGCCGCCAGCCCGGCCGCCGCGCCCGCCAGAACCACCCCCGCAACAAGCAGCCCCCAACCGAGCCGTCGCGCGGTGGCCAGCGGGATTCGACCCGAGGGGACAGGCCGCTCGGGCCGCTCCCGGGTGTCGATCTCCACGTCGAACACGTCGTTCAGCGCCACGCCCGCCGCGTACAAGCAGCTCGACGCCCCCACCAGCACGGCCAGAATCAAGCCCTGGTCCGACGTCATGAAGGGATTGGCAAACAAGAAGCCCATCACCACGTCGGCCATGGCCGTAAAGATGTTCGGCGCCCGAACCAATTCCAGGTACGCGCGCAGGACCTCGATCGGCGGCCGATTTTGGGATGAATCAGAGGACGTTGTCATTTTCCAAGCCGTTCACAAGGACTCGGTGGCCGTACCTGGCGCAGCGACGACTGATTATTCTGAACAGGAGGAAACGGAGGCAACGGAGGACAGAGGCTAATCCTCCGTTTCCTCTGTTTCCTCCTGTTCAAAACCCAATTGCACTCGCGGCTCTATGTGCCCATCACCCGCTCCAAGTATTCTTTCGCCTCCCGGCCGGCCACGTCGGGGTTGTCGAGGTAGGGGTAAAGCTCCACCGTGACCCAGCCGTCGTAGCCGGTACGGGCAATTTCCCGCACCACGGCGGCAAAGTCAATCGCCCCGTGGCCGGGAATCAGGTGGCGGTGTTCCCGCGTGGCGGCGATGTCCTCGATGTGGTAATGCTTCGTATGGGGGGCCATCCGGGCGATCCACTCTTTCGGATCCTCGCCCACGCAATAGGCGTGGCCGATGTCGAAGTTCAATCCCACTCGGGCCGAGCCCACCCGGTTGGCAAACTCCAGGTACTGCTCGAACCGCTCGACTAGCAGGCCCGGCTCCGGCTCGATGAGCAGATTCACCCCGCACCGTTCGGCCACTTCCACGCAGGGCATGAACTCGTCGTAGAATACCGCCGCGGCCTCGGCCCACGACCGGCCCGGCTCCAGCGGTCCGCCCGGCTCGGTTTGGATCCCCGGCGCCCCAAGCTCCGCCGCCAGCAAGAGTGCCCGCTTGGTGTGCTCGCGGCGGATGGCCCGATAGTGCCGATCGGGCTCGATCCACGAAGGATGCCAGTACGGCTGCCGCGGATCGGCCACGGCGTTCATCATGAAGGCGTTGACGTTCGCGATGGCCATGCCATGTCGTGCCAGAGCGTCGCGGATCGCTTTCTTGCGATCATCGAGCAGACCGGCCGGCCAGGCATGTGGCACGTCGGCCAGGAGTTCTAGCCCCCGGTAGCCGATTGCGGCGATCCGGCGGATGGTTTCCTCGATGGAAAACTTCTGGTAGGCATTGGAGCTGAAGGCGAGGTTCATGGGAGTACGCAGTAGGCAGAGGGCAGAGGGCAGAGGTAGTTTACTACCGCTCTAAAGAGGTTCATGGTTTCTTCCTTTCGTGATCTCAGGGACGGCGGTTCGGAAACTCAAGGTGGCTTCTCCTCAGGTTCTTGCACGCCCTCGCAGAATCGACGCCGCGCTGCTGGAGGGACTGAGCCGAAGCCGCAGCTTGCGCCATCCGCGAACCTCGTAGCCTTGGAGGCGGAGGCCAACTCGGGCCAATTCTGCCGCCCAGCGGAGCTTGGTGGCCCGCAATGACTTCTTTACCGACCGGCGCATCTCGGTCCACTCTCGTTGTCGGCGAAGGGGTTCTTGCCATTGGTCGAGCAGCCTGCGGACCTCTTGCACAGGAGTGATGTTCTGGGGCCGGCCCTGGCCGCGATAGGAGAGGACCGTGCTGGCGTGGAGTTTTCCTCGGGCGCAGCGGCAGTTGGGTTTTCCGCATCGGCGGCGGAGGGTGTAGAGGGCGCCGGGCAGGAGGGGCCGGCGGCCGAGGAAGGTTTCCAGCAGTGCCGGGAGCTGTTGTTGCAGTTGGAGCAGTTGGGTGCGGAGCGTGCCGAGGTCGTGGGGCATGGGTGGGTCCCGCGGGGGCGTAGGTGTCCATATCTGTAGTACATCATCTTGATGGCCGATTCTCTGCTTGGGCTCGGCACTGCATGTAATACTTCTGCACGTAAGGCGCGCACGACCGGCCATTGGCCGCCAACTGCCTGCACCGGGCGGCCGGAGATTTCGCCTTTTCCAGGACGGCCTTGGTGCGGGTGACGGCGCCTTCCTTCACGTCCTGCTCGATGTCTTCTCGGGCCAGGCCGAAGCAGGCACAGATCGGAGCAGTCGGGTCTTTGGGATAGACCGGCCGCTGGAGGTCCGTGACGAGCACCAACCGTTCGAAAGCATCGAAGTAGGCCACCTCGCACCGGGGCGACGGGCAGAAATTGGCCGGGTCGGAAACCGCGTTCTTTCGGTTCTCCAGCAGGTGGCACGCCAGCGTCTCGCTGCCGACAGGCTCGCCTTTCGACCCGCAGCGAGGGCAGTAATCCGCCGTGCGATCCGGTTCTCGAACGAAGGCTTTATTCATTGGTCACGCTGGTACAGTCTCCTGACTCGGGCGTTCTCGTTTAGTAATTGCCTCAGATAGAAGATCAAGAAACCGATCACCGACCAGAGAAACGCGAGCGAGACGAGGCCGCGGGGAATGTCCGCGGTCTGGGCAGTGAATGTCTCGGAGGGATGGCTCGCGCCGGGAGAGGGAATCGCCAGGATCTGGAAGGCGGCCACGTACGCGAGCAAAAGGACAAAAAGGCCCGTGAAGCGAAGGCTCCTCTGGCCGCGCGAGGCCGCTCGATCCAGGAAAGGAAGCGCGACGAGAAACGCCGCGATCAGCGCGAACAGCAGCATCGCGGCCGTCTCGGGGAGCAATTTGAGGGTCTGATACATGAACAGGAAGTACCACTCGGGCTTGATTCCCTCGGGCGCCGGTTTGAGCGGATCGGCCTTGACTCCGATTTCCGCCGGCCGGACCACGGCGAGCGTGACGATCGCCCCGAAGATCACGAGCCAAAGGCAGACGTCGACCAGCAGGAATTCGCTGAAAAAGGGCCGCCGGTCTTTGACGTTCCGCTCGCTCACGCCGATTGGCAGACTCACCCCGCGCACTCGGCTCAGCGGCGCGTGGAGCAAGAGCAGAATGCCCAGGGCCACCGGCGCGAGCAACGCGTGGGCGGCAAAGAAGCGCGTAATCGTCTCCCCGGTCAACTGATCGCCGCCGCGCAGGAACCAGACAAGCCAATGGCCGACGAGGGGCAGCTTGCCGGGAATCTGCGTGCCGACCCTCGTGGCATAGTAGGACAGCTCGTTCCACGGCAACAGGTAGCCGCTGAACCCCGACCCCATCACGACCAGCAGCATCAGCATGCCCGAGATCCAAACCAGCTCCCGGGGTCTTCGATAGGCCCGGGCCAAGAGCACGGTGAGCAAGTGCATCCCGACGAACCCGATGAACACGCTTGCGCCCCAGACGTGCATCGATCGCACCAGCCAGCCATAGGGCACCTCGGTCATGATCCTCCGCACGCTCTCGTGGGCGGAGGCCTCGGTCGGCTGATAGTAGAACAACAATAGCCCGCCGGTGGCCACTTGCAGGCCGAAGAGAAACACCAACGCGTCGCCCAATGTGTAGATCCAGGTGTGCCGATGGATCGGCACGGGCTTTCGGCGCAGCAAGGCCAGGACGGGATCGAGGTCGACCCGGGTGCGAAACCAAGAGGCGACCGCCCGGCGGGCGTTCTCAAGCGTCAGTCGGTCGGAGGGCTTTTTCAAGGTTCTCTTTTTCCAGCGCGATGAACAGTTTGCCGTCTCGGACCTGGCAGTGGAACCGCCTCAGCGGCCGGGGAGGAGGCCCGGCGGTGACGTTGCCTTCCACGTCGTAGAAGCCCTCGTGGCAGGCGCAGAAGATGCGGTTCTCCTTCTCCCGATAGCCGACAATGCAGTCGAAATGCGTGCAAGTGGCCACGAATGCCCGCAGCGCGCCCTCGGGGGTCCTAATCAACAGAGCCGGGAGCCGCCCGTACATAATGAGCTTCGACTTTCCGGGCGGCAGGTTGCTTTCAGCTTCCGGGATGACGAGGAAAGGCGGGGGCGGCTCTTCGCGGAGGTTTCCCACGTAGGCCGCCAGCGGCACGGCCGCCCCCACGGCCAGCGTTGCCGCCCCGCCGCCGAGCATGGCGCAGAGAAAGCGCCGCCGGGCGATATAGGATTCGTCGATCTGCATTCGGCTTCCTCCTACTGAGCCTCAGAAAAGTAATGCAACATATCTCTCTCAGAGCCGGGGCGTGTCGCCCCGGTTT
>CAYTJV010000353.1:0-8168 GCA_964438165.1 uncultured Planctomycetaceae bacterium | reverse complement strand
CAGATTGCCAATCTGCCGTGTTTTTGGCAGGTTGGCAACCTGCCCCACGTTGCAGTTCTTCTGGAACGGGCCATAGCATCCTCGGTGCCGCAGAAGAGGCTGCCCGGGAGGGAGCATTGAACTCATGCTCTCGCACGAGGATAATCGTGGGCATGGCGTTGCACTTCGACTCGCACAAAGAGATAGAATGGCCTTTCCCTGATGCACGATGACCGACCGCGGAATCGCCGAGGAAGACCGCCGGATGGCCTGTACCCTGGGAGGATGTTTGAAATGCGAACTCTAATATGGCGCCAAACGCTTTCGCTCATGTTGGCATTGGGAACGCCTACGGCCGTCTGGGCCGAGCCCCTGGGCAATAAGGCTTCCGCGACGGTCAGCGCTCGGCTGCACCGTTTGCAGGTCACTCTGGATACTGCAACGGGAAGCATTCTTCGGCTTGAGCATCCTGGACCGGGAACCGTACTGGAGACTACAGCGGACCAGGCGAGCATCATCGACTTGGCCTACCCGATCCCACAGTTCGAGCCCTTGCGTCTGGCCTCACGCTTTTCGCAAGGCGCACGCATTCGAACATCGTCGGACGAGGTCGAAATCTACTGGGAGCGTCTGGGGCCAAGCCGCGCGGCCTTCGCCCTCCCGGGACGCGTCTCGGCTACGGTGACGCTGAAGGCGGCGCCGGACGGCCGGTCGATCATCCTGCGTTGCCGCATCGAGAACCATTCGCCCAACGCCATCCGTCAGGTGCTCTTCCCCGACCTGCTCGGCCTGATCCCACTCGGATCGGCGGGCGAAACGGAGTTCCGCAGCGGCCCGGTAGTGAACAAGCCGTTTGTCACGCTGGCCAAGCCGGACGTGGACCAGTTCTACGCCGTGAATCAGACATTCGCCCAGTTCACGTCCTCGGGCAAGGAACCGACGATGGTCGGACGCTGGCTCGACCTGAGCGGAGCGAAAGGCGGATTCAGCCTCTTTCCGAAGCGCTCGCAGTGGGATGCGGGCCCGATCGTGATGCTGCAATTCCGCGAGCGTGCCAATCGCTTGCGGCTGATGGTTGCGCACGATGTACACCTCACTGCCGGGCAGACGTGGGAGAGCGACGAGTATTGGCTCACGCCGCACGAAGGAGATTGGGCCAAGGGCAGGGGCCCGTTTGAGGCGTGGCTGGAGAACAAGAAATAGATCGACCGTGGTCAGTCGACGGTGGACCGTTGATGCTTGCTGGCGCGAGGTAGGAGCCGAACGATGGCCAAGTCGCACGTCGGGTTGATGATCGGTGCCCTTTCGGCGCTCTTCCTCGTGCAGGCTGCTGGGATGAGCGTTCGGGCGGTGGCCGATACCGTCACGGTAACACTCAATGGTCTGGAGCTTGCGTTCGACACCGATACCGGCGGACTGGTGGGCCTGAAACACGCGGCCGTGGGCACGATGCTCCAGATGGACCGCAAACAGGCCGGGATCGTCGCCGTCGCGTGCCCGAACAAAACCGACCCGCGCCTGCGGCTGGCGCCCTGGCGCTCGACGGGAGCGCGGATCGAGAAGGCCGCCGACCGAGTGGTGATCCACTGGGATAGCTTGGCGACGATGAATCCGGAGTCCAGGATCTCGGGGACGGTCGCGGCGACGGTCACGTTTCAGTCGGCCCCTGACGGCCGTTCCGTGGCGATGCAATCCCGCATCGAAAACCGATCGGATGAGCAGATCGTGCAGATTGTCTTTCCCGATCTCATCGGCCTGGTGCCCGTTCATGGGGACCAACAGACGGAGTTCCGTAGCGGCGGGGTTGCTGTGAAGCCGTTCTTGACGCTGACGCCGTCGCACCCGGATCCGATCGTCGGCAAGCTTGTGTCGTATACGGCGGGCGGCTATTACAGCCCCATGGTCATCCGCTGGCTGGACCTGGGGAGTCACCGCGGCGGGTTTAGCCTGTTTCCGCGGGACTGGGGGCTTCAGCCGCCGATGACGGTCTTGCTACACCTCTGGGAGACGACGAAGACGCTGCGGCTGATGGTAGCCCATTCGGTCAATCTCGCCCGTGGGGCTGCCTGGGAAACCCCGACCTATTGGCTTACGCCCCATGAGGCCGGCTGGGCCAAGGGGATCGAGCCCTATCGCCAGTGGGTTCGCGGGAACGTGAAGCGCGTGGTGCCGGTCCCGGAGCATGTGCGCCGCGGGTTGGGCTTTCGCACAGTGTGGATGTGCCGCGCGTGGCCGCTGGACCCCGAGGATGCCCTGTTCCGTTTCTCCGATCTGCCCAAGCTGGCCCAAGAGGCCAAGAAGCACGGTTTGGAAGAGATGGTCCTGTGGTTCACCCATCACGCCTTCGAGCTGCCGCTGCCGCCGTTTTTCGAGCATCTGGGCGGCGGCGAGGAGCTCGTCAAGGCCGTGGCGGAGTGCAAGCGGCTCGGGGTCAATGTGGTCCCGTTCATCAGCGTGTGCAATGCAAAAGAGAAAACGGCGGCCAAATACGGCCTGCAGGTCGGCAACTCCGGTTGGACATACCACCCGGAACTGGTGCCGCGGTTCAATCCGCCCTACGCCGGCGCCTACCGCTGCGCCCAGATCCCCACGCGGCACCCGCTCTGGCAGAAGGAGGTCCTGGCCTCCTGCAAGCGGCTGGTCGACATGGGCATCCCGTCGTTTTGTTGGGATCAGTACTTCCTGGAGATGGCGGAGCCGAACCTGCTGACGCTCACCCGCCAGATCCGAGCCTATTCCCGCGAGCGCGATCCACGGTCATCGTTTTCGGCCGAGGAGTTGACATCGATGGAAGTAGCCGGTGACTACCTGGATTACACCTGGGACTGGTGTGCCCGGCGGGATCTCTCGCCGGCGACCAGCGTCTTTCCCACCCCGCGGCTCAACCTGAACGTGGACAACTCGGCGGAGGACGTGAAGACGGCCTTCGTGCAAAATGCCTATGTGAACATTCAGCCTCGCCGGCCGGACGACATCAACGGGTCGGATTGGATCGCCAACCACCCGGAGCTAAGCCGGGCGCTTCGACAATGCGCCGCCCTCCGCAAGCGGTTCCTGGACTACTTCGTCGATGGCACGCTGGTGGGCGACTGCCTGTTGACCAAGGACTGCGAGGGCGCGATGGTCGGCGGCTACGTGGTGGGCGGCCGCGCGCTCATGCTCGTGCTCAACACCAGCGGCAAGAAGCGATCGTTCGATCTGGAGCTCGGGCTTGCCCCGTTCGTGGCGTCGGACTCCGGCAAGTATCGGGCAAAGCTTTGCGACGGCTTGGGCGGACAGGTGAGTGAGTCGATCGTCTCCGGGTCCGGCCGGCTGACAACGCCGCTCCTGAACCATTTGGATCTGGCGCTCTGGGAGCTTACACCGCCCTAAGCGACGCGGGGAGCCAGCAATGCGGCATCTGGTGGCAGAAAGGCTGATTCTTGTAGAATAGTCCTGTGATTTCTGATTCCCCCAACAGAGGAGCAAACGATGAGACTCTTGATTCTGGCATTTGTCATTGCCACGGCGCAATGGGCAGTTGCGGCGGAGGGCGACGCCGAGGCGCGGAAAAAGCTGGTGGGAACCTGGAAGGGACGTGTGGACGAGGGCGCCACAGGCCACGCCCTCGCCGTCACAACTTCCGGCATTACTGGCACCAAGGACGGGAAGCAGGACCTCGGCGCAGGGACGTTCAAGCTGGACCTTACGACGAAACCGTGGCGAATGGATGCGACCCGGACGAAAGGCTCGCAGAAGGGCCGAACTTACTTGGGGATCTACTCGCTGGAAGGGGATACGCTCAAGTGGTGCGTGAGTATGCCAGGAAGCGATCGGCCCACGGAACTTGCCACCAAGGACGGGCAATTCATGCTCATCTTGAAGCGACAGAAGGAACGATAGCATATCCCGATTGGCGGAGCTGGAGGGCCGCCTTCACCCGATTTCCCATCCTTTGCGGTACTGCTCCTTGATGAACCGTTCCGCCTCGGGCGCGTTGGTCGCCTTCATGGCCGGCCCGTCCCACGTCAGCACCTTCTTCGTCCGCAGGGCCACGCTGCCGAGCAAGACCAGTTCGGTCAGACGGGCGCTGTACTCGAAGTTGCCGCTGGCGGGCTTGCCCCCCTTACACGCCGCCAACCAGTCGGCGTGATGGCCCTTGCTCCGTGGCAAGGTCTTTGCAGGTCGCTTGTACTCGCGGTGCAGTGACAACGGCAGCAGCCTGGGCATTCCCGCCCAACCGGCGCAGGTGATGATGCCCTTGTCGCCAATAAACAAGATGCCGTTGCCCCCCTCGCCCAATCGCTGCTTGGGGTCCTTGGGATCGATCCCCTTCGGCACGGCGGGGCGAAGTCCGCCGTCGTACCACGTCAACGTCACAGTCGGCATGTCGCCGCGCGGCCCGAAACGATAGCGATGGACCGCGCCGCGGAGCGAGGCCACTTCGTCGTCCATCTCGGTCGACGTGGCTTCCACGCCCAACGGGCTCTCCAACTTCAGCGCCCACACGGCCGGATCGATATTGTGGCAGGCCATGTCGCCGATGGCCCCGGTGCCAAATGCCCACCACCCGCGCCAATTGTACGGAGCGTAGGCCGGATGGTAGGGGCGAGTCTCCCGGGGCCCCAGCCAGAGGTCCCAATTGAACCCGGCCGGCACCGGCGGTGTGTCGTGAGGCCGGCCGGGGGTCCGCGCCCATTGGCCCGTGTCGCTCCACGCATGGACCTCGCGCACCGGGCCGATCGCCCCATCCCAGATCCATTCGCACGTTTGACGAATGCCCTCGCCCGAGTGGCCCTGGTTGCCCATTTGCGTGGCAATGCCGGTTTCCTTGGCCACGCGGGCGACCTGACGGGCCTCCCAGACGTTGTGCGTCAACGGCTTCTCGCAATAGACGTGCTTGCCCAACTTCATGGCGGTGATCGAAACCACGGCGTGGGCGTGATCGGGGGTGGCGCAGAGAACTGCGTCGACCGCCTTCTCTTTCTCCAGCAGCACTCGAAAGTCCTCGTATTCGGCGCAGCGGAAGCCGGGCATCGTCTTCGCATAGTGCTCCTCCACTTCTGCCTTCAATGCCTTGCGCCCGCCGGATCCGCCGTAGTAGAACGCGCTCAGGTCGGTCCTCTCCGCCACGTCGCAGACGGCGATGATCTGCGCATCCTTCTCTTGGAACAAATTCCGGGCGTTGGTTCGCCCCTGTCCTCCGGCGCCGACGATCGCAATATTCACCTTTTCGCTCGGCGCCACGAACTTCGGTCCCCCCAGCACGTGCCGCGGCACCAGGGTAAACGCGGCTGTGGCGGCAGCCACCCCAAGAAACTGTCGACGAGTCGCCCGAGGCTTGGTCTTCTTCCCGTTCATAGTGTCTTCTCGCAAGATGGCGGACAGGCAACGGGCCAAGTGCCGGGAAGTAGGTCGCGTTGGAGGGCTTTCGCACGGATGGTTCAAGCGACGCACTTCGCCGCGGTCCACGAGCCCTCGTACAGCCGACCGGTTCCCAGTGACGCCATTTGAACCGCCGGCACGCCCATACGTCAAGGGAGCGGAAAACCATTGTAGGGCTTCGGGGGTTCTCGGACGCGTGCCGTGTGGTATCCTTAAGGCAACGGCTTTAGGCTGTTCTTCCACCAGCCCAGCGCGATCTTGCCGTCGACCAGCGTGTGGATTTCACCGGCGTGGTAGTCCTCCAACCCCGAAGAAGCCTCACTCTCGACGATTCCCAACAACCCCCGGTTATACATACGCTCCCGTGCGGGGAGCGACAGCCGCCCGTGCCGGTAACTGGCGAAATCGAGGTTTCAATCCAGAAACTTCTCGCCTCAAGCCTCGAGATCGCGACTGAGAGCTTGACAGCGACGTGCTAGAGTGGGACCATTAGGGAATCTGGACCGAGAAGGTTTGCGCGTCCTGGGTGGAGCGAGCGCATGACTTCCGCGCCGAGTGATTCCTGGTTCTGGCTTGACGGAGAGCGGCCGATTGGCCCCTTGTCGGCGGAGCAGTTGCGTGCCGCCGTTTCCGCCGGGGCGGTGCGCCCGGAGACTATGGTCCGCAACGCCACCTGGCCGCACTGGTGCCAGGCAGCCCAAGTGCCGGGCCTGTTGCCAATCCGGCTTGCAGTACCCCCCGAGTCCATCCGGCTTCCAGTGCCCCTCGAGTCCATCCGGCTTGCAATGCCCCCCCAGGGATGGAACCCGCCGCCTCCCGCGGTGCCGAGAGCCACGCCGGTGTCCAGCGCCCCGCCGCCTCCTCCGGAGCCGAAGCAAACCGAGGAGTTCAGCATTCAGGCAGCCTGGGCCGATCGACCGAACAGCGCGCCCAAAGCGAGGAGGAAGAAGGGCCCGCCGATTTCCCTTTTCCTAGGGCTCCTGGGAGCGATGGTGGTTTGCGTCGCGCTGGTGGTCGTTCTACTGAATACTCCGCTGTGGACCCCAACTCCGGTTGAACCGAATACTCCGCCGCGCACGCCGACTCCGGCGAGGCGCCCCGTGGCTCAGGTCCCGGAAAAGCCCGAAGCGGACGAGCCAAAGGAGAAGCCCAAGGGCGGGGAAACGGACGATGCCGATTTCCGCATGGATTTTGATCTGCGCCCCGTAACTAACCCGGCGACGTTCGAGATGCCTGGGCCACCGACTCCCCAGGGCCGGATCGACGAGTTGGTCTTCGCAAAGTGGAAAGAGTTAGGGATCGAGCCGGCCAGCCCCTGCTCCGACGCGGTCTTCCTGCGGCGCGTCTATCTGGACGTCCTTGGCACTCTGCCGACGGTCGAAGAGGCGCGAGCGTTCTTCAACGACAAGAGCCCGGACAATCGCAAGAAGCTCATCGACGCCTTGTTGGAACGGCCCGAGTTCGCCGACTTCTGGGCGATGAAGTGGAGCGACCTGCTCCGCGTGAAGTCCGAGTTCCCCGTCAATCTCTGGCCGAACGCCGCGCAGGCCTACCACCGCTGGATCCGCAACTCGATCAGGAAGAACCTGCCTTACGACAAGTTCGTACGCGAGCTGCTCACCTCCAGCGGCAGCAACTTCCGCGTGCCGCAGGTGAACTTCTACCGCGCCTTGCAGAGCAAGGATCCCAAGGGGATCGCCCGGGCGGTGGCCCTGACGTTCATGGGGTGCCGGGCGGACAAGTGGGCGGAGGAGCGGCTGACGGGCCTGTCGGGGTTCTTCTTCAAGGTCGGCTACAAAAAGACCGGCGAATGGAAGGAAGAGATTGTCTTCTTCGATCCGCAAAAGATTCACCTTCCCCCGCCCGCGCCCGCACCCGGTCCGAAAAAGGCGGGCGAGAAGAAAGCGGCCAAGAAGAAGGCAGCCGAAAAAAAGCCAGCCGAGAAAAAGGTTGCGCCGGTTCCGCCGCCCCCTCCGGTATTCCCCGACGGGACCCCAGCGGAAATCGCCTCGAACAAGGACCCTCGCGAAGTCTTTGCCGACTGGCTGGTTACGCCGAAGAATCCTTGGTTCACGCGGACGATCGCCAACCGCGTCTGGTACTGGCTGCAGGGCCGCGGGATCGTACACGAGCCCGACGACATTCGGCCCGACAACCGCCCCTCGAGCCCCGATCTGCTCAACTATCTGGCGGAGGAGTTGGTGAAGTCCAACTACGACTTGAAGCACATCTACCGCTTGATCCTCAAATCGAGCACGTATCAGCTTTCCTCGATCCCCAAGAGCAAGCATCCCGAGGCGGCGGCCCACTTCGCCTCGTACACGGTTCGCCGCCTCGAGGCGGAGGTGATCATCGATGCCTTGAACCAGATCACGGGGACGACCGAGAGCTATTCGAGCATCATTCCAGAGCCGTATACGTTCATCCCGGAAACGCGCCGCGCGATTCCTTGCCCGACGGGAGCATCACCAGCAGTTTCCTGGAGTTGTTCGGCCGGCCGCCACGCGACAGCGGGCTGGAATCGGAGCGCAACAATCGGATCACGGCCGGGCAGCGGCTGCACCTGCTCAATTCCAGCCACGTCCGCAACAAGCTTCGCGACGGTCCGGGGCTGAAGAAGCTTGTCGTCGAGGGAAACGCCTCGGAGGACCTGTATTTGGCGATTCTCTCCCGTCCTCCCGGCGACCGCGAGGGCGGAAGCGGAGATAACGTTGCGTGGACGTTGATCAATAGTATGGAGTTTCTGTTTCGACACTAAGCACTCATCCCAGAACCGCGGCGGGCAGCCGCAAACTTCCGAAGTCTTGGAGACTTCGGAAGTTTTT
>CAYTJV010000352.1:6180-8186 GCA_964438165.1 uncultured Planctomycetaceae bacterium | reverse complement strand
CCCCCCCCCCACTCCTCCACTCCTCCACTCCCCCTCTCCTTCTGCTCGTTCCACGACCAGGTCTTCGACCGTCTCTTGGCGCAGCGTGAGACCGGGCTGCTCCTCGCAGAGGCGTTTGACGCACTCCTGGTAGGCCCGCTTGTCGGCCTGGGCGCGGGGGCCGTGCATGGCCGGCCCCTTGCGGCGGTTGAGCATGCGGAACTGGATCCCGGTGGCGTCGATTGCCCGGCCCATGGCCCCGCCCAGGGCGTCGATCTCGCGCACGATCTGCCCCTTGGCCACGCCGCCGATGGCCGGGTTGCAACTCATCTGGGCGACGGTGTCGAGGTTGCTGGTCAGGAGGGCCGTCTTCGCGCCCAGGCGGGCAGCGGCCAAGGCAGCTTCCACCCCCGCGTGCCCGCCGCCAATCACCACCACGTCGAATTCATAGCAGGACGTCGTCATCCACTCATGTTAAAATGCCAAGAAGCCCGGCAAAAGGGCACCCCTCAATTTGGAGTGGGGCGACTCGTCGCCGCTTTCTTTTCTTTGCGCGACAGCCACTTGCACCGCCAAGAGAAAGCGGCGACGAGTCGCCGCACTTCAAAGGCGAGGCGCCGTCATGTTCCCCACGAGCGCCGTTTCCCTGCTAGAGTCTCGATCAATGACTGACCACCCCTCCTATCTCAGAGTCCTCCTCATCTTCGCGCGGAACAGCCTCGTGCGCGACATGACCTTCCGCGCGAACTTCATCATCGACGCCCTCTCCTCGATGGCCTGGATGGCCATGAACCTGGCCTTCTACGCGCTGATCTTCCAGTACACCCCGATGCTCGGGGCCGGCAGCGGCTGGGGCAAGTACGAGTTCTTCCTTTTCCTTTCCACCACGCTGGTGGTCAACAGCATCGTCCAGACCTTGTTCATGACCAACGCCGATGAGTTCAGCGAGCTGATCCGCACCGGCTCGTTGGACTTCGCGCTGTTGAAGCCGATCGACACCCAGTTCCTCGTGTCGCTCCAGCGGATCGAGTGGTCGTCGCTGGGCAACCTGGTGTTCGGGCTGGTGCTGATCGTGTACGCGTCGGTGAAGCTCGACGACGCGCCGGGCCCGGTCGCCATCGGGCTCTTCCTCGTCTACGTGGCGTGCGGGGTGACGATCCTCTATGCGCTGATGATCGCCCTGGCGGCGTCGAGCGTATGGCTGGGCCGGAACCAGACGCTCTACGACTTCTGGTTCTACATCACCAATTTCTCCCGCTACCCGCGTGAGATCTACCGCGGCAAGTACGGCGACCCGCTGCGGTGGTTTTTTACGTTCATCATTCCCGTGCTCGTGGTGGTCAACGTCCCCGCCCGATTCCTCGTCCGCAGCCTCCGCCCGCACACCGCCGAAGACTGGATCCTCCCGGCCTTCGCCCTGGTGGCCGCCGTGGCCAGCCTGGCCGCCAGCCGCTGGATTTTCAACCGGGCGCTGGGGAGTTATCGTAGTGCGAGTAGCTGAGGGATGAAGGATGAGAGATAAGGGATGAGGGATGAACGGGGTTGGACCGCGGCGTGAGGGCGATCGATCGTATCTCCCGTCGCCCGCTTCCGGAGAAAGGCAACGCATCAACACCGCCCCACCGACCCCGCGTCGGTGGAAACGAGGTTTGGCAACTACAGGCGATTTGAGAGGAGACGGATCAACAAGTCCCCACCGACCCCGCGTCGGTGGAAGCGAGGTTTGACAACTACAGGCGATTCGAGAGGAGACCGATCAACAAGTCCCCACCGACCCCGCGTCGGTGGAAACGAGGTTTGGCAACTACAGGGACCGATCGCCAACCAATTCCTTTCCATTTCGCCCCGCCGCTAAGGCTGCGGGGCGAGGGGGGAAGCCACAGAGAATTTGGGCGTTGGCGTAGTTGCCAAACCTCGATCCCACCGGCACGGGGCCGGTGGGGAAGGGAAAACCGTCGACGTCCAAAGCGGCGCGTAGTTGCCAAACCTCGATCCCACCGGCACGGGGCCGGTGGGGAAGGGAAAAC
>CAYTJV010000352.1:0-6080 GCA_964438165.1 uncultured Planctomycetaceae bacterium | reverse complement strand
AAAGCGGCGCGTAGTTGCCAAACCTCGATCCCACCGGCACGGGGCCGGTGGGGAACGGGAAAACCGTCAACGTCCAAAGTGGCGCGTCGAAGGCATCTCCCCTCGCCCGCTTTGCGGGAGAGGGGCCGGGGGTGAGGGGCGGCGTCGGGGTTCACGCAAACGCTATTGCTCCGTCTGAAATCGTTTAGCGCGCAGTCTGGCGAGAGGGGGACTTACCGTGGCAGGGGAACTTATCGGGCTTTTGCTGCCTTTGGTCCTCGGGATTTATGCGATCGTCCTGGGCGTCCGGTTGCTCGACCGCACGCTCGAATCCGATCCATCAAAGCGATGGGGCTGCGGACGATTGGCATTTGCCTGGTTGGGATGGCTTCTGGTCTGTCTGCTTGCCGTGGGGCTGTTCCTACCGAACATTTCCTGCGCCAGGGGGGCGGCGCGTCGCGCTCAGTGTACTAACAACCTGAAGCAAATCACGCTGGCGATGCACAGCTATCACGACAAGTACGGCTCCTTCCCCCCGGCCTACACGGTCGATAAGAACGGGCGACCCCTACACAGTTGGCGGGTCCTGGTGCTTCCGTTCTTGGAACAGAAAGACCTGTACGAGGGCCTTCGGCTGGATGAACCTTACGACAGCCCGCACAATCGAGCGATCTTCGAGCCTGTCGAGCCACGCGGCGTCGGCGAGCATTCGATGCCCAGCGTTTTCCGGTGCCCGGAGGACCAAGGGAATCGCACGGATACAAACTACGTGATGCTTGTCGGCCCGCGCGCGATGTCCGACGGGCCGAACTCGGTTCGTCTGAAGGACATCACCGACGGTGATTCCAACACCATTGCCTGTGTCGAGGTCTACGACCTGGGCATCCGCTGGTACGAGCCGCGCGATCTCCGCGTGGGCCAGATGAGTTTCAGAATCAACGATCCAGAATACGTCGGCATCGCCAGCCGCCATGCCGGTGGCGCCCAAGTAGCGTTCGTCGATGGCCATACCCAGTTCCTGGCAGACACAATCGACCCTCGTGTGATCGAGGCCCTGACGACCATCAACGGCGGTGAAGACATAAGTGCAATGTTTCAAGGCAATTGACGCTCGGTGTGGCAGACTTGGCCCGTGGTCCGGTCGCTTGGAGGTAAGCACCCGACCAACAACAACTCCCCTCGCCCGCCGTGCGGGAGAGGGGCTGGGGGTGAGGGGATTGGAATCGTGCCGTGCGAGAAGCGGTCGGGTGGCACGTCCCTGAGGCTTTGCGAAGGGCGTGGTGAACCATTCGACGCATTCAAGCCACGCCCATCGAAGACTCTCGGCGTGCCACCCGACCGCGAGCACTCTCATGGACACGTTCTCTTCGGCGGTCACCTTACCGTTTTCGTCGCCGAGCGGTCTCGCCGAGTGGCTCTGCCTCTTGGCGTTTGAGAATGTCCGCCAGCGAGGTCTCGATCTCCGGGAAAGGCATCCTTGGCTTCCCGCAAAGCCCGCGATCGAAAGGCGTTCCGCTGCTGGGTTCTCCGACAACGCAAGCAATTCAACTGCACCTGGTTTTGCGCTTTTGCGCGCCGAGCGCGCAAGCGCCCTTGACGGCCGGAGGGACCAAGTGCAAACTGAGATAGCATAGCTATTTAGGGAGGGTAAGCGAATGGCTAGCGGCCACACTGGAAATGTGGTGCCCCGAAAGGGGTTGCGGGTTCGAATCCCGTGCCCTCCGCTAGGGGGTGAGTCACCGTTGCTCACCCCTACGCAAACGCGAGAATTTCCGGGGTTTTGATCTTCGCGTGATGAGCCCTGGAACGCCAAGACGTGCGGTGAGTGTGCCGGAATATGTGCCAGCTTTTTGACGCTGGTTCCCACCGCCGGCATGGCCCCGGTCGCTTCCTGGACCGCCCGGTGGTAGTGGTCAACGGTCACTTGCCGATAATGCCCATCGGCAATCCGCTCGGTGTGGCCCAACCACGCGGCGGCCACGTGCGAGGGGTACTTGTCGGCCAACTCCGTGGCTCTGCTGGCTCTGAAGTTCACCCAGAGCCGGGGCCACAACTGCAAGCCGGCCTTGAGGATCGCCTTCGTCAACCAGGTCCGAAGGTTTTTCGCGCCGGACCGGATCGAGGGGAATATCCAGACCGCACCCTCCGGCGCGGCATCCCAAGCCTCTTGGAGAAACGGCAAGACTTCCGGGAAGAGCGGACAGACCCGCTTATCGCCGCCGCGGTGTCGCTTCGTCTTCGGGCTCGTGATGACGACCCGTTGCCCATCCCAGTCCACGTCGGTCCACTTCAGCGGGTGAATCTCGGACGGAACGCGGACCCCCATGTACCGGGCGAAGGCCAGCAGCAACCGGTACTCGGGACCGTGGCACTGATCGAGCAGGGCGTTTACCGTTTCCCGGGAGACGAAGAATTGCCGCTCGGGAACCGAAACCACGGTGCCGACCAGCGCGGCGAATGGGTCTTCGGGTATCAGCTTGCGCTTCACGGCAACCGAGAAGAACCGCTTGGCGAACTGACTCCGCTTCCGAATCGTGTTCTCGGCCAGGCCAGGCTGGGTCTTGAGCCACGCCGCCCACTCGGCCGCGGCTGTGGTGGTGATCTTCCGCATTTCCTTGTTCTCGCCGAAGAACTCGACGAGGTTGCGACGGGTGTGGCCCCAGACTTCGATTGTCGAGTCCGTCACATCGCCCCGCTGGCGTCGTTGCTCGATGTACCCATCGAGGAACGGCCCGAGCAGCGCGGCCTTGTCCGGTTCGACGAGCCCCGCCTTGGCCAACCGGCCCCGGAGCGTGGCGTCGATGCCCTTGAGCCACGCGATGGTTTGCTCATCGAGAGCGGACCCGAGCCGCCGGGCCTCCAGCAGGCTCTCGATCCCGTGCAATGCCTTTTCGGCGTTCTTCTTCTGGCACTTGCCCGTGCGGATCGTCCGCCTCTTCTTCGTGGTCGGGCAGGCGAACAGGATTCGCCAGCCGGCCCCGTCCTTCGCAAGAGTTGCCATCACGCACCGCCTTTCTTCGCTCGTTTTCGACCGCCCTTGGCGACCAGCTCCAACCCGAACACCTCGACGAGCAGATCCACATGCTCAATGGAGAGCCCACGGCAACCAACCACAAACCGGGAAAGCGTCGCCTCGGAGATCCCGGTCTGCCGGGAGAGCTTGTAGCGGGTCATTCCGCTTTCGCGGATCGCCCGCCTCAGCCGTTCGCTGAATGGTTCTTTCGTCGCCATGCCACGATTCTAACCTTTACTGTCATTTGTGCAAGTGGTGTCTTGCTCATTTTCGGCGGCCCACTGCCGCAACGCCTCGGGGCGAAACAGGACCAGGCCATCGAGCTTCACAAAGGGCAAGCCGGCTTCTCGGCGCAGCCGGGCGATCGTCGAGGGCGAGACGCCGAGGGCCTCGGCCGCTTGCCGCTTGGCCAACAAGATGCGGCCGGCCTGGTCGCAGGGCTGTTCCTCCCGCAGTCGGCGCAGGGCCGCTTCCACCGCCATTTCGACGATCGGCGAGAACTCGGCGGGGTCCAGGTGCAAGTCAGGCATCGTCACTCCTTTGATCGTCGCGGCGGTTGGGCGCCGGCGCGTTTGTCGTTCTCATCTTGGCTGCCCGAGGCATCGGCGGAGACTGCGGCGCCGATCGGGGCAGCGGCCTGGGATTGGCTTAGTCGTTCCAATTCAGCCATTGAGGGCAGCCCGTACTCGGCCATGGGACGGTTCAACTCTGGCAGGTGGGCAAGGGCCCGCTGCCTCTGCCGTTTGCTCGGTCTCTTGAGCGCTCTCTGCGTCTTCATGTTGATTCCTTCCATCCAAAGAAGTGGCCGCACTGACGGCAATTGACAGTCACGCGGCCATCGACGGGGGTTTCGATGGGATCGGCGGCTTTGCAGTTAGGGCAGACGGATGTAGGACTAGCGGGACTAGCGGGACTATTTCCGGTCGCTGGCCCATTCTCGCGTGCGCGCGTGTGCGCACCCGCGTGCGCATTGTGGTCAGATTTAGTCCCGCTAGTCCCGCTAGTCCCGCACTTTTCCACCCCTCGGACAAACCACAGAACCCCCGCACGGAGTTCTTTCGAGTCGAGAAACCGCCCTCCGATAACCCGTTTGCGGAGGTGGTGAAGCTTCATCCCGATGGAGCGCGGCGTCGGGAACTTTCCATCCCTGGAGGGCACAGCCTCCCAGATTGCCGCCCGTAGGGTGTCGTACTCGTTGGGATACTCGTTCAGCCGCTTGACGATCGTGGCCACGGTCACGCCCCGGCCGTCCGGGTCCATTTCCTCCAGCCCGTCAAGCAGCA
Source organism: uncultured Planctomycetaceae bacterium (assembly GCA_964438165.1). Taxonomy (GTDB): domain Bacteria; phylum Planctomycetota; class Planctomycetia; order Pirellulales; family Thermoguttaceae; genus CALFBP01. Next base: position 1,805 of record CAYTJV010000352.1, on the reverse strand, counting down.
TCCGCAGCCCCGCTGCATCTTGATCCGCCTGCGTGGCCAGCTCCCGGCGAGTTGCTGCGGGATCGGGCATCCCCGCCCAGACCACGGCTTGGCGCACGAGGTTGGACCAGCCCTCGAATGATCCCCACGGGGTGAGTCGCATATCGGGCCGTCCGGCGGCACAGTACCCCGCCAGGATCGCCACGGCGGCCGCTGCCAGCCGCGGGCGATTCTCCCGGACCCACGCCAGTAGATCAGCGTGCTGAAACCCGCTACGCTCCTCCGGCGTTTCTTCGGGCGATTCCAGGCGGATATGGTCGATTCGCCGCGCGGTGTCGGCTACCACGATGATGTTGTTGCCGGTCGCGTACCACGTGGCCAGCAACGGCAAGGTGACCATTTCGGTACGGCCCAACACGCGGTCGGACCAGCTTGTCGCCGTCAACGCCGCGTCGAGGGAGGGGCTGCCCAGCATCCCCGACACGTTGTCCACCAAGATGGTGGGCTCGCCGGCCAGAGCCAAGGCGGTAATCCGCTTGCGGAATTCGTCGTCGTCGCGAGGGGCCGTCATCCTCGCCATGGATCGGCCGCAGACGATGAGGCCCGCGGCGTCGGCCAGCAACGTCTTGCCACAGCCTCTGACGTTGGCGTCGATCAGGAACAACGGCGCGGGTCCGTAGTAGGCGTATCGCGCGATCGGAGTCAGAACCGAAGCGACCCACGCGGCGCGGTGCGCGTCGGACGTGAAGGGGAAATCGACCACCACGTCAAGCAGAACATCCCGGGCCCGCTCGACATCGGCCTTGCTCGGGCGCGGCGCAATCTCCGGGAACACGTGTTGCGGCTCGAATAGCAGACCCGTTTCGGGATCGTACCCCGGCAGCTGCAATACCGTCCCGTCGGCGCGTAGTACGGGGATCTCCGTTACCCCTTCCAGCCGGCGGATGTTCGGCCACTGGCCGCGGGCATCGACGGAGTTAACGGCCCACGCCGGCGGGTGCGAGCGCTCTGCGTTTTCTCCGCCCGTGAACCATTCCGCGCTGGCCGCAAGCAATTCCCGGAGTCGAGCCGGCCGAATCTGTGCGATTCGTGGCGCGTCCTTTGGCCGTGCGATGCCGGCGGGAGGATTGCCGCCACGGACCACCTCGACCAGCATCCCGCCGCGCTGGAACACGTCGTCACGTGAGGCAAGGGCTGTAATCGCCTCATCGACCACGCGGGATTCATCGACCCCGATGAAGATCTGCCGATCGCTGAGTCGCTCTCTTCTCTTTTTTCCCCACTCCTTGGCTTGCGCCGCCGCAACAGCCGGCGAGGCGTCCGACAAAGCGGCGAAGTCGGCCGCGGTGTGGCCCTCGTTCAACCAGTCGCGCAGGTCTTTCCCATGGTCGGGAGTCACGTCGTAGGGCAGCTTGACGATCCGCACTTCCGCCGCGCCGGCCTGGTGGAATGCCGCCGTGAACCGCTGGGCTCCCTCGACCCCTGGGGTATCGGCATCGCCCACGATGTAGACTCGCTTGTCGGCGGCCCAAGAGAAGTCGAGCTTCTTGGGATTCGCGCTCTTGGCTCCGCAAGCGTTGGTGATTGCGACCCAGTCGGCGGGAAGTCCGACCGACAACAGGGCCAACAGGTCGGACGGGCCCTCAACCTTGACGATGAGTTCGGCCGATCGGAGCGTATCGACGTTCCCCGCCCATATCCATCCACGATTCGATGGAGCCCTTGACGAGGTGAGTCTTCCTCGCGGCGAGTGAACCGAACGCCGGGAACTCCGGCGCGTCGAGATTGTAGAGAAGGATTGCGGCCACCTCGGCTTTGTCGCCGTC
>CAYTJV010000351.1:0-8188 GCA_964438165.1 uncultured Planctomycetaceae bacterium | reverse complement strand
AAAACCGGCGGGATGGGGGCTGGGGTGTCCCGTCCGAGCAAGTTTGAAGGCGCGGGAAGGGTTACCACGGCGTAGCCCTGCGGTCTCAGGCCGTACCGCGCAAGCGTATCGCGCTTCCGGGCCTGAGGCAGAAGTCCCTTGAGCGTGTCGATCATGACGTTGCCGACCAAATGTACCTGCCCCGGCGGATGCCCTTCGCGGCGAAGGTTCTCCACTCCGGACGGTTCCGAGACAAAGAGCATGTCGGCGACCGAGTCGGTCACGATGCGGTTGATCTCCTCGGGCATGGACCGATCGAAGCTCCGCAAGCCGGCCTCCACATGGGCCACCGGGATGCCGAGCTTGACGGCCGCCAGGGAGGCCGCCATGGTGGAGTTCACGTCCCCGACGACGACCACGCGCCGAGATCCTACCCCTCCGGCCAACCCGCGCTCCAGAAACGCCTCCATCCTCTCCAAGATCCTCGCCGTCTGGACCCCGTGGCTGCCCGATCCGACCTCCAAGAACGAGGCCGGCTCGCGGATCCCCAGCTCTTCGAAGAACACCGCCGAGAGATTCTCGTCATAATGCTGGCCCGTGTGGACCAAGGTGGGACGGATCCGCGCATAGCCGTTGAGGGCTTTGAGGAGGGGCGCGATCTTCATGAAATTGGGACGAGCCCCAACGACGCAGACGATCTCGTGGTCCGACATGTCTCACCGTGGCACTGGGCAGGGATCGAGTCACCAGCGTTCCCGACTATGCCCTCGATCGTCGGCTAAGTCAAGCCGGCCGCTGTAAACCGAGGCGCAGAGCGGAATCAGGCCATTCCAGCCGGGCCATCTACCAGGAATTCCCGGCGTGTTGGGGCAATTTCAGGCGAACGGCACGGAGAGGTAGTTTAGGGGCTCGTTCATCTCCGTGCCGAAATATCTGCGACATTCCATCCATCTCACGAAGAGAAAAGCTAAAAACTTGCGGCGGAACCACCAAGATCAACTGCGCAGCCCGGGAAGCATGGGGAATTTATTTTCCTGGACTCCTAGATATCCTCGGGGCGAGTGGAGCGATTCAGACTCTGGAAGATGCGGCCAAGGCAGCCGTGCGTCAAGCGCAACCCTAGTTTTAATTAGTGGTTGCGTCGTCCGCCAGGCATGCGCCCGCGTTCCGCAGTGGCCACCCGTCTCCCGCTCCCCGACGGACGAGAATCGGCCGACGGCGGCGGTTCAAGCCGGCGTCTCCATGGTGTCGCGGAGGCCCAAGTGTATTTTTCGGGGGGGGAAGGCCGGGAATTCGTTGACAAGAGGATTGAGGACATTATGCTGGTATCTAGTACATCGAGGAATGTAGTAGGACGGAGTCCTGCTGAAAGCCGGCCATCCCGCCGACAGGCTGGGGGTACCAAGATACAGACAACGTCGGGGCTCTGTCGCCTCGCCGTATTCTGGAGGCGTTTCGATACTGGTGGCCGTGGGCCCTTCCCGCCGGCGTGGTCCTCGCGGCGGCAGCGTGCGGACTCGTCTGGGCGACTTTTCGGCCAGTTTTTGAAGCCTCCGCATGGCTTCGCATCGAGGACCGCATTCCGTTCATTGCCTTTGAAAGCAAAGACGCCGATCAGTCCAAGTCGTTCGTGCAAACGCAGCTTGAGCTTCTCCGCAGCCCCATGGTCCTGGGGCCAGTCGTTGGCGTGGATCCGAAAACCGTGAATCCGAAGGTGGATCCGAAGGCTGCCCGCTTGGAGTACCTAGTGGGAGAAGCTGATCCAGTCTCCTGGCTGGCCAGTCAGATCAAGGTGAAGCAGGTCGGAACCTCGGACCTGTACACGGTTTCGTTTGCGTGCGCGCAGGCTGAAGCTGCGGCATTTGTCGTCAATGCGGTCGTTGATGAGTATCTACGCTCGCGGGAAGAGGAAGACGTTAAGCGTCTTGGAAGGGTGACGGATCTCCTCGATCGAGAGATGGCACGCCGGACCGAAGGCGTCAAACAGCTCCGGGAAAACGTCCGGGAACTTGCCAAACAGGCTACGGGAAAGGACATCTTTGGGCCCAAGGAAGACTCTGCGAAGCCGCGGTCGCATCCGTTGGGCGATCTTGAGAACCGAATGCTTGCCGCCGAGGTGGACGAATCGGTCCTCAGGGCGAAACTGACGGTTCTCGAAGCGATCGTTCTTAAGCTGCCGCAGTCCGCGATCGATCGAACGGTGGCGGAGAACCCTCAAGCGCAGAGGGCCGCGGCAGCACTGGCGGAGAGAAAGTCGGCTCTAGCAGAACTGGAGGCGAAGCTGACCGAGGGTAAGAAGGATCCCAAGTACCAGCGGGCCGAGAAAGCCGTCGCCGCGGAAGAGGACGCCATGAAGCAGTTGAAAGCCGCCCTGCACAAACAGGCCAAGGACCAGCTAGAAGCCTCCGTGAACGGCAAGCGCGAAGAGGAGTTGGCAGCCCTGCGCGTGGACATGGAAAGCCGCCGTGTCGTCAAGGAATCGTTGAAAGCACGTTACGAAAGCGAACTCAAGAGCGAACTCAAGAATGTTCAGCAATTGAGCGGAAACACGCTCACTCTTAAGTTCAAGCAGGACGAATTGGCCAGGGACGAGAAAGTCCTCGAATTGATCTCGGAACGCATCCTCAGGCTAAAAACAGAACAAGGGGCGCCGTCGCGGGTAGTGAGGCTGAAACAAGCGGACGTGCCGACTGCGCCGGAACAGCGGTATCCGTATCGGAACTTGATCCTTGCCCTCCTTGCGGGGTTCTGCCTGCCGTTTGGTTTGGCGATCCTCAAGGAGCAGATGGCCCGCCGCATCACCGATTCGGAATGTCTCGAACAACAATCGCATCTCGCAGTCATCGGAGAAATCGCCCGATTGCCGTCGCAACGCGGATCCTCGCGACGCCTGGGGCCCCGCCAACGCCGCGCGGTCCTTTTGTTCGAGGAGAGCATGGACGCCCTGCGGACGCACCTGTTTTTCTCTGCGCATTCGGAAACCAGGGTCCTCGCCCTCACCAGCGCGATCAATCACGAAGGGAAGACCAGCGTTGCGGTGCAGCTCGCCGTAAGCCTGGCTCGCGCTGGCGGCGAACTCACGTTGATTATCGACGGCGACATGCGATCGCCGAGCGTTCACCGGGTCCTTCAGGTGCCCCTCGAGCCAGGCTTGAGCAAAGTGCTCGCCGGCGAGTGCGACCTGCGGGATGCCATTGTGAAATTAGACGAGAAGATTCACGTCCTGCCCGCGGGGAAGCTGCACGCGAGTCCCCATGCGTTGGTGGGAAACGGCGCCATGGATTCACTTTGGAGGAGCATTCCCGCCGAGTATCGGTACGTGATTCTCGACACGCCCCCGATTTTGGCCGCCAGCGAGGCCCTCGTTCTCGCCAAGGCGGCCGACGCCGTGTTGATGTGCGTCATGCGGGACGTAAGCCGCGCGTCCCAGGTCAAGAAGGCTGCGGAGAAGCTGGCTACGGTGGGCGGCCGGCTGATCGGCACCGTCTTGAGCGGCATCCCCACACGCCACTACGTGGCCCGCTACGGTAGCTATCAATATTACGACGATTCCACCGGATGATACTTATGGCCATCTCCCCAACTAAGGGTCGATCGGAGAGGCGAGAGGCGACCGTGAGAACCAGGTCTCGTCTTCGCCGCACGCTCAACACGCCCCTCGCTGTCGGCACCATAGTCTTCCTGGCCGTCTTCGTGCCGGGCGTCTACTTCTGGCACTCCTACCGCGTCAAGGAGGATGCGGTAATCTTCCTTGAGCGCGCCGACGAATTGGAGAAGGACGGAAAACTCATCCAGTCGGCCGGATACCTCTTCTCGTATCTTCAACTTCGACCCGACGATGTCGATGTCAGAATCCGTCTTGCGGAGACCTACAGCCGCACGGCGAGGACCCCGCAGCAGAGATCGCGGGCGATCGATCTCACGTACGAGGCGTTGGGGCGCGCGCCGCAAGAGCGGGCTTCTGCAGTCCGCCGGGGTCTCGTCAAACTGCTGCTCGAGGCCAACCGGTTCGCCTCCGCGGAAACCGAGGCGACGAAGCTCATCCAGGCGGATCCTTCGGATGCGGGGGCGCACCGTACACTTGCCCTTTCCCTGGTGGGGCAATTCCAGGCCGGGACCCTGAAGGAGAATTCCGCCAAACGAATTGCCGACATTGGCCCGGCGCTCGAGCGGGCGTATGAATTGAACCCTGGCGATCCTGAGCTCGCGATGGCCCTCGCCACGGCCTATCGAGCCGAGCCGCAACTTCTCAGCCCACAAGCGAAATCGCTCCCGGAAAAAGACCGGCAGAAACTAGCCGACGCGTGCATGGACCAGGTGGTGGCCGAAAACCCCAAGAGTGGAACATCCTATCTGGTCCGCTTCAGATACCGTTCCGCTTACAACCTTCCGGGCGCGAAAGAAGACCTGCAGGCAGCCCTCCAGTATGCCCCTGAAGATCCGGTGGTGCTTCTCACCGCGGCCTCCGAGGCCAGCCGTGAGGTCGCGCGAATGCGATCGGCGAAGCGGCCCAAGGCGGAGTACGACAAGCTCGTCGAAGAGGCCATCCAATGCTATGAGCGGGTGATTCAGAAAGCCCCGAACGCGGAACGGGCCTACTTGGGGCTCGGAGAACTCCATACGACTCAAGGAAAACTCGACCAGGCGGTGAAAGTCTGGGAGTCCGGACTTGAGAAATGCGGCAAAGAGAGCATCGTCCTGAACGCCAGCTTGGCTGAGGCATTCCTTGTTCAAGGAAAGGCCGATGACGCGAAGAAACGCATCGAGATCGTCGAGGCGTCGATCGCACGGCTCCGCCAGCTAGGTTTCGCCGATTCAGAGATCCCTTTCGCGGGTGGTGTTGACTCGCTTCGAGCGAGGCTTGCGATCAGTCAGCGGGACTACGAGAAGGCGGAGACGCTCTTGCGTCGTGCCGCCTCCGGATCGGCGGGAGCGTCGCTCGGAATGGATTTCGCTTATCAGGCCTGGATGACTTTGGGCGCGCTCCACGCGACGACGGGCCAGCACGAACGGGCGGTCGAGGATTTCGAGGAGGCAGCGGCTAGACGGCCGAATGCCGTGGAACCCCGACTGGCCGCTGCGACCCGTTGGCTGGCCATGGACCGGCCAGAGCCTGCTGCAAAACAGTACGAAAAAGCGTTGGCGATCGCGCCGGAGGCCGAGACTTGGGGCCTCTATCTGCTGGCGATGCTCCGCTCGCAATTGCGGCTGCCGCAATCCGAGCGCGGTTGGGACGCCTTCGAGAAGGCCCTGGCGCAGGCGAAACAAGCGGCCAAGAGCGATCCGGCCCAGACGGGATGGCGGCTGGCGATGGTGGAGGCGGACTACGCAATCCTCCGTGCCGAAGAAAAAGGACGGCGCGACGTGGGGCTGAAACAATCCCACGAAATTCTCCGTGCGGCGGAAAAGCAATACGGGGATTCCCTCGCGGCGTTGGAGAGTCTCGCCTTGTCCTACGAGCGCCTCGGAGCGAACGAGGATGCAGACCGGGCGCTGGAACGACTGAGAAAGGCCGCCCCGCAAAGTCCTGCGGTTTGCCTGTTATGCGCCACGGTCCTTTCCCACCGGAAGCAAATCGACAAGGCTCGCGAGGGACTCCAAAAGGGCCTGTCGGCCGTCCGGGCAGACGAGCAGCGCCCCTTGCGGCTGGCCATGGCGGGGCTTGATCTTCGCGCCGGGCGTGCTGAGGAGGCGTGGCAGGCCCTCGAGAAACTGCACGGCGAATCGCCGGACGACCGCGGCCTGCTGCAAGAGATTCTGGAAGTCGCCCTGGAACTGGGAAAGCTCCGGGAAATGGAGCCGTTCGAAGGCAAGCTTCAAGCGCTTGCCGGAGTGGAGGCGGCCGACTGGCAGTTCTATCGGGCGCGGCGGCTCTTGCTCCAGGCGGAGGGCCCTCAGGATCCCCGGCTGACTGAAGTCGAGCGGCTCCAATCGGAAATACACAAGCAGCGGCCGACATGGTCCGGTGGACCGCTTCTGCGGGGTCTGCTGGCCCAGCGGCGCGGCAATCCCGAACAGGCCGCGCAGGCCTACGAGGAGTCGATCCGCTTGGGCGAACGCCGCCTCGCCGCGTTCCAGCGGCTCGTGCTCCTTCTTTACCGACTCCAGCGATTCAGGGATGCCGACAGGTACCTCGGTCTGTTTCGCGACCGCTGGGCCGCGATATCCTCGGAGCTTTCTGCCACGGAGCTCTCGCTCACAGGGCGAGCCGGAGAGATGGACCGGGCCCTCGATTCGGCACGCCGCGCGGCCGAGGGCCACCCCAAGGACTCCATGGCCCAGGTTTGGCTCGGTGAACTGCTCCTTTTGAACAGCAAGCCCAATGAGGCCGAGACGGCTTTTCGCCGCGCAGCCGAGTCCAAACCGGCGGACCCGCGAGCCATCGGGGCCCTCGTCAGCTTCTACGTTCGCTCGCGCAAGCCGGAGCAGGCCCGCGAAACGCTGGAGCGGTTGGCGAAAGAGAGCGATCTGGGGGCGGTCGATAAGGCGATCCTGCTAGCCCAGGGATACGATCTTCTTGGAGACCAAGAGAAATCCGTCGCAAACTACCGGGAGGCGGCACGACTGGGCCCCAAAAATCCACGCATCCCGGAGCGATTGGCATTGGCTCTGCTGAGATCGGATCCAGTCGAGGCGGAAAAGACGCTCCGCCAGGCCCTGAAACTCGATCCCAATTCCCCGACGGCGCGGCGGTCCCTCGCCGCACTCTTGGCCCAGCGCGGGGGAGAAAAGGAGTGGCAAGAAGCCATCGAGCTCTTGGCCCGCGGGCAAGGGGGCGACTCATCGTCGGAAGGGGACCAGCGTCTTCAAGCCATTCTCTTCGTCCGACGTGGAGGCCCAGAGAATCTCGCGAAGGCTCAACGGCTCCTGAAGCAACTTACGCTCGATCCGGTCCGAGCCTTCCCGGGCGATCGGTTGCTCTTGGCCCACATCTTCGAGGCCGAGGGAGACCTGGCTGCATCCCGCCGCGAGCTTCTGGCATTAGCCAGCGTGCGGACCGCTGCACCATCCCACGTGGCGGCTCTGATCGAATTCCTCCTCCGGCAAAACGACCTGAAGGAAGCTGAAACGTGGCTTGGGAAGTTGGAGAGCCTGGCCCCCGGCAGCCCGGCAGCACTCGGTCTCCGGGTCCGTTGGCTTCACGCGCAGAAGCGGGATGCCGAGGTCGACCGGTTGCTGGAGGCAACCGCGGAGCAACTCTTCAAGCAGCGGGCAAGTGACCCCACGGCGGGTAAAGATCCCGCCCAGGAGGTCCAATTGAACGCCGCCGTCGGGGATCTCTACCACGGGGTCGATCATTTTGCGGCGGCAGAGCGATGGTACCGCAAGGCGATGACGCTTGACAAGAAACAGTATCACCGCGTGGCCCGTGCCGTCGCGGGCCAAGGGCGGGTGCGGGAGGCGATCGGTCTGTGCGTCGAAGGTGCGGCTTCCGATACCTCGCTAAGGGCCGCGATGGTCGCTGCGTCGCTGCTGCTGCAAGGGCGGCCTGCCGCCGAGGACCTCGCGCAGGCTGAACCGCTCTTGGCCAAGGCGCTCGCCGAGAACAAAGACAGCGTTGAACTCTTGATCTCGCTGGCGAATCTCCGCCTCGTGCAGCAGCGTCCCGACGAGGCCAGCCAACTGTTCCGCAGGGTCCTCCAGCGCCAGCCCCAGAACCTGGTCGCCTTGAACAACCTGGCAACCTTGCTGGGCGAACAGCCGGGGAAGGCCGATGAGGCGCTTCGCCACGTGGATCAGGCGATCCAACTCGCCGGACCGCAACCGGGCCTGCTCGACACCAAGGGGACGATCTTGCTTTACCAGGGGAAGGCCAAGGAGTCGCTGGAGCTCTTGGCCGCTGCTGCGTCGGTCCCCAATGCCGACCCGAGATATCATTTCCATCTGGCGATCGCGCACTACCGCCTGGGCGACCTGGGGCAGGCGCGCGAGGCCCTGGCTACCTCGCAGAAGCGGGATCTGAGTCGCCAGGTCCTCACCGACGGCGATCGGCGACTCCTCGCTGAGTTGGATGCGAAACTCCGCTAGGCGGCCCCTTGAAGACGCTCGATCCGAGTCCGTGCACAATCCGCCCATGATCAAGTACCACCAGAGCCTGCTCGCTTTCGTCGCGGCCACAGCGCTCACCGTGCTGTCGGGCTTTGTGCACGGGAGCCTGTCCAATCGGTGGGGGCCGTCGGCGAACATGCTCGAGATCGGAGCCAGGCTG
>CAYTJV010000350.1:0-8189 GCA_964438165.1 uncultured Planctomycetaceae bacterium | reverse complement strand
TATTGTGAGCCAAGAGCATCGGCATTACGCCCGGCCAACAGTAGCGAAGGATGGCCCCGCCTCGGTCGGGCTGCTTACCTTTGCCCCGCACGACCTCGCGGAGGTGCGCCAACAGCGCCGGCTTCTCCTGGCTGGAGAACAGACAAATCACAGCGTCCTTGCCCCAGCCCTGGGCCACAAGTTCAGGCCAGGTGAGCAAGTCGGCCTGCGATACGACCACCGGCGAAACCATCGCTGCCACCTCGGGATCGAGCCAATCAAACAAGTAGTCGGGCTGCGTCAACTCTTCCGGCGGGGGAATCCCCAGGTTCCGGAAATCGACGATTAAATACGCTGTCAGCGATCTGCTAAGCAGCACGGCCAGGTCGGCGGGTGTGATGGCCGCGACGCTTCCGCGACAGAGCGTAAGCCGCGAGGGGCAGGTTTCGACGGAGAACTCCACCTTTCGCCGCTCTGGCAGAGCGGCGGCCGCGCCATCGCCGCCGACGGCAACCGCTTCCATCGCGCCGGTGTATCGCGGAGCGGCCTGCGGGGCGGCTTGCCGCGGAGTATCCCCTTCGATGTCCACGGAGAAGATTGTTTCGCCGGCTTGGATCTTGTCGCCGGTGTGTAGAGGGACGCGTTCCGTGACCGGTGTGTCATTGAGTTGAGTGCCATTGGTACTGCCGAGGTCTCGCAGGTAGCAGCCGCTCGTGTCGGTTTCCAGGGCGAAGTGTACACCCGACATGCGGCCATCGTGCGGCACGGAGAGATCGGCCCACTCGGTGCGGCCGACTTGCAGCACCTGGGTCGCCCCCAGCAGGGTTTTTCTCCCCGCGCTCGGCCCGGACGTGGTTTCGAGGATCACTCGCATCGTATTCAGTTCACCAGGACATTCGACCCTTTGAGAATCATGGCCCCACCGGCCTTGGCGAGAATCATTCCATCACCTTTGATCGAGAGGTTCTTGCCTTTGATTAATATGCTGCCGTCTTTCTTCATGCTGATGCTGGAATCCCCAACCGTAAGAACAATCTGATCGCTGGCCGTGATTTTCAGAACCTTGCCGACCTGCAGCAGGTCGTTCCCGCCGACCTGGACGACACGATGGTTGCTGATGGTAATCTGTTCGTCCTTGCCGACCTGTTCCGTGCGATTGCCGCCGATTTCGATGATCTCGTTGCCGCCGACCGATTCCGTGCGATTGGCGCCGATCTTCACGGTCTCATTGTTTTCGATGACCGTGTCCTGGTTATACTGCGCATGGATGAAGATCTGCTCTTTGCCCTTGTCGTCGTCAAGGCGTATCTCGTTCGAGCCGCTGCCGCCTTTGGAAGAGTTGGTCTTGATTCCGCTTTGGGTTTTCTTGTCCGGCAGCGGATAGGGGGGCGTTTGGTCGGCGTTGTAGACCACGCCGGTCACGAGCGGCCGGTCGGGGTTGCCTTCGAGGAAGCTGACAACGACCTCCATGCCGATGCGGGGAATGTACATCGCCCCCCCAGCCCTTGCCGGCCATGGTTTGTACGCATCGGATCCAGCAAGAACTGTTCTCGTTCCGCTTGCCTTCCCGGTCCCAATGGAATTGCACTTTGACGCGACCATGCTTGTCGGGATAGATTTCCTCGCCCGGCGGACCGACGACCACGGCCGTCTGCGCGCCGTGGATGAGCGGCTTTGGGGTGGCCCGCGCCGGGCGAAAGGTCACCGAATCGGGGATGCAGGTGAAGGTGTTGCTGTAGTTGTCTTCCGCCGGTTCGCCCGTCTCGTAGCCGCCCGGCTCGGTGGCTGAGTGTTGAATGGAGGTAACGGCGTACGTCTTCCCTTCCTCCGACTTCGACAGGTGGCGTTTAATTTTGAACTTGCCGCCGGGGGCAAACGTGCGGCAAGTGCTGGCGGCATCCACGATGTCGTATCCGGCCTCTTCCTCCTCCATGCGAATTTTGGTGTAGTTTTCGCCGTGGTCCTTTTTCTCGAAGGCGCCGGGGTAGTCGTAAAACTCGTACTTCTGGACGTTGTCGAGCTGCACCGTGGTGGACTGGCTGCTCATCATCAGCTTGGCCGGGGTGGACTCGTCCCGGGGGGGATGATCCTCGAAGTTGTAGTCGGTCTGCGACCACTTCCCGCTGCGGAACTCGTAGCGGTGTTCCCAGCGCGTAACGTGGTCGGTGACTGCGCGGGCGCCGGCGTCGCGGGGATAGTCCACTTCGCTTTCCTTGCAGTCCGTGTAGGCCCCTTTCTGATCGGCCAGCGCGAGTGTGTGCTTGCCGTCTTGGTGCTTGAAGAAATAGAAGATGCCCTCTTCCTCCATCAGGCGCGAGACGAAGTCGAAGTCGGTTTCCCTGTATTGCACGCAGTAGGTCCGCTTGGGGTGCTGCCCCTTGATCTGCGATTTCTCGTAGTCGCTGAACCCCAGGTCCTTGAAGATTTGTTCGACGATCTCGGGGACGGTCTTGTTCTGGAAGATGCGGCAGTCGGAGGTCCGGGTGAGAAACCACAGCCAGGGGACGACCTCGGCGCGGTAGTTCCGCCGCCCCCGCTGATCCTCGTCGGCGGCGAAGAAACGGCTCACCACACCGTTGAAATAGCGGGGCGTGCCGTCGGCCAGCTTGACGCCGAAGGTGACGCCCTTGCCCACGATCTGGGCGGGTTGGACGGCGTTGTTGTCGGAAACCATCTCCAGATGATAGCTGAACGGCCGGGAGATCTCCTCGACGCCGGAGAAGGCCGTCAGTTCGAGCACGTCCTCGCCCAGCGGCGTCTTAAGGACAAGGAGCCGGTTTGCTTGTTTCAGCGCCATTGGCTACCTCCCGTTATACGACCAGTGGGGCTTATCGCTCGTGAGTTTTTTCACCCCATAGGACTCTCCCACTTGATGGAGCTTCACATTCGCATTGGGATTGCTCACGTACGGGACCTCGACCACCGTGCCATCCTTTTTTTTCACTTGAAGAGTCCCGATCCACGTGATGTCCATGTCGATCGCCCTTCCTGGGATGTGAACGCTCGTGAGTGAGGGAGCGACCATGCTATTCGGCGGCACCGCCAAGTCGAAGCCGGCGATCATCTCCTTGGCCCCATCGACGCTTTTCTGCGGGCTGCCGTGGTTCCACTCGATGGGGACGCCGGGCTTCGCCGTGGCTTCCGAGGGCTTGGCCTTCTTCAGGCCGATCATCCAACACCAATGGAACAAGTACGCTCGTTTGTCGCTACGGCGGGTTGCACTGATCGCGACCGTTGCACCAGCATCCTTGAGCGCCTGGATGAAGGTTTCAGCCTTCTTGCGGAAACCGGGCTCCAAGTCGTCGAGCTTGTCGCTGTTCTTCGCGTTGGCGTTGGCCCACGTCACCCAATACTTGCCACTCGGTTGTTTGCCGCTTTGGGTCGGTGGCATGATTCTTGCGACTCCTTTGCGGTATCGGCCCTTGTCGGAGGCGACTCGCGACGCCGATTGAGGCGGAAACAAGCTGCCGGCGGCAGGGACCGCCTCCTGCAAACACGAGGGACCGGCCGCGCGCGGCCACGAAGCGGCCCGCCCGCCGCCGCTCGCATCCGTGACCGCTCGCCCCCGGGCCGACTATTTCTCGCCTTCCTCGACCTTCCACCCAAACTCCACGTTGCCCTTCTTCTTTCCCGCCGCGTCGTATTCGACGTAGGTGTTCTTGATCTCCTCGAAGTTCAGCGAGAACGATTCGGTGGGAACGGCGTCGCCTCCGCCGGCAGCCCCGATCTGGTACGAACTGACCATCACGTTCTTCAGCTCGTACTTGAGGAAGGTCGCGCGACCTTCGCCGTAGGTCGTCGTGTCATGGATTTCCACCTTGGGGAAGACCTTGCCCGAAAGGATGGATTCGGCCAGTTTCGGGCTGGACTTGTCGAATTCCTTGGTGGCTACAATGTCGTTGACGGTGGCCACGCCGCGGCGACGGGTTTGACCGGTCGCGCCGCCGCCCGCCTTGTGCAGGCTCCAACTCATGGCCTGCAAGTCGCTCCAGGCTTTGTGGTCTTTATCCTTGCACTCGCCGTCGACCCCGTCAAACTTAATAAACAACGCCATGGTCTACACTCCTTTTCCAGTAGGAACCGGTAGGTTGTCCGGGCCGCGGGAACCGTTTCCCACGCGCTCGTCTTGAGTCATTGCTTTGCCAATTATATTGTCGTTTCCGCCCGAGTAAAGTTGCGTACATAATTTCTCGACGATGGCGGATTGTGAAGTACCCCCGGCAGGGGTAATGAAAAGCCTGGGACGCGCGAACCCGCACGGGCCTCAGCGGCAAGACTTCCGACGTTCGGCCTGTTCAATAGCTCTTGCTCGCCGACGCCACGATCCCCTCAACCGGTTGGCCCATCTCCTTGCGCAAGATGCCGGGCGCCATTTCGCACACGCTCAAGCCGGCCTCGGTCAGAGTGCGGCGGACATAGTCCTCGGTGTGGCAGTATCGGCCGTGAGGTTGCAAAAAGAAACCTTGGCCCCCTGGATCGGCAGTTCCGTACTCCTCACGCTCCGCGTGAGGTGATTTCCTCACGCGGAGCGTGAGGAGTACGGAGTCGGCCTTTTCGACCGTGAAGATCAACAGGCCGCCGGAGCGCAGCGCCCCGGCGGCCGCCGCGGCGACCGGCCGCAAATCGCCAAAGTAGACCAGCGTGTCCGCCGACGCAATGAGATCGTAACTGCCCGCAGCGGCCTCCAAATGGGCGGTCAATTCGGCCACGATCAGATCATCGTAGACCTGCCGAGCGCGGGCCTTCTCGACCATGGCAGGCGATAGATCCACTCCCGTCAATCGCCGGGCATACGGCCGCAGCAACGGCCCGCACCAACCGGTTCCGCAGCCGGCGTCCAGAACATCCAACTCTCCTTTGGGATCGCCCAGTGCATTGGCCGTGGCAGCCGCGATCAGGTCGGGAGCGCAATAGTCGAGGCCCTGGAGCCTTTTGTCAAAAGTCCGCGCAAAATGATCGAAGCTGCTGCGGATGTACTCGTCGGCGGCCCGCGCCGGCACGTCCTGACCCGTGAAGGCGGCCAGCATGTGGCGGGCGATGGGGTTTTCCGGGGCGCACTCCAGCCATCGCCGCACGATGACGGCCGCGTCCGCCAGCCGTCCCTTTTCGTAGAGCATCATCCCCAGGTTGCCGTAGGCGTCGGCACAGTCCGGCTTCAGTTCGATGGTCCGGTGCCAACAGGCCTCGGCTTCGGGCGTCTTCCCCTGTTCCCACAAGGCGTTGGCCAGGTTATTGTAGGCCTCGGCATAGCCAGGTTTGATCTCCAGGGCGCGGCGGTAGGAGGCCATGGCGTCGTCCAGCTTCCCCTGTTGCCGCAAGGCAACGCCCAGATTGTTGTGTGTCTGGATCGAATTCGGATTCAGCTCCAAGGCCCGGCGCCAGCAGAGTTCGGCTTCGTCGAGCATCCCTTGGTCCTTCAAGGCGTTGCCCAGATTCGTTTGCGCCTCGGGATAGTCCGGTTTGAGTTCCAGCGCCCGCCGGCACGAGGCCGTCGCGTCATCCAGCTTCCCCTGTTGCCGCAAGGCAACGCCCAGGTTGTTGTGTGCCTCGGCGTGGTCGGGATTGAGTTCCAGGACCCAGCGAAAACAGGCGATTGCTTCGTCCACCTTCCCTTGTTCGAGCAAGACGTTGCCCAGGTTGTTGTGCGTCTCGAAGTAGTCTGGCTTGAGTTCCAGGACCCGGCGATAGCAGGCTACCGCTTGGTCCACCTTGCCCTGTTCCAACAGGGCATTGCCTAGGTTATTGCGGGCCTCGAAGTAGTCGGGCTTCAGTTCCAGCGCGCGCCGGTACAAGGGGACGGCTTCGTCCGGGTTCCTTTTCATGCAGAAGGCATCGGCCAAGGTCTTGTGCGCCTCGGGATAATCCGGCTTGAGTTTCAGCGCCCGCCGGCCACAGGCGACGGCTTCGTCGAGATTCCCTTGGGCCGTCAAGACAATCGCCAGATTGTTGTGCGGCTCGGCATAGTCCGGCTTGAGTTCCATCGCCCGCCGGTAGCAGACGACGGCTTCGTCCGCCTCGCCTTGGTCCATCAAGGCGATGCCCAGATTATTGTGCGCCTCGGGATAGTCCGGCTTGAGTTCCAAGGCCCGCCGATAGCAGCCTACGGCTTCGTCCAGTTTCCCTTGCTCTCGCAAGGCAATACCCAGGTTGTTATGCGCCTCGGCATAGTCCGGCTTGAGTTCCAAGGCCCGCCGGTAGCTGGCTACCGCTTCGTCGAGCTTCTTCAGTGCCCGACAGGTCACGCCAAGGCTATTGTGGTAAGAAGCCGCGTGCGGGTTCAGTTCGATCGCACGACGAATGTAGTCCGCCGCGGCGAGGTGGCTGCCGACCTGGCAGCTCATCGCGCCGAGCAGATGCCACGCATCGGCGCAATTCGGCTCGACTTGAAGAATCTGGCGATATGCCTGCTCGGCGCATTCCAGCCGACCGGCGCGATGATGCGCCACGGCTTGGGCAAGGGCTTCGGCGATCGACCCTAGAGAAGATAAAAGCACTTGAACAGCTCCTGCGGAAAGTCCCCATTGCCGCCGAGGTCGTCATGGGCAGCCACACCGCGCCGTTCCCGAAAAGCGGCATTCAACGCCAGAATCGTATAGAACCTGCCCGAGAGTGGGCCAACGATAGTGCCGTTGGCGATCGGGTCCACGCGGCCGTCGACAACGGTGGGTGAGCCCGGATTGCGGCGGTTTCCCTCTTCCTGAAAATACTTGATGTACGCAATGGTTTGCCGCCCGCACGCGCCGTCGATGGCGATGGGTTGTTCCCCGGGCGGATTGTAGCCGGGCGAAGTATCGCCGTATTCCATCGCGACATAGAGAAAATACTGCACGAGCAAGACGTCGTTCCGGAAATTGGCACCCCCTTGCCCAACGGCCTGATCCACGACGTACTCCAGCTTCACGGCCGAACTCCTCGGTATCAGAATCCTTGCCATGGCGATTCCCCTTTTTGTAAGGCGACTGTTGACATTACTACGCAAATTCGTAACGGAACGTCCCGTCGGGATTCAACGAGACCTTGACGTCGGAGATCGGCCGGGCGTCGGCCATCCGGGCAAGGAACTCGGCCGACATCTCCGGCAATAACGTGCGCGTGAGGATGTGGTCCACGTTCCGGGCCCCGCTCTCGACCTCAGTGCAACGGGCGGCAATGCCGGCGACCAACTCCGGGTCATAGTGGAACTTGGCCCGATGGTTCTCCGCCACCCGGCGCGCGATCCGATCGAGCTGCAACACCACGATCCGCCGCATGGCGTTGTCCGAAAGCGGAAAGTAAGGCACGAGGGTCACGCGGCCGAGAAACGCCGGCTTGAAGGTCTTCAACAGTTCCGGGTGCATCGCCTCGGCAAGCGCGGCGGGCTCGGGGCAGGTGTCCGGATCCGCGCAGAGCTTCATCACCAGATCGGTGCCCGCGTTGGAAGTCATGATGATGACCGTATTCTTGAAGTCAATGTCGCGCCCCTCGCCGTCGCGCAGGCTGCCCTTGTCGAACACCTGATAAAAGATGTCCTGTACGCCCGGATGGGCCTTCTCCATTTCGTCCAGGAGGACAACACTGTAGGGCCGGCGGCGTACGGCCTCGGTCAACACGCCTCCTTCGCCATAACCCACATAGCCCGGCGGCGAGCCCATCCACAGCGACACCTTGTGTTCCTCCTTGAACTCCGACATGTTGGTGACCGTCATATTCTGATCGCCGCCATAGAGGAGTTCGCCCAGCGTGATAGCCGTTTCCGTTTTGCCGGTGCCGCTGGGGCCGACCAGCAGGAAGACGCCGATCGGGCGACGGGGATCGGTCAGGTTCGCCCGCGCCGTGCGGATGCGCTGCGCGATCGCGTCCAGGGCATGAGACTGGCCGATGATGCGTTCTTCCATGCGTTGCTTCAGCGCCAGGACCGTGCGGATCTCGTCGGTCACCATGCGGCCGACGGGGATGCCGGTCCAGCCGGAGACCACCTCGGCCACGGCCTGGGAATCGACGCAGACCTGCATCAAGGGGTGCTCGCCCTGCAAGCTCTTCAGCCGGCCATTGAGCTCGGCCAACTCCTTGCCGAGCCGATCCCGCTCCTCGGGCGTAAGCGGCTCGGAGGCCGGCGACGTGGGCGGTGCCGACGAAGATGCGGCGGGTTGGGATGGAGATTGTACCACGGCGTTGCCGCCGCCCTCACCCCCTGCCCCTCTCCGGGCACCGACCGAAGGTTGGTCGGGAGA
>CAYTJV010000349.1:0-8205 GCA_964438165.1 uncultured Planctomycetaceae bacterium | reverse complement strand
CAGCAGCACGTTCATGTGACCCGGCATGCGGCCGGCCACGGGATGGATCGCGTAACGCACCTGGATGCCGCGCTCGATTAGCAGTTCGGCCATCTCCTGGACGATGTGCTGGGCCTGGGCCACGGCCATGCCGTATCCGGGGACGACGATCACCGCGCGGGCGTTTTCGAGCGTCATCACGGCGTCTTGCGGCGTGTAGCGGATGACGGTTCGCGTCTCGCCCTTCGCGATCGTCTCCGCCTTCACCGCGCCCACGCCGCCGAACAAGACGTTGGCAAACGAGCGGTTCATGGCCCGGCTCATCAAGATCGACAGGAAGAAGCCCGACGCCCCGTCCAGCGCCCCGGCAATAATCAGCACCTTGTTGTCGATCACAAAGCCGGTGGCCGAGGCGGCCAGGCCGGCGTAGGAATTCAACAGCGAAATCACCACCGGCATGTCGGCCCCGCCAATCGGCATGACCATGAGCACGCCGATCGCCAGCCCCAGCACAATCATCGCGTAGAACACCACCGCGCTGGCCGGGAAAAAGATCAAGTAGATGAACAGCGCGAAGGTGCAGAGGAACAAGGCGATGTTGGTCTGGTTCTGGAACTTGTAGAGGATCGGCGGGCCCGGCACCAGTTCCTGGAGCTTGGCAAAGGCCATCAGGCTGCCCGTGATGGTGAGCGAGCCGAAGAGGATTTCGAAGCCCATCGCGCTCATCTCGCCGCGGCTGAACGGCTCGGGAATCGCGCCGGCGTCGAACTCGTGCATGTGGTGGTGGATGTACTCCGCAACACCCACCAGCACCGCGGCCATGGCGCCGAAGGAGTGCGACAGGGCGATCCGCTGCGGCATGGCGGTCATGGGCATCCAGATGGCCATAGACCCGCCCACCAGCGAGCCGATGATTAACCCCGCGATGATCCACTGGTACGAGATGATCTCGTGGTGGAAGAGCGTGCCCACCACGGCCAGCAACATGCCCGCGGCGGCCATGTTCATGCCCCGCCGGGCGGTCTTGGGCGAGCTGAGCGCCTTCAGGCCGAGGATGAACAGCACCGCGGCGCCGAGGTAGAACACTTGGAGCACGATCCGCCAGCCTGTGATCCCCGAGGCTTCGGCGAACACCAGGAGGTTGTAGGGTGCGACCATCGCAGTGCAGCTCCACCAGAAACCGTGACAAACACTAGCTGTCATCCTTCATCCTTCATCTTTCATCCCTCATCGTTTTTCCTCTTGAGCTTGAACATCTTCAGCATCCGATCGGTAATCATGAACCCGCCCACCACGTTGATCGTCGCCGCCGTAACGGCCACGAACCCCAGGACGTTGCCGAGGGTTCCATACTTCTCGCTTCCGGCGATCACCAGCGAGCCGACCAGCGAAATGCCGGAGATGGCGTTGGTGGCCGACATCAGCGGCGTGTGCAAGAGCGGCGAAACGCGGCCGATCACCTCAAAGCCCACAAAGCCGGCCAGCACGAGGATGAAGAAAGCGTCGATGAGAAGTTCGTATTCCATGGGTAGGGGTTAGGGGATAGGGGTCAGGGGTTAGCGGTCAGGGGCCAGAGACCAGGGGTCAGGGTGCAGGCATCAGGACTCCTCCAAGGCATCGATCTCAAATCCTGTCGCCTATCCCCTAACCCCTCTCATGCCGTCTTCGCCGACAAAAGCTCCTTCACCCTCGGATGCACCACCTCGCCGTCCTGGCAAACCAGGGTCTCGCGGACGATCTCATCCTCGAGGTCCAGCTTGAGTTGGCCATCCCGGACCAGGTGCAGCAGGAAGTTGCTGATGTTCTTGGCGTACATCTGGCTGGCGTGGTAAGGGGCTTCGGACGGCAGGTTGGTCGGCCCGAGGATCGTGACGCCGTTCTGCACCACCGTTTCGTCCGGCCTCGTCAGCTCGCAGTTGCCGCCCCGCTCCGCCGCCAGGTCGACGATCACCGAGCCGGGCGCCATGCGGGCCGCCATGTCGGCGGTAATCAGCACGGGCGCCCTCTTGCCGGGCACTGCCGCGGTGGTGATCACCACGTCGTGCTCGGCCACCACGCGGGACAACAGCTCCCGCTGCCGGCGGTAGAATTCCTCGCCCATCTCCTGGGCGTATCCGCCCTTGGCCTCCGCCTCGGCCGTGTCCAACTCCATCTCGACGAACTTCGCGCCCAGGCTCAGGACCTGCTCCTTGACGGCGGGCCGCACGTCATAGCCCGACACCAGTGCCCCCAGCCGCCGCGCCGTGGCGATCGCCTGCAGGCCGGCCACTCCGGCCCCGATCACGAACACCTTGGCCGGCGAGATCGTCCCGGCCGCCGTCATCAGCATGGGGAACATCTTCTTCGCCCTGGCCGCGGCCAAGAGCACCGCCCGGTAGCCGGCCACCGTGGCCATCGACGAGAGCACGTCCATGCTCTGGGCCCGGGTAATGCGCGGCAACAATTCCAAAGAAAAAAGCGTCACCCCGCGCGTCGCGATTTCGCTAGCCACGTGAGGGGATCCCAGGGGGTCGCACAACCCAATCACTACCTGGCCCGGGCGATAGTGCGGCAAATCGTCGCGCCCGGCGACGGGATTGGCCCCCGCGGCGCGAACCTCCAACAGCACGTCGGCCGCGAAAAGCTCCTCCCGCGACGCGGCAATCTTGGCTCCCTTGTCGCGGTACGGCTGGTCGGGATAGCCAGCCGAATCACCAGCCCCCGATTCAATCAGCGCGTCTACTCCCGCCTTCACCAGCGCAGGCACCACAGCCGGGATGAGGGCAACACGCTGTTCGCCTGGATATGTTTCGCGAGGAACGGCGGCGATCATGGTTTCTTCGATCTGTGCCGAGTCGTGGGAGCCGAGCATGAAAGTGTACGCAGCTTCGCGTTATTTTCAAGCGGTCACTTTCCTCCGTTCCCTCTGTTCCCTCCTGTAGAAAGAAGCACCGTCACTTCGCCGCCGCTGCCTTCACCGTCACTTTCCGTCGGGCGACCGCCGGACTCCACGGCTGGCCCTCCCAGAACGCCTTGGCCTTCAACAGGTAGGTAGTTCTCCAGGGCAAAGGCTTCAAGGAGTTGGCGCGGCATATCGGCCGCATCCGCAAGCTGAGTGACAATCTCGTCGGGCAACCGCACGACGACCTCCATCGCAGACCTCCTTACATCTCGTCCCGCAGGCGGCCAGGGCAGGGCCTATCCGCATGATTGTGTGATTCGAGATCCCTCGATGCCACCTCTGGCTTGTCGATCAGCGTGATGATGAGTTCTTTCCCGACCGCATTGGCGTAGCGGTTCAACGTATCGACGGTCGGATTTGGCTTCGTCGCGTTCTCCAAGCGGGAGAGGTTTCCCTTCTCGATTCCGGTACGCTCCTTGATGTCGGCCAGACCCAGACCGAGTGCCTCGCGCGTGGCTCTTAGAACCTGCACCGCTTCGCGGAGACGGGCGTGGCGGGCTTTGATTTCACGTCCGCGGGCGATCAGTTCCCCCTTTTCTTGTTCGACCTCTTGGCGGATTGCCCGATGCCGAAGCCGCTCTTCCTTCGTGAGGTCCTTCTTGACGCTGCGAACTTGCCTTTTCGCCATCGGTTCAGTCCTCCACCTCGAACGCTCTGATCCGAAAGAATGTTATCATCCATGATTACCAGCGACAATACTCTCTTGGACCTAGCGACCGCGGGATGGCAGGATTCGAGTTCCAGCGCCAATCCGGACATGTTCCTCCCACACGGTTGTGGGGCCACACGGCGTCAACTTTGGATGCGGACGGTTCTTGCTTTTCCCCATCGGCCCCGTGCCGGTGGAAACGGGTTTGGCAACTACGGCGGCCATACGGCATCGACTTTCGCGACGGCCGGTTTGTTGCTTTTCCCCACCGACACAGGGTCGGTGGGGATTTCGTTGAATGAGCCCCCTCTCACGTAGTCGCCAAACCACGCCTCCACCGACACGGGGTCGGTGGGGATGTGCGCTGAAGTCGTCTCCTCTCAATGTTGACGTAAAGGGCATGAAACGCCGTTTGGTGCTAAAATCCGCTTATGTGCTCCGCCGGCCAGGAGGCCCGATCGTCGCTCTTGTACACGCCGATCTTCTCCAGTGGGATCGGCTGGAACCCGATCTTCCAGGCCGGCGAGTCCTTTGCCAGGGTGAAGTTGGCCGTGGGCTTGCCCGCGAAACGCGGGTCAGTGTCGATAAGGTTGTTCTCGAATTTCACCAAGGGCAGGGCCTTGGGCTCGGTCCAGCCCCACTTGCCGCCCCAGCAGACGTTGCGGGCCATGACGTTGCCCTTGGGGGCCAGCGGCTCATCCTCAAGAATGTTAAGCAACTCGGGATAACGCACCGACCAGGGCGGCTGCTTGTAGTTCAAGTCGAAGAGATCCTTGGTGGCGAACGTGCCCACGCCCTTGGCCCAGCCCAGGCCCCGGGCGTCGATGCTGAAAGCCTGCCGGCAGTTGACGAACAGGTTGTTGGTCATGAGGTTGTCGCGCCCGCCGCCGATGAGGATCGCCGTGGCCACGTCGTAAAAGATGTTGCTGGAGATGTCGGCCGAGGAGAAGCAGTCGTCCAGGTACACGCCCAAACAGCCCTTGTCTTCGAATCAGGAGTAGTAGTACAGGGAACCGACACGGTTCCCACGCTTTGCAGCGTTACTTGACTTCTCGGACGATTTCCGAAGGATCGGCGGTCGGCAGGAGCCGGAACCGATCCGGGGCCCTTTCGATCGCATACGTTTGCCGTGTAACCTCGAATGCGCATCGCAGGGCGTCGCCGTCCAGCGGCTTTCCGCCGCCCGTCACGCCCCCGGCCACAAGAAGTTTGCGTGGGGCGACGATCGATGCCAGGTGGGCCACATCTCCCGCGTCCCGAAGAATGCCCGGCGCCATGATGCCCAGGCGCTGTCCTTGATACGGCTCCTCCGTCACGTAGCTGGCCAGCGTCCCAATCATAGCCACGCGCGTGATCCGCGAATCGAGGGCTGCCGAGCAGATCGCCACAAGGCCCGCTGGACCGACGCCGACCACGAGGACTTCACCGGGAAGCTTGCCGTCGTTTCCGCTCAGAGCATCGAGCAGACGGCGCACGTCGACGACCCATTGCCCCACCAGCGGCCGGCCGAGCCAGAGCGACCACTCCGCGGTGTTGTGATCGGGGGCACGGCCGATCCGGTCGTGCGGATCGGCCAGCTTGCCCGTGGCGCGCAGATCAACCGTCAGCACGCTCCAGCCGCCGCCGCGCAGCGCGGACGCCAAGGGACTTTGCGACGCGGCCTCGGCGCCGTCCAGGTCGAGGACCACGGCGAGCTTATTGGAGGACGCCGTCGAAGGCTCCTGACGCGCGGTCAACATCAGCCCCGGCTCGGGCTGGAATGTAATTGTGCGAACGGCTCCCGCCTGGGTTGCCGCGATCAAGGCTTTTTTCGCGAAAACGGGCGGATCGCCCCCGAAGAGGCTCCTTTTTATGCCTTGCAGCATGGCCGCACGCTGCTCATGCCACGCCCGGGCGTCAGCCGGCTTCGATCGCCGAGCCAAGACTTTCTTGGCCTCGGCTGCGGCAAACCGCGGAAGGGTCGTGAAATCGTCGGGCCGCGATGAGCCGGGGAAACAGCGGAGCGTCTGAGGATCTTCGGTCTGGATCGCCGGCTCGGGGATCGGGTCGCCGCTGCCCGTGCTTTTCAAGGATCGCGTCATCCAGCCGTACATCGCCTCGCGCATCGCTCGATTGAAGTCGTGCGGCGACTCGAAGGTGGTGTGCCGGAGGTTCTCCGGATGTCCGTACAGGGCGAAAATGGGCTGGGACTGGGCAATCGACTTGCGGGCCTCGGCGATGGAGAACTGCACGGCATCCTGGGTCGCATTGACGACCATCAGGGCCCGAGGAGCCGTGAGCGCCAGCACGCCCGATTCTTCGGTGAACCGCAGGGCCCCGGGCACGACCTCGCACATGCAGCAGGCCGCGCCCAGATAGGCTTGGTAATTGCCCACCGAGCAGACCGGCACCGCGGCCGAGAGCCGATCGTGCCAGGCGCCCGCGTACATCGACTGGTTTCCGCCGCCGCTGGCGCCGGTGACGCCCAAGTGCCGGGCGTCGACCTCCGCCCGGGTGAGCAGATAATCGACCGCGCGGCCGTTCTCGTAGACCTGCAATCCGCAGAGTGGCAGACCGACCGGCAGGAGCGTGGCGGCCACCATCTCGCCGTGATACTCGCCGAGCGACTTGGTCAGGCCGCGCTCGCCCGCTCCAAACGCATCGACCGCCAGCACGAAAAAGCCGAGCTTCACCAGCCCGAGGCACCGGGCCTGAACCACCGGATCCTGCTTGGCTCCCGCCCAGTGCCCGTGGACGCAAAGCACCGCGGGCAGCTTGCCTGGCCGATCGGGCACGTAGGCGTTCGCCGTCATCCAGATGTTCGGCCGGGTCTGGAAGAGAATCTTCTCCACCCGGTAACCGTCGCGCTGGAGCGTGCCGACCACTCGCGGCTGGAGCGGACAGGGCGTCGCCGGAAATCCGCCCCATGCTTCTTCAAGCCTCTTTCTTAACGCTGCGCGACGCTGCTCCCATTCGGCAAGCGTTGCGGGCGGCTTATCGTGCGCTCGCAGTTCGGCCGCCTGACGGCGGACGAAATCTAAGAACATCGAAGCCGGCTTCGGGCTCTGGGCAGGACAAAACGTCGGCAGGAACAGGACTGCCGCCGCGGCAGCGAGAAATGAAGTACGCATGGGACCTCCGAAGAAATCAGAATATGTCACGTGATGTCGGGATGATCACCTGTAGGGAACGCGCTGCGTGGCGTTCCGGCAGGCAGAGTAACGGCGTCCATGGCGATTCCCAGAACGCCCCGCAGCGCGATCCCTACAGTCTGTCGTGCGGCACCTTTAAGATCCGCCGTTCTGACCCGTCAATGGCCCCGCACGAGGTCCAGCAGCTTGCGGTCGAGCTTGTGGCCGTGGAAGTCTTCGTAGGCCACGTCGGAGCGGCCGCTGTCGAGGATCCCGAAGCTGCCGCGGAAGTTCCACAACGCCCAGCCCCAGCCGGCCTCTTTCCAGAGATCCAGGTAGTCGCGGGCCCAGGCGAGCACCACGTCGTGCGGGGTCTTGTTGAACGCGCCCCACTCGCCCACCATCACGCCCACGCCCTTGGATTGGAGCTTCTTCCACGGCTCGATCCGCTCCTTGCGGAGCACCTCGCGATCGATCGTGCGGTTGCCCTCCTTCAGCGGCCAGGTGGGCTTGGCGAACCGCTTGCCGCGGACCCAGGATGCCTGGTAGTGGCTGATCGGCATGGGGAAGTAGCCCCGCGTGGCCTGGGCAATGCCCAAAACGGCCAGCTCGAACACCGGATCGCTGCCCCAGGAGAGCCCGTCGGCGATGACCAGCCGGTTGGGATCTTCCTTACGGATCGCGGCCACGACGCGGAGGACCACCTTGCTGTACGCTTCCGGGGCGATCCGGGCCGGCTCGTTCACCAGGTTAAAGCTGAGCCGTGTGGTCGCAGTGCCCTTGTACCGCTTGGCGAATTGCGACCACTGGAAGTCGAATTGCTTCTGGGCCTCGTCGGAGGTCCAGAGGTCGAGCTTCTCCGGCGGCTGCGCGACCGTGTAGCCCGGGGCGCGGTGCAGGTTCAGCGATACGTGAACCCCGTGCTTCTCGCCAAACTCGATCGCCTGGTCGATTTCCTTGAGGACTTTCTCCTTGAGCTTGTAGGGATCGGCCGGGTCGGTCCAGCAGCGGTAGTCCATGGGCAAGCGGACGAAGTCGAAGCCCCACTCCGCCATCCAGCGGAAGTCGTCCTCCACGAACGGCTTGTTGCTGCCGGCGTTGAATTTTTCCAGCAGGTTGAAGCCCCGCCACCGCGGCAAGCGGCGGGCAAGATTGGAACTCATGCGGCGGCCCAGATTGGGATCAACATCGTTGATTAGAGTCGATCGGTCCCGGGACGGATTCGGCCCGTCCGGCTCCTCCGCTACTTGTCCGAAGACGCTCGTCGCAAACGCCGCGGCGGCCCCGCTTGCAGCGGTCCTCAGAAAATCGCGTCGATTCATGGCTCATCCTTTCCAAGTTTCGTGCCCCGGAGGGGCGCGTGAGCCGCAGTGGCCCGGGACTAAGTATACCACCAGAAGAAAGGGTGAGGCGAGGAAAGGAGGATAACAAAACGCCCACGCCTACCTGTGCGGGTCCGCCCCCGTCCAGAACTCTCTGCTCGAACTCTGCAAGATACCCCAGAGGGGTGCCGCCCGGTTTGCCCC
>CAYTJV010000348.1:0-8215 GCA_964438165.1 uncultured Planctomycetaceae bacterium | reverse complement strand
GCAAATTGATCGGGCCGGCATCGGGACCCTCGGATACAGTTGTTTCAGGCATCAACTCGCGGCGTCTCGCGCGGCTGCGGAGAGCCATTTGTCGGCGATCGCCGACCTGAAGGTGCGGCAGATTCTCAAGTGGCGGCAGGAGCGTCTCGGCGACGGCCGGCAGATCATGCACGAATCGTGTACCTCCCAGAACGTGCGAGAGTTCTTCGCCGATCCGACACGCGGCCAGTCGCGATCCGAACTCCTGGAATGGTTCGAGGCCATTCGAGAACACAACGAGGGCTTGCGGGTCGTGCTGTTGGATCGGCAGATGAAGGTGCGCTTGGCGCTTCCGGAGCACCAGACCTTCTTCGGTCCGATTGCCGAGGACTTTGCCCTGCAAGCCCTGCGCTCGAATGACGTGGCGATGTCCGATTTACACCCCAGCCGGTTCTCGGGCGAGATTCATCTGGACATGGCGATTCCTTTCAATCGCCGTGGGGCGCCGTCGGGATCCGGCGACTCGAAGGCCGATGTCGCCACCTCGCAACCGCTTGGCGTCATTGTCATTGAGATCGATCCGCAGAAGTATCTCTATCCCCAGATCCAGGACTGGCCAACGCCGAGTCCCACGGGCGAAACCTTGTTGGTCCGGCGCGAAGGCGACGAGGTTGTCTACTTGAACGAACTCCGTCACGAGACCGGAACGGCGTTGAACTTGAGAATGCCGATTGACAGAACGGACATCCCCGCCATTCAGGCGGTGCTCGGGCGCGAAGGAGTCATGGAGGGCGTCGACTACCGCAACGAGCCGGTGTTGGCCGCCGTGCGCAGCATTCCGGGCACGCCCTGGTTTATCGTGGCCAAAGTGGACCAGCACGAGATCTATGCCCCCATGCGAGAGCAGGCGTTAGCGACGGGGGCTTTGGTGCTGGTCTTCATTGTCCTGGCCGCCCTGGGCGTGGGGCTCATGGGTCGCGGGCGCGACGCGCGATGGTTACGAAGCCAACTGGCCATGGAACGGGAGCATCGGCTCATTCTCGACTCCGCCGACGAAGGAATCGTCGGCCTGGATGCGCAGGGAAGGTGCTTGTTGATCAACCCGGCGGCCTGCCGAATGCTCGGCCGCCAGCCCGAGGAGCTGATCGGCATGCCGAGCCATGCCATGTGGCACCACCGCAAGGCCGACGGAACGCCCTACCCGCCCCAAGAGTGCCCGATTTGCGCCGTGCTGGATACCGGGGAATTGTGCCACCGCGGCCAAGAAATGTTCTGGAGAAAGGACGGCACGAGTTTCCCGGTGGAATACACCGCCACGCGGAGTCTGGAAAAGGATCGATCTGTCGCCGCAGTCCTGCTCTTCCGCGACATCACCGAGCGCAAGCGGGCTCAGGAGTCGCTGCAGGAGAGCGAGGAGCAACTGCGCGGGTATGCGGCGGAGACCGGCAATCTCTACCGAAGATTGGACTCGACGGCGGGTGAGATCAGGGACTTGATGCAGTGCATCGTACACGAGAGCGATTACTCCGTGCGGTTCAAGAACCCGTTCCTGCTACGGTGCTGGGAAAGCAAGAACTGCGGTTTTGCGTCCTGTCGATCCTTTGGCCGGACGGACAACCTGCGATGTTGGGAGGTTAGCGGGACGCTCTGCGGGGGCGAAGCCCAGGGGACTTTTGCAAAGAAACTTGGGGATTGCCGCAAGTGCGAGGTCTACAAGGCCGCCAGGCCGGACTCCGTCTCCGACCTCGGCGAGTCGTTCAACGAAATGGTCGCGATGCTCGCAGAGCGACAGCGGTTGGTCGATGCCAGCAACCGGAGGCTCGAGGAGGTCGCCCGGCAGGCCCAGGAATTGGCCCTCCAGGCGTCGGCCACCGCTCAAGCCAAGAGCGAATTCCTGGCCAACATGAGCCATGAGATCCGCACGCCGATGACGGCCATCCTGGGGTACCTCGATCTGCTGGACAACGGCTGCTCGCGAAAATGCCAGCACGGGAGTCGTGATCTGCCCGAATACGTGGCCGTGGTCCGGCGCAACGGCGAGCACCTCCTGGGCCTGATCAACGACATCCTCGACCTGTCCAAGGTGGAATCGGGCAAGATGGAGATCCAGCGTGTCCGCTGCTCGCCGTTCGCTGTGCTGGAAGAGGTCGCATCGCTGATGCGTGTACGCGCCATAGAAAAGGCGATCCATCTGGTGACGGAAACCGTCGGCCCCTTGCCCGAGACCGTGCTCACCGACCCCTTGCGACTCCGGCAGGTCTTGGTGAACCTCGTGGGCAACGCCATCAAGTTTACCGATCAGGGGGAAGTACGCGTCGCCGCGCGGCTTGTCTGCGACGGAGGCCCGCAGCGACTGCGCTTCGACGTGACCGACACGGGAATCGGCATGAACGACGAACAAATGGCGAAGCTTTTCCAGCCCTTCAGCCAGGTGGACAGCTCGGCCGCGCGCAAATTCGGCGGCACGGGGCTGGGGCTGGCCATCAGCAAGCGTCTTGTCGAGGCCCTCGGGGGCGCGATCGAAGTGCGATCCACTCCCGGCAAGGGGAGCACGTTCAGCGTGATGATCGCCCCCGGCCCACTGGACGGCATTCCCCTGATCCTAGAAGCGACGGCAACCGCGAGACCGGCCTCGCCCGCCGCGGCGCCGGGCGCCAGCGGCGCTATCGAGTTGCACGCCCGGGTCCTCCTGGCCGAGGACGGGCCGGACAACCAACGGCTGATCAGCTTCCTTTTGAAGAAAGCCGGGGCCGAAGTGACGGCCGTGGAGAATGGGCAACTTGCGCTGGAGGCCGCCCTTGCCCAGAGTGAGGCAGGCCACCCCTTCGACGTGATCCTGATGGACATGCAGATGCCGGTCATGGACGGCTACACCGCTACCCGGACGCTACGCCAGCAGGGCTACGTCGGTCCAATCATCGCGCTGACCGCGCACGCCATGGTCGAGGACCGCCAGAGATGCCTCGACACCGGCTGCGACGACTACACCGCCAAGCCGATTGACCGGCAGCGGCTGTTGGAGGTCGTTGCCCAGTGGGCGGAACCGCGGTCGAATGAACGACGACTCAGAGCGACGACTCACCAGATCCTTCACAACAAATAACGATTAGCCGCGTAAGGAGGACCGCCATGCTCAGTTCCAGAGCCGACAACGAATCGAACGACTATCGGGCCATTGCCAACCGCCGCCAGTGGACACGATACCATTCCGACCTCAAGCAGGTCGTCGTGCTTGGCCAACCATCCCAGGTGGCGTCGATTGCCAATGAATCGTTCGGCGGCATCGGGATCATTGTCCCTGACATCCGCGGGTTGTCCGTCAATCAGCCAATCAAGCTGCTCTACTCGGACGCTCCGATGACGGGAATCGTCCGCCATATCCAACCCGCCTCCGACGGCACATTTCTTGTCGGCATTCAATGGTCTGCCGCGTCGTCGGCAACTTCGCGGATTGCCGCCTGCCCCCCCTTCCTGAGAGACTCCGCTCACTTCCTTTGCATGCAGTCCCTGAAGCTCGCCTGCGAGCTGGTCGGCGTGGACGACAAAGACGAAGGGCTTCTGTGCGTTCGACTCCCGGACGGTTCCGAACTGCGTTGTTCGCCGGAACACGTGACGACGATGTCACTTCGTGATCGACGTGGAGAGCTTCTCGCACCGGGCAGCGCCGCCGCCATGCTGCTCGGGCTCTATCAATTGGGCGAGCGAGAAACGCAGGAGTCTGCGATCGAAGCCGTCCTCAACTTCGAGTTCTCGTGCCATGAAGAACGAATTGCCTGACTTGCCGGGAAAGAGCGCGCGGTGACCACGCCCTCTGGGCGCGTGCTGACCCTCGTCAACACTTCGGAAGTTTTCGGATAGGCTCCAATCAGATCTCGTGCGGCAGGTGGTGGCCCATCTTGTCACGCTTGGTGGCGATGTAGCGGGCGTTGTGCTCGTTGATGGGCCCGAGGATCGGCACCTGGTCGACAACCTCCAGGTCGAAGCCGCCGTAGATGAAGGCGTCGGTCTTCTTGGGATTGTTCGTCAAGAGTCGGACCTTGGAGAGGCCGATGTCTTTGAGGATCTGGATGCCGATGCCGTAGTCGCGGTTATCGACCGGGTGGCCCAGGGCCAGGTTGGCATCAACCGTATCGAGCCCTTCGTCCTGGAGGCGGTAGGCCTTGATTTTCTCGGCCAGGCCGATGCCGCGTCCCTCCTGGGGTAGGTAGACCAACACACCCGCGCCCTCGCGAGAAATCATCTCCATGGCCATGTGCAACTGGTCGCCGCAGTCGCAGCGGAGCGAGGCCAGCAGGTCGCCTGTAAAGCACGACGAGTGGAGCCGCACCAAGGGCGCGCGCGCCTCGGGCACCCCGGCCGGGTCGCCGAACACGATCGCCAGCGGCTCTTGCGCCTCGTATTTCACGCCGTAGAGGATCACCCGGCTCGGACCGAACCGGGTGGGCAGGGCGGCGTCGACCTGCCGGTAGACGAGCTTCTCGATCCGCCGCCGGTAGCGGATCAGGTCCTCGATGGTGATGATCTCCAGGTGAAACTCTTGAGCCAAGCCGTAGAGCTGCTCACGGTTGGCGCGATCGCCGTTGGCGTCGAGGATCTCGCACAGCACGCCTGCCGGACGCAGCCCGGCCAGTCGGGTGAGGTCGACCGCGGCCTCGGTGTGCCCGGCGCGCCGCAGCACGCCGCCTTCTTTGGCCACCAAGGGATAGAGGTGGCCGGGCCGGACGAAGTCGGAGCGCTTGCTCGCCGGGTCGACGATGGCCCGGATCGTGGCCGCCCGCTCCTGCGCCGTAATGCCCGTCTTGCAGCTCCGATGATCCACCGGCACCGTGAAACTGGTGCCCAGCGGGGCCGTGTTGTCGTCGACCATCGGGGGGAGATCGAGGCGCTCGCAGACGTCGGGCAGGACCGGCATGCACAAGAGCCCCCGCCCGTGGGTTATCATGAAATTGACGATCTCCGGGGTTACCTTCTCGGCCGCGCACACGAAATCGCCTTCGTTCTCGCGGTCCTCCGCGTCCATGACGATGAGGATCTCCCCCCGGCCAATGGCTTCCACGGCCTGGTCGATCGCCGATAGCTTGTGCGGCATCGAGAAAACTCCTACTAAAGAGGGAGGTGCTTCCAAAGTGAGTATATCATACCACCCGCGGTTATCTATGGCTGGTAGCCGAAGTCGCCAGACTTCGGGGGCCTGCGGAAGAGCCTGAATTCTGGCGAATTCAGCTACGAGTGGGGAACCGTGCCCGAGCTATGGCTTCATTGTAAATCGACTCCCGCCTTGTTGCCAACTCCTCAGTCGGGCACGGCGTCCGCGGTATCCGGGAGCGGGCGCCGGAAATCCAGGCAATTTGAGGTCTGACTGAGGAATCCAAGGGAAGTTCCGATTCTGACGATTGTTTGGATTTTGCCGGTTATCTGGACGATAAGTTTTTTGACAACGCGCAAACTACGGGAAGAGGGGGTCGCTATGACCAAACAAGCGATTGTGCTGGTGTTGCTTTCGGCTGCCCTAGCGGCCGCGTGCGGCTGCAACGTGTGCCGGGCGGTCGTGTACGATCCATTCGGTCCGAATACGCTCTGCGACGGGCGACGGTGCGGCCCGGTGTGCCCAGAGCCGTGCGGTCCGCTGCGAGGCCGCTGCGGCCCGCGCGCTGCGGTGGCCGAGCCTTGCGACGATGACGGTTGCGGGGAGTGCGGCATGCCGGCGCGCCGGTGTCGGTGCAGGATCGTCCGCGGCCCGCTCTCGTTTGTCTTCGCCTTGTTCACCGCGGGGACGTACCGCGGGTGTTGGGGCGGCTGCGGCGAGCGGTACTGGGGCGACTGGTACGGCGATCCGCCGGAGTGCAGCGATCCTTGCGACTGCCATGGCAACTTCACCGGCGGGGGATGCTCTAGTTGCGGCAGCGACGGCGACGTCCCGGCCGGCATGGCCGGTCCCCACGAGGATGCCGGCATGACGCCTCAGCCCGGCGGTTGTCGCAGTTGCGGACAAGGCGGTTACGCTTCGCACACTCGGGGCACGCCCCGCTATCCGGCACAGTCCTCGGCAGGCGAACTGCATTATCCGGCGGCTCAGCCGTCTGGAGTCCAGCGCTACCCGGCGCAGTATTCCAACGCAGCGCAGCGCTATCCGGCATCGTACTCGTCTCGGGGACGTTACCCGTCGCAGTATCCGTCGAGACCTCAGTCTTCCGGGTCCAATGCCCCGCGGCTGATTTCCACGACCGATCGCGTGGTCAAACCGGCAACCGCCGATCAGGGCCCGCGTTTGGCGCAGCCGCAGAGGGCGGACGTCTGGCAAGAGTAAGCCAGACGCCGCGTTTCGACGGGCCGTCGCGCTCGTTCGCAAGGCGCAATGAATCGAAGCCCTTCAAAGCCCACGGGTTGCAACCCGTGGGCTTTTTTCGTGCCGGTTGATGCGCCGCATTGCCGCGGGTAGACTTGCTCGCAACAAGTTTCCATTACTCGACGGGTCGCAATCATGCGGACAAGCGGCGTTCAGGCGATGCTCGAAGTGTTGGCCGGCTACGGCGTGCGGCATCTGTTCGGCAATCCGGGGACGACGGAGCTCCCTCTGATGGATGCGCTGGTGGGGGAGGACCGGCTGCAATACATCCTGGCCCTGCAAGAAATCCCGGCGATGGCCATTGCCGACGGGTATGCGCAGGCCTCGGGATCGCCGGGGGTGGTCAACCTGCACATCTGCTGCGGGCTGGGCAACGCGATGGGGGTGCTCTTCAACGCTCACCGTTCCGGCACCCCGCTGGTGGTGACGGCAGGGCAGCAGGACCGGCGGATGATGTTCGAGGAGCCGATCCTTTGGGGCGATATGGTCTCGGTGGCTCGGCCGTGGACGAAGTGGGCTGCGGAAGTCGCCCGCGTGGAAGACATGCCTTCCGCGGTGCGCCGCGCCGTGCAGACAGCCATGACGCCGCCGACCGGGCCGGTGTTCCTGTCACTGCCGCTGGACGTGCAGATGGGCGAGGCCGAGCTGGATCTGACGCCGCCGCGCTTGCCCGACCCCCATCGCCGCCCAGCCGCCGAAAGCGTGCGTCAAGCGGCCATGGTGCTGGCCGAGGCCCGCAATCCCGGCATTCTCGTGGGCAGCCGGATCTGCGAGGCCGGCGCGGTGAGCGAGCTGGTCGCGGTGGCCGAGCGGCTGGGCGCCCCGGTGATTCACGAGGCATCGACCTCGCACGGCCGGGTGAGCTTTCCGTCGGACCATCCCTTGGCAGCCTGGCCGCTGGAGTTCTGGTCGCCCGACGTGCGCCGGCGTCTGGCCGAGTTCGACGTGCTCTTGGTCGCCGGCATGAAGCTCATGCAGCAATACATCTACCACGAGCCGCGTCCGATCCCCGAGCAGGCGAAATTGGTGCAGATCGACGATGATCCCTGGGAGTTGGGAAAGAACTATCCGCTGGAGGTGGCCGTGGCGGGGCATCCGAAGCCGGCCCTGGCGGAGCTGGCGGAGCTTCTCGACGTGGCGATGACGTCCCGGCAGGCTGTCGCGGCCCAGGAGCGGGGCACGGCCCGTGCCGCAGCCCACCAAGCTCAGCGCCGCGGCCTGCGGCACGAGGCCGAAAGCCAGAATCATTCGCGCCCGATCAGCCCGCTGTGCCTCATGGAGTGCCTCTCCCGCGTCCTGCCCGACAACGTGGCGGTGATTGAAGAGTCGCCGACCACGACCGGCTGCTACTTTGAGCGCGTGGGGGCGCTGAAGGCGGCAGGCGACTACTTCGCCCATCGCGGTTGGGCCCTGGGCTGGGGCCTGAACTGCGCGATCGGCGTGAAGCTGGCCTGGCCCGATCGCCCCGTGCTGGCGATCCTCGGCGACGGCTCGACTCTGTACGGCGTCCAAGGGCTCTGGACCGCCGCCCATTACCACATCCCGGTCACCTTCGTGGTCACGAACAACACCCAGTACAAGATCCTCAAGGAGTGCGCCCATGTGCTCCGGCTGCCGAACGCCCAGGCCGGGCGATTCCTCGGGCTGGACGTGGTCGATCCGGCCATCGACTACGTGGGCCTGGCGCGATCGCTGGGCGTGGCCGCGTGCCGGATCGACGAGCCGGAGAAGCTTGCGGAGAAAGTGGCCGCGTCGCTTGCCGGCGACGTGCCACAGGTGATCGAGGTCCCGATAGGGACAGCGGAAAAGTGACATTTTGGAGTGCGGCGACTGGCCCTGGTTCCCACGCTCCGCGTGGGAACCCGCTTTTCCCGACGCTCTGCGTCGGTG
>CAYTJV010000347.1:0-8230 GCA_964438165.1 uncultured Planctomycetaceae bacterium | reverse complement strand
AACGACAATGGAAACCAACACCCAAACCCCCGAACAAATCATCCGTGCCGAGCGTTCCCGAGTTGCCCAAATCGAGGCGGCTTGCGACGGCCTGACCTTTATTTCCGGCGACGGCTTGCAGCACCGCGTTGCGGAATTGCGGGCCCAGGCGATGGCCGGCGAGCTGTCGGTCGATGCCTTGCAAGCCGGCATCATGCGGGTGCAAAAAGATGACGTGAAACTTTTCAAGATGCGCGACGAGCGACCCAAAGTCCCGGCGATTTATTCCAGCACTCGCGACTTATCGGGAGCGGCAATAGAGGCCGCGTTTTCCCGAACCGCCGGCTTGCCGAACCTGGAGAAATCCTTCCGCCCCGAAGTGCTGGAGGCCAGCGACCGCCTTGGCAACATTGGGCTGCAAGAGACGCTCATCATGGCCGCGAGTGCCAACGGCTATCCCGGTGTCCGACACCGGATTGATTCGGGCAACCTCCGGGAGATTCTCGGCTACGCTTTCCGTCCCATCCAGGCGAGCGGCTTCTCCACGATTGACGTGGGCGGGATTCTTTCCAGCACCGCCAACAAGTTCTTGCTCTCTGGATTCATGGCCGTGGAACAAACGTGGCGGCAAATCTGCCGTATTCGGCCCGTCAATGATTTCAAGACCGTCACGTCGTATCGACTGACGGGCGACGCCGTTTACGAACAACTCGCACCCGCTGGCGAGATCACGCACGGAACGCTTGGGGAAGAGTCCTACACCAACCAGGCCAAGACGTATGCGAAGATGTTCGGCATTCCGAGGCAGTCGATTATCAACGATGACTTGGGAGCGTTTGACGATGTTCGCAACCGCCTAGGCCGCGGTGCCGCCTTGAAGCTGTGCGACGTGTTTTGGCGAGCCTTCTTGGACAACGCGAGTTTCTTCACGGGGGCCCGGGGCAATTATCAGAGCGGCGTCGGCACGGCGTTGACGGATGCCGGGACCGCCTTGACGGCTGCGGAAATGCTGTTCATGGACCTGACGGATGCCGATGGGAACGTGTTGGGCGTCGAGCCGGCGTTACTCTTGGTTCCCTCCGCGTTGTCGGCCATTGCACGACGGCTGTACGTCTCCGGCGAAATCCGGGACACGACGGCGAGCACGAAGTACCCGGTTGGAAACATCTTCCAGAACAAGTACCGGCCCCTGACTTCGGCCTACCTGAGCAAGAGCACCTACACCGGCTACTCATCGACGGCGTGGTACTTGCTTGCGGACCCGGCGAATCTGGCGACGATGGAAGTGGCGTTTCTTGACGGCAACGAAAGCCCGACGGTGGAAACCAGCGAAGCGGATTTCAACACCCTCGGAATTCAGTTCCGCGGCTATCACGACTTCGGGTGTGCCGCGGCCGAGTGGCGGGCCGGGGTTCGGAGCGCTGGAGCTTAACGAAACTCCTTGCGTGCGGGGGCTCGTAGCCGCCCGCCGCGACTTTGGCCCCGCCGGCGTGTCCTTGCCGTCACGTCGGCGGGGTTTTTTATGTTTGGTTCCACGCCGGCCGGCATGCCTTTTCAGTTCGTTGCACAGCGGGGGGGCATCCGGCCGGTTTTCCTTGTTCGCATCCGCCGGCCACGGGAACGCGAAATACCTCCCGGCGGGCCGGCGTGTTTTCTTCCCGACGCCGTAGGACGCGATTTAAGCCACGATCCGGCCGATGGTATCCGGGACACCATCAAGGGCGTTTGCGTCGATTCTGGGCCCATTCTTGCGTGTCGGTTGCCGTCGCTTGTCCAGTTGACCGGACAAGTTTCCTCGACAAGTCGCAGCACCTTGCCGCGATCCACCGCCTACCGCCCGCACTCGAGCGACTCCCACTTCCCCAATTTGTTGGGGAAGTGGACTGGCGGTAGCCGCCGCACCCGGGCGACTCTTGTGCGGTCCCCAGAGGAGACCACACAAACCCCAGTATGTACGCCCCCCGGTCAGCACCACGTGGTCGACGCCCTCCCTGCCTTCCAGGCGTTCCACGTGGCCCAGCAATCGACGCACGGGCCCCGGCGACTCCCAGACACCTTCCCGCCGTTGCGTCGAAATCTCGCTGCTACGGAGCGTCCTACGCGGTATCTCCCCCGTGGCAAGCTGGCCGAAGCTTGCGAGCGGTTTGGAATCGAGTACCAGACGGCGAAGGACGCCGTTTGGGTGTGCGGGACGTTTGAAAGGTCTGCTCGGGCAGACCTTTTGACGTTCAAACATCATGAAGCCGTTGCTAGCCGTCCGGACGCCGGAGAGCTGCTGGCGTGGGCAGTCGAGAATAACGCATCAGTCCAAGAGCTGCGTCTGAAGGCCAAATGTTGTAGCCGGCTACAACATCGCCTCCCCGCACCCGTGGGCGACTCCTTCGATTTTAAGGTGGGGAAATTTTCCCCACCTTTCGTCCCCCGCACCCACGGGCGCCACAACAGGCGGTACCCGCACGGTACCGCCTGTTTCTTTCGTCCCCCGCACCCGTGGACGACTCGGCCGAAAAAAGGTATGCACGATTGCCATACCTATCGGCGCCCCGCACCCGTGGGCGACGTTCTCCGGTGGGTGGGCAGCAGCACGTGGCCGACGTTCTCCCTGATCTGTTCGAGCACCACGTGGGCGGTTCTGCTTTTCTGCCACCCCGCTGGATCGGATCTTCCATCGCCGGGTCATGGGATGGATCGACATAACTCCTTTGACGTTAAGGCTTTTTGCGATCCTCGACGAGTTTCTTTCTAGTGGACACACGCACGCCGCGATCGGCGATGGATTTCGGCAGGGTGATCTTGGCGGCATCCAGAAGACGCTGGACGCTTTCGCGCGGCCGGGGAACATTGTGCAGGACGGATCGGCCTTTCACGGTGACCTGCGTGGTACACAGCGACTTCAGTTCATCCAGCCCCTCTTCGATGGTCAGTTCCAGACCCCGCCAGCATTTGGCGAGCTCCTGCACCATCAGGTAAGCCAGCATCACGACCAGCAAGTGACCTCGGGTACGCGTTTCCAGGCGAACGTAAAACGGCCGTGCTTCCAGGAGCACCGTCTTGCTCGTCCGAAACGCCCATTCCACGTGCGCCAGATCTTTGTAACGGTCGTGAATGGTTTCGGTGGCAGCCTTTTCCGGAAGCACGTCGGTTTTCAGGCAATAGCAGCCATCGAGTTGGGCCGCTTCCGCCCAGGCGTCCTGCTGAGGGGAAATCGAGATCGCGCGTTCATGGATGGTCAACTTCACGGCCGGTAAACGCAGCTTGTCTCGTTTGGCTTCGATCTCTCGCTGAGCCGCAGCGACACGCGCTCGGGGATGGCCCGCCAAATAGACATTCTTGGCAGTCACCAATTTCTGCACGCTGGCCAGCTTCGACTTCCGCGCGGCGGCGACCTCTTCCGCCCGTTGGGGATTGCGACGCAGAACATAACGCACGTCCCCTTCGGTCACTTCGGCCAGCGTCTCATGGAACAGATTCATCTGGATCACGCCGCGATTGAGGAGCGTCTGAATCTGCGGTTTGGTGATCGCCGTGATGTAGTGGAATTCGTGCTCCTGGTCCGCCTGCAGTTGCTTGATTTGCGGACCCTTGATCATCCCTCGATCGCCCACGAACGTTACCGCCCCGCCGCCAAAGCGGGTCGCCACCTTGTGCACCTGAGCCCCGAAGGTCTTGGTGTCGGTCGTGTTGCCCGGAAAGGCCTGAATGGAAACCGGGCCGCCCTGAAAGTCGCACAGCAACCCATAGACGACCTGCATTTTCCCGGACTTGCCGTCGCGGCAATAGCCGAACGCCGCCAAGGCGTTGCAGACTCCTTCCAGGTAACTGCTGGTGACATCGTACAGATACAGGTCGGGTTTCTGCCGGCCGTAGCGAAGGCGGAAGAGTTGATCTTCGATCTGCTCCTGCTGGTCGGCCAGCCAGTCCAGATTGGCATACAGATCGTCCTCATCAAAGGCCTCCAGTTCCAGGATGTCGCAGGCGGCGTGGGCGTTGGCCAGCCGCACGGCGGAAAGCCGCGAGCCTTGCTCCAAGACGCGCGCGAAGACCTGCCACAGAGCCCTTCTTCCGTCTTGCGTGGAGCCGAAGGTCTTCGCCAAGCCCAGTCGTTGAGCGACTTGCCAGAGGGTCCACACGGCGCCGAAGGAGACTCCCTGCTGGACCACGACCTCCTCGTGGATGTTGCCCAACTGGTGGAGATCGTGTTTGTGCTTGAGGGCCAGCTTGATGGCCTGGATCTCCTCGTGGGAACAGCGGGAGAGGTTGGCGAGGGTGCGGTGGGCCACCTTGCCGTTCTCGCGGTAGGACTCGCGGAGCAGGTGCCGGGTGTACTGCTTGCCGCGGACGGTGTAGGTGCAGGAGTCAACAAACATAGTGACCACATTATAGAAGACAATATGCACAAATCAAGGTCTATTATCGGAATTATTGGTAAATATTAGTGGCTACAATTCCGGCGCAAAAAACAGTAACCCCTTGGCACTGCCTGATTTGCGAAAAAAAGCTGTTGGAAGATCCGCTCCAGAGCCGAGCAGATACGGCCAATACCCCGGAAAAATCGCTCGGCTCTGGAGAGCCAAGCTACGGAGAATTAAAAGATTCACAAGCCCTCACGTCCGCTTGAAGTGCTTGTCGAGCTCGTCGCGGCTGAACACCAGGGCGGCGGGGCGGCCGTGGGGGCAGTGGTGGGAGTCGTCGATCAGGTGCCGCTGCTCGACCAGGGCCGAGACCTCTTCGGGCGCGAGGCGGTCGCCGGCCTTGATCGCCGCCTTGCAGGCGATCATGTGCAACAGTTCGTCGAGCAGGTCGCGGCGGCCGGGCAGTTTCCCGCCCGACAACAACTGCTCAACCAGCCCGCGCAATACGTCGGCGGGATTCACGTTGGCCAGCATCGCCGGATAGCTCACCACCAGCACCGTGCTGCCGCCGAACGGCTCGATTTTCATCCCGAGTTGGGCCAAGACCTCGCGATGTTCGAGGGCCGCCGCCGACTCGGCGGGCGACAGGTCGACCGGCTCGGGCACCAGCAGGCTCTGCGACTCGACGGCGCCGGCAGCGATCCGATCGCGTAGCCGCTCGTAGAGGATCCGCTCGTGCAGGGCGTGTTGGTCGATAACCATCACGCCGTCTGCGCTCTCGGCACCCAGGTAGCGGTTGTGGATCTGGAGGGCTTTGGTGGTAGGGGTTAGGTTTTGGGGGTTGGGGTTTATGAGTTCGGGGTTGGGGGTTCGGGGTTCGGGGGTTGGCTCGTGGGGATCAGTTTGCGGCTTCCAGCGGCCGATCAACTGTGTGATTTCCAGGGGCCTCGACCACGTGGCGGTTGCGTTCTCGGGCTCCGTTGCTCGTGGCAGGTCATTCATCGCGGCGTCCGCGGGCCGCGGACCCCAGGAATCGACTTGGCCTTTGGCCCAGTCGACGAGCTGCTGACGGGCACGGCTTGCCGCCGCAGGATCGTGCGGGGAGTTGGCGTCGTCTTCGGTCGGCGTTTGCACGCGGGTCGTCAGGTCGGTGGCCAAGAACCGGCTGCGCAACGTGGCCAAGAGCTGGCTATACAGCCGGCCCGAGTCCTGGAAGCGGACTTCGAGCTTCGTGGGATGGACGTTCACGTCGACCCAATCCGCCGGCATCTCCAGGGCCAGGATGGCGATCGGATACCGTCCGGTGACCAAGAGCCCGCGATACGCCTCGCCCAGCGCGTGCTGCAGCGACCGGTCGCGGATGCACCGCCCGTTGAGGAACAGATACTGCATCCGATTGTTGCTGCGGCTCTGGCTGGGATGGGCCACGTAGCCGGAAAGCCGCACCGGACCGTCGGTGCTCTCGACCGCAATCAAGCTTTCCGCCAGCTCGCGGCCGAAGACTCGCTCGATCCGCGCCAGCCAACTCTGGGCTGCGGAAAGCTCGAACACCGGCCGATTGTTGTGGGTGAGCGTGAAGTGGATCTGCGGGGCCGCCAGGGCCACGCGGAGGAACGCCTCGCTGGTGTGCCCAAGCTCGGTTTGCGTCGAGCGGAGGAACTTGCGCCGCACCGGGGTGTTGAAGAAGAGGTCGCGGACCTCGATGGTCGTCCCGACCGGACATCCGCAGGGAACCACGGCGGAAGCCTGACCGCCGCTGACCGTGATCTCCGACCCGCTCGGTGCGTCGGCCGTGCGGCTGCGAAGCACAAGCCGGCTCACCTCGGCGATCGAGGCCAGGGCCTCGCCGCGAAAGCCCAGGGTGCGAACGGAGAACAGATCGTCGGCCTCGGCGATCTTGCTGGTAGCGTGACTGGCCACGGCCAAGGGCAAATCGTCGGCGGCGATGCCCGAGCCGTTATCGACCACGCGGACCAGGTCGACGCCCCCGCCCTCCACGCTCACATCGATTCGCGTGGCGCCGGCGTCGACCGCGTTCTCCATCAGCTCCTTGACCACGCTGGCCGGCCGCTCGATGACCTCGCCGGCGGCAATCTTGTTGATCAGGCTCTGAGAGAGTCGGCGGATTATCGGCATGGCAACGGTCGAGCGCGGCGGATCGGTCTCCGTTTATTGTAGCGGCCCGACGGGCGTCGCCAAGGCTTGCCTCGGACCTTCCCGGACAATACACTGAAAGTCGTGGATCACCTTTTCTGCTTTCGCAGGTGCCGAGATGATACACCAGGGCAACCCCATCGTGATGGAAGAGGTTACTGACCCGGCGGAACTGGCCGAAGCCCGGGCACAGCGCGAACAGTTTGATCGCAATTCCGCCTGGTTGCAGGCCCACGCCTCGGAGGTCTACTCGAAGCATCGCGGCAAGTGCATTTGCATCGCGGGCGAAGAGTTGTTTGTCGCCGATACGGCCACCGAGGCAGTTGCCAAGGCAATGGCTGCTCGCCCAGGGGACAAAGGACATTTCGTCCATTATATGCCGAAGCAGAAGCTGCCCCGGATCTATTCACATTGACGGCTTGCCGCTCAGCCGTCCGCAGCACGCAATTTGCGGTCTCGGCCCGCCAGCCATCGCTTCAACGAGTCGCCGCTTTCCCTTGAGCGACGCCCGGCCAGCATGCCGGCGACACTCAAGTCTTCATCCAGGTCAGGCCAATGTATGTAACTTCCGCCACCGATGATCTCAAGATGAGTGCGCTCGTCTTCGCTTCCGTACCAGAGTCGGGGAAACCACGCAAGAGGTACGGTCAGCGTGCGCCCGTCAACGAGTTCCACGACGACGTTATCCGCACTAACCCGCACGTCCTGGGCTCGAGGTTCCTGAATTTCAGTGAGAACCGTGGGCATGGCACCTACAATCCGTACTCTTTGATTTTACGATACAGCGTCCGTTCCCCGATCCCGAGCATCTTGGCCGCCTCCTCGCGGTTGCCGCCGGTGATGCGGAGGGTCTCGGCAATGAATAACCGCTCGAGTTCCCCTAGCGACTTCCCGACTAGACCGGCCAGGGACAGGGTGGCGGGCTCGCCCGCGGGCTCGACCGGATCGGCCAGTTCTTCGGGCAGGTCGTCCACGTCGAGCAGGCCGTCGTAGTCCACCACGACCATGCTCTCGACCACGTTGCGGAGTTGGCGCACGTTGCCCGGCCAATCGAAGGCGAGCAGTTTGCGGCGGGCAGGGGGCGAAACGCCCTTGATCTGCTTGGCGTGCTTGCGGGCAAACAGGCGGATGAAGTGGTCGATCAGGATCGGGGCGTCCTGGCTCCGCTCGCGCAGGTTGGGCAGGCGGATGGTGACCACCTTGAGCCGGTGGTACAGATCGTTGCGGAACGTCCCGGCCGCGATTGTCTCTTCCAGATTGCGGTTGGTGGCCGAGAGGATCCGCACGTTGACCTTGATCGGATCGTTGGAGCCGACGCGGGTAATCTCGCCGTTCTCCAAGACGCGGAGAAGCTTGATCTGGGTCGCCAGCGGCATGTCGCCCACTTCGTCCAGAAAGAGCGTGCCGCCGTGGGCGTACTCGAACTTCCCGACGCGGTCGGTCGAGGCGTCGGTGAACGCCCCCTTCACGTGCCCGAAGAGCTCGCTCTCCAGAATGTTCTCGCTCAGGGCCGCACAGTTGAGGGCCACGAACGGCTTGCTCTTGCGAGGGCTGTTCTGATGGACGGCCTGGGCCACCAGCTCCTTGCCGGTGCCGGTTTCTCCCTGGATGAGCACGCTGGCGTTGGTGGGAGCGATCCGCTTGAGCTTCTCAATCACGTCGCGCATTTGAGGGCTGTCGCCGACCACGCCCTCGAAGCCGAACCGCTCGTCCAGACGCCGCTGCAAGTCGACGTTGGCCCGCCG
>CAYTJV010000346.1:0-8232 GCA_964438165.1 uncultured Planctomycetaceae bacterium | reverse complement strand
GCGAACGGAGATGGCCAAGACAATGGTTGCCGAAATGGCAGCAGGCCAATTTGACAAGGCCGCCACCACCACATCTTGTTGGGTCTAGCCATTTGCCGCCCCTCCGGCTACACTCCATCCTTGCCCCCCGATACATTGAGTATAGTGACTTAGTTTAGTGACAGACAAAAGCAGGAGACGCAATAGACACAATAAAAGGGCCTGTAGCTCAGCGGTTAGAGCAGGGGACTCATAATCCCTTGGTCGGGGGTTCAAATCCCTCCGGGCCTACTATGGACATTTGAACAGATTCGCAGCAGGTCGCACCGTCTGGCATAGCTCCGCACAGCTCAAGAGCTTCCGGCTCATTTTGCGAATCGGTGCGAAAACCCGCGGCGGGTTGCTGTGCCGGATTCTGTGCCGGCTTGCCGATAGTGTTCATCCGTCACTTGAAGGTAGTGCTTCTTGGCCACCAACTCAGAGTTGCCGATCCATTGGCAAACCACGTGGGCGGGGAACTGATCGGCCAGTTCCGTTTCCCTGGCGCTTCGGAGATTCTGCCAGAGGCGAGGCCAGGGGATCAGCCCGGCGCGAAGGATGATACGTTCCAGCCGCGTGCGGAGATTGACCGCTGCGCCCCGAGTACGGAAGGCCGGCAACACGTACATGCCCGGCTCGGCCTTATCGAAAACCGCTTCCAAGTACGGGCATAGCTCCGGAAAGATGGGAATGAGCGTAACGGCCGCCAGTTTGTCCAGCAACACGTCATCGCGTTTCGCCAACCAAGCGGAAACCTCTTCGTCCGGGGCATGGCCGGTGATTGCCGCCGCAAGCAAG
Source organism: uncultured Planctomycetaceae bacterium (assembly GCA_964438165.1). Lineage (GTDB taxonomy): Bacteria > Planctomycetota > Planctomycetia > Pirellulales > Thermoguttaceae > CALFBP01. The sequence continues at coordinate 7,416 of CAYTJV010000346.1, read as the reverse complement.
GCTTCGATTTTCACCTTGGTCTATGCCCTCCCCAGTCCAAAACTGGTCGAATACACAACAAACCTACCAGTTCCGCGCCAAAAACTAGTGGATTTGCCCAACTCGGGCCGCGTGTACTCCTCGCGTGCGAGAGACGAACGGATCGCGAGAAGGCACTACGTCGCGCGATCCGACCCGAGCGTACTTTGGCCGTCCATCCGGGCGAACGGAACTGTCCACCCCCCTCCATTGTCTACCCAAGACGTGTTCAACTGACGCGACGTCACCCCAACAACACTCAATCCTCGTGCTTCCAGGCGGTAGCCATCTTGCTTGCTTGGTCCAAAGCATCCATGACGCGCTGGTAATCCGCGCCTGGCTTCGCATGTCCCATCACGGCGCCGGTCCAATCGCTGGCGGGCCGCTGGCGGAGTTGCTGCAACAAACTCGCACCACGGCGACGAATGGTCACGCGGGAGACGCCACGCTCGTTCAAGCGGAACAGTTCGGCGTATGTCGTCAGCTTCGAATCGAAGTACAACCACTCGGGATCGCGTCCTCGATCCGCGCCTCGTCATCGGGGGTGGCGCTGACCTCGGAGATGTCTGTTGCCGCGTTGCCGGCCAAGGAAGCGGTTCTCGGGAGTGACGCGGAACACGGAAGGGGCTAGAGTTCGTTCCCTGCGCACCCCACACGGTGGGAGGTCACCTTCGTGCTTACCGGCCAGACGACGCGTCGACTTGCCCAGTGGATGGCCTTGTTTCGTCCCTCCCCGTCGCACGCGGAACGACGGGGGGATCGACCGCGCCGGGGCAGGGCCCGGGCCTTGCGTCTGGAGCCTTTGGAAGAGCGGGCCCTTCTGTCGGTCACCGTGCTCAGCGAGGCGTTCAAGGCCGTCGAGTTCACCGCACCGGGAAAACTCGCGGGCGACTTGTCGGTCTCGGGGACCCAGGTGGCCTTTCGGGGCGAGGCCAGGCTGACAGGGATGGTGGCCTATGACAAGGTCGACCACGGCGTCATCGGCGATCACGGTGCGACCCTCTCGGCCAGCGGGAACTGGGGCGTCGACATCCTCTCGGGCACCTGGGATTTGAGTGGGCACGTCGAGAGCATCGAGGACCAAAACGGCCTGTTGAGCGGGACCGCGGTGGTCGATCAGTCGCACGTGCGGGGCCCTCTCGCGGCCGACCTGAAGGGGACGTATCAGGTCGCGGACGCGGCGGTCTTCGACTTCTCGGATTTCTCCCTCGACCTGAAGCTCAGCGGCCCGCAGGGATCGTTGGCTTTCACGGGCAGCCTCGCGCCCACGGAGACGAAACGGTTTGACGTCGTCGTCGCGCCGACCTGGGGCGACAACGGGGTCAACGTGGCCGTGACCGTCCCCGGCCGGGTGCACCAGGCCGCGACCCGTGCGGCCCCGGTGACCCAGATTGAATTGTACTGGGCCCAGGGAGCGAAGTTGCTCTCGGCGCTCGACGACAAGATCCCGGTCTATTGGAACGAGGCCTCCGGCTCGTACACGGTGACGGACCTCCCGCCAGCCCCTGCGAAGGCGACGGGCCTGGCGTTTGTGGCCAAGTTCGACGGCGTGACGAGAAGCGTTACCCTGCCGCTTCTGGCCGTTGCCGCGACAAGCGTCGCCGAAGGCAACGACCCTCAGAACGGGAATCAGGCGGTCTTCCCGGTCACCCTGGCACGGCCGTACGCAGAGCCGGTGACGGTGTGGTATACGACCGTCGACGGGAGCGCGAAGGCGGGGGTCGATTTCCAGGCAAACACCGGCGCGATCGTGATCCCCGCGGGAGAGACAACAGGCTCGATCCAGGTCCCCATCCTCGGCAACACGAAGTACGAGCCCGACAAGACCTTCTCGGTCCGGCTCACCAAGGCCCATAACATCGCCCTGGACAAGGGCTACGCGGAGGCGGTGTGCACCGTCACCAACGACGATTTCCAACCGACGATCAGTATCGCGGATGCGTCGATGGTCGAGCCGGCCAAGGGGACGGCCAAGATGGTCTTCACCGTGACCCTGTCGAGTCCGTTGTACCAAGCGATCACGGTCAAGTACGAGACCCGCGATCATAGCGCCAAGGCGGGTGAGGACTACGTAACGACGTCCGGCACGCTCACGTTCGCCCGGGGGACGACGACCGGCACCTTTGCCGTCCCCGTGAAGGCGGACCGGGATGCCGCCAATGAGGACTTCTACGTGGACCTGTCGGCCCCGAGGAATGCGACGATCGGGGATGGGGAAGGCGTGGGCACCATTACCCTGCCGCTCTTGTCCGTTGCCGACACCCGCGTCGCCGAAGGCGACGGCAGCGACCCCGAGAACGAGAATCTGGCAGTCTTCCCGGTGGTTCTGTCCCAGACGTACTCGGACCCGGTGACGGTGTGGTACACGACCGTCGACGGGAGCGCGAAGGCGGGGGGCGACTTCGCGCCGAGAACCGGCTCGATCGAGATCCCCGCGGGAGCAACAACGGTCTTGATCGAGGTTCCCATCTTCGGCGACACGAAATACGAGCCCGACAAGACCTTCTCGGTGAAACTCACCAAGGCCGAGAACGTCGCCTTGGACAAGAACTACGCGGAGGCGGCGTGTACCATCACCAACGACGATCTTCGGCCGACGATCAGCGTCGCGGATGCGTCCGTCGTCGAGCCGGCCAAGGGCACGGCCACGATGGCCTTCACAGTGACCCTGTCGAACCCGAGCTACCAGGCGATCACGGTCAAGTATAAGACCGCCGACCATACCGCGAAGGCGGGCGAGGACTACCTGGCGCAATCCGGCACGCTCACCTTCGCGCCAGGCGAGACGACCGGCGCGATCACGATCACGGTGATGGCGGACAAGGAGGTCGGCGATGAGGACTTCTTCGTCGACCTGTCCGCTGCGAGGAATGCAATGATCGCGGATCGGGGAGCCGTGGGCACCATCCAGGAGAAACCGGCTCCTTCCACCGATCAGGCCGCTTCGCGGGACGCCGTGCTCAGGCAATGGGCGGGCCCTGCTGAGTTGGCGTCCCTCTTCGAGCAACGGACAGCCACGACCGCCTCCAGCCGGTTTTTGCGAAGATGGCGGCCCCCTCGACTGTCGGCCTGCTAGAAGCCGCCAGTGTTGGTGCTGTTGATGTTGCGGAAGCTGCGGATCGTGGAAGTGGTCAGGCCGGCGAAGCCGGCGACGCGCTCGAACGGGCTGATTACCTTGCCGAGGAAGTTCGCTAGCGCCGTGTTGCGGTCCTCGGCGATGAACACGCGATCCCCGGGCATGATCTGGTAATTGGTGGCAACCGAAGCACCCCGCGTGACCGCTTCGTAGTCGATCGGCAGGATCTGCTCGCATTGGAAATCGTAGGGGGCGGGGCGTGCAATCCAGACACTCTTGCTCGACAACTGCGACAACCCCCGCACTTGGCTGAGGGCATCGAGCACGGTTTCGTTGCCGGTGACCGGCACGCGCACGATGTTGTCGCCCATCCCGGCCCCTTCGGTGATGATGTAGTAGACCTTGCTGTTGTATGCGACCACGTCCAGCGAGACCTTGGGCGCCTCGAAGAACGCGGACAAACACCGTTCGATGGCGGCCTGGGCCTCGTTGAGCGTCATGCCGGAGACACGGACCAATCCGTACTGGCGGAGGTTGAGGGTGCCATCCGAGGCGACGAGGAAATTCCCGGAAACCGACTGAACGCTGGAACTCCGCGCCAGTTGGAGAGAGACTTCGGCCATCTTGAGCACCTTGCGGAGGTTCGCCTCGATGGCGTCACGAGCTTGGGAGATCGTCATCCCAACCACGCGCACACTGCCGTAGCCTGCTCCCAGGTCCACAAGGCCTTCCGCATCGACAAGGAAGTAACCGAAGATCGGCTGGTCCGGCAAGGTACCCGAGCAGGAGATCTGGAGGACGTCGAGTGACTCGATGCGATAGGGAGGCCGAGGAACGAGTTTGAGGACCTCAATCTGTACCACGTCGGGCGGTTCGATCCGGTAAACCGGGAGAGAGACTTTGGCCAGTTCCCGAGGCGGTTCCAAGACCGGCTGACCGCCGGCGCTGCCGTCGCTGTCTCTGAACGAGCGGCATCCTGTTACCAACAGACTCGACACCAGCACCCAAGCAGCGAGCGCTGAAAACCGCGGACGCAAAGGTGGGGAACGGTGGGCATTCATCGAAAGCGACCCAAAGGCTCGGTTGAACCGGCACGATCGGAACCGTTGGCGAAGTCTAACGTGGGCTTTTCCCCCTTCTCGCTGAACCAAGATTACCTGGAACTGGGGTAATTCGGATAATATGGCTGGAAGTTCATGAAGGTTGCGCCGGAAGTGCCCGGCCCGATCGTAAACAGTTGATCGAACGATCGAGCCGACGCATCCGCGGGGCTGCGGTCCGGCTCAAGGGCGTGAAACCTCGTCTCGACCTGCTGGTTGAGCGCCTGCTGCTCCAATTGCGGTCGCACGTAGGCGTTGTAGTTGTCGAGCCCGAGCGTAGGACGGGCGTACAAGCCCATGTAGGGGCTGATCGGCGACGGGGCGTGATAGCCGCTAAACGCTTTTCCGCCGCCGCCAACCGCCGGCGCCGGCGCGGGCCCTGTTCCATAAACGGCCGCTTGCCGTTGGGCCGTGGCGCCAGGGGGGATCGCTGAAAACGGGTTTGCGGGCATCGACAGGGTGCGATTGAAGGGCGCCCTCCGCGCAGGGCCCCGAGCAGGGCCGAGTTGCGCGGATGAGATCCGCGAGGCGTCGAGGTCCGTGGCCGGAGCAAACGGGTTGGCGACGCCCGGATCGCTTTCCATGCCGGGCCGCTGATCCGCCTGCCGCTCGGGCTCCTCGCGGGGGCGCGTGGGCGTCCGGTCCTTCGCTGCCGGCTGCGCCGCTGCCGGTTGCACGACCGCTCCCCGAACGGCCCCGTCGCGCAGCAAGCGATTGCCGCCAGCCAAGAGCACGAGGGCCGCCAGCAGTGTCTTCACGGATCGTTGTCATCGCCACACCGGTTTTCTATTGTAGGACGGATTGCGAATCCGTCCTACGGTGAAACGCGCATGTTATTCTCTTACGGCAAATTCTATGCCTTGCCTCCAGCCCGAGCAACCGTCGATCAGCGTCGATACTCCATACCGAGGACACGTCACCGTGAAGCGGAACGTCGCCGGACCGCCGTTGGCATCCGCCGCCGTCTGGAACTTCATCCCCTGGATCTCGCCCAGCGTGTAGGCCGTGTCGGCCGTCACCACCGTCGTCCCGTTCGCCAGCACGATCGTCCCCAACGACGACCCCGGAACCACCGTCGCCTTGTACGTCAGCGTCTGTGTCGCCTCGTCCGACCCGCCCCCGGGCCCATACCCCAAACCGCCCAGCCCCAGGACCGTCAGCCCCGCGTCCTCCGCCACCGTCAGGTTCGCCACCGTGCCCGCCGTCCGCACCGGCGCGTCGTTGACCTCCGTGACCGTGATCGTGAGCGTCTCCGTGAGCGTCTTCGCGTCCGCCGACCCGCTGGTCGTCCCGTTGTCCGTCACCGTGAACCGGAACGTCGCCGGACCGCCGTTGGCATCCGCCGCCGTCTGGAACTTCATCCCCTGGATCTCGCCCAGCGTGTAGGCCGTGTCGGCCGTCACCACCGTCGTCCCGTTCGCCAGCACGATCGTCCCCAACGACGACCCCGGAACCACCGTCGCCTTGTACGTCAGCGTCTGTGTCGCCTCGTCCGACCCGCCCCCGGGCCCATACCCCAAACCGCCCAGCCCCAGGACCGTCAGCCCCGCGTCCTCCGCCACCGTCAGGTTCGCCACCGTGCCCGCCGTCCGCACCGGCGCGTCGTTGACCTCCGTGACCGTGATCGTGACCGTGGCCACGTTCGAATCCAAAAGGCCGTCGTTCGCCTTGTACGTGAAGCTGTCGATCCCATTGAAGTCGGCCGCGGGCGTGTAGGTAAACGAGCCGTTGGCATTCAGAGTCACGTTCCCATGGGAGGCGCTGGCGACCAACACCGCCGAAAGCTGATCGCCATCCGGATCCGTATCGTTTCCCAGCACGCCGGGCGCCGCGATCGAAAGGGGCGTATCTTCGCTGGCCGTGTAGGGATCGTTGGCGGCCACCGGCGGACGGTCAATGTTCACCGCTCCATTGGTGATGTCCGCGGCGAACACGAAATCGGTGGCGCCGTTGATGGTGCTGCTCATCAGCAGGGCCCAACTGCCGCTGGTGAACCCTGTGGTATCGATGGTCACGGTCCCCAGCAGGCCGTTGGCCGCCACGGTGCCCGTGGCCGTCGTGGTGGAGCGGCCTTCCCAAAGGGGAAAGGCGTCGGGGGAGGGACCGTCGAGGTCCGTGGTGCCCGTGTTATTGCCGGCAAAGATGGTCCCCGTGAGGATATCGAGATTCTGGATGGTAGGACCGCCCGAGGCCATCTGAATATTGAAGTTGAGACCTTGGACGGCGGTCCCGCCGGATACGTAGATCGGAATCGTCTGGCCGGGCGTGTTGGGCAGAAGCGCGTGAGTTCCGACCACAATCACCGGGGCCGACAGCACCGTGAGGGTGACGGTCGCTGCGTTGGAATCCTGCCCGTTATTGGCCTTATACGTGAAACTGTCGCTCCCGGAGAAGCCGGTGGTGGGGGCGTAGGTGAAGGAGCCGTTCGAATTGAGCGTGAGCAACCCGTTGGCAACGGTGCTCACGAGAGTCGCCGTCAGCGTGCCGGTCCCCGCGTCGTTGGACAGGACCCCCTTGGATGCATTCTGCGTCAAGGTTGTATTCTGGTGCGCGGTATACGCGTCGTCGTTCGCCACCGGCGGGGTGTTCAATGGCGCGCTCAACTGGAAGGATGTCTCGGGGTCCCCGAACAAATTCGTCTCGAAGTAAGCGTATCGGTACATCCCCAGGGCACCGACCTTCGGCAGGTTGTCAACCTTGGAATCGTTGTTCGCCTCCCCAAGGTGCGTCTTCCCCTCATTGAACACGGCGTCAAAAAACTCCAGCGCGTAGTCGTGACTATAGGCCGGCGTGCTCCCCGACTGGTACCAACCTTTCCGGGCGTTCATCACCACGGCAAAGGCCCCGTGGTCGTCCACCACGTGCTGCTCGGCAATGGAAATGTCCTCGGTATCGAACGACCCAGAGTCACATCCCTGCGAATACATGAAGTACGGAAACGCGTTCGTCAGGTCGGTCACGTTCGATTTCGTGATTCTTGCATTCATGGTCGCCGTGGAGTCACCGAGGTGAACGACCATGTTCGGGCTGGCGTTCAAAGCGTTGAGAACGGCCGTCCCACTAAAGGTGAAAGTCGGGGTGTCGTAGAGATCGACGAAATTCCAGTTGCTCGGCAGTGTCTGGTCCCGAATGGCCGTCATTGACACTTTGCCCCAGGTCCCATCGTTCATCTTCTCCCCGAGCAGGACCGCCGTCGAATAGTTGGGGGCCGGCTGGGTCTCG
>CAYTJV010000345.1:0-8246 GCA_964438165.1 uncultured Planctomycetaceae bacterium | reverse complement strand
GCCGTGCGCGGGCACAAGTTCCTCATCTGCAACGGCGAGGAAGGCGGTCCGGGGGCCTGCATGGACCGGATGCTCCTGGAATCGTTCCCTTATCGAGTGATCGAGGGGATGGCAATCGCCGCCAAGGCCGTGGGCGCGGAGCACGGGATCTTTTATGTCCGTGCAGAATACCCGCTGGCCGTGAAGCGGATCCGCGAGGCGATTCAGCGTCTCTCCGAGCGCGGCTGGCTGGGCGACTCGGTCATGGGGAGCGGCTTCCGGCTGCACTTGGAGGTTCGCGAGGGCGCCGGGGCGTTCGTCTGCGGGGAAGAGACCGCACTGTTGGCGTCGCTGGAGGGGCGGCGGGGAATGCCCCGACTCCGCCCGCCGTTTCCCGCGGAAAGCGGACTGTGGAACGAGCCGACGCTCGTGAACAACGTCGAGACCTACAGCCTGGTGCCGTGGCTTTTCCGCAACGGCGCCCAGGCGTTCGCCGCCCTTGGGACCGAGAAAAGCAAAGGGACGAAGGTCTTCGCCCTGGCGGGCAAGGTTCGCCGCGGGGGATTGATCGAGGTGCCCATGGGCGTGACCATGCGTCAGATCGTCGAGGAAATCGGCGGCGGCGTGGCCGAGGAGCGCACGTTTAAGGCGGTCCAAGTCGGCGGGCCCTCCGGCGGATGCGTCCCGGCCGAACTGGCCGATACGCCCGTCGATTTCGAGGCCCTCGTCGAGGCGGGGGCGATCATGGGTTCCGGCGGCTTGGTCGTGTTGGATGACACCGACTGCATGGTCGATATCGCCCGCTACTTCCTCCGCTTCACCCAGGACCAGTCGTGCGGCAAGTGTACCTTCTGCCGCATCGGCACGCGGCGGATGCTCGACATACTCGATCGCATCGCCACCGGCCAAGGGAAGAAGGGCGACCTGGACGAGCTGGAGCAGTTGGCCCGCACGGTGGGATCGGCCAGCATCTGTGGACTCGGCCGAACGGCGCCCAATCCGGTGCTGTCGACGCTCCGCTACTTCCGCCACGAGTACGAGGCCCACCTCGAAGGCCGCTGCCCGGCTGGGAAATGCAAGGAACTAATTGAATACCGGATCACCGACAAGTGCATCGGCTGCACGCTGTGCGCCCAGCAGTGCCCGGTCGACGCGATCCCGATGACGCCCTACGTACAACATGCGATCGACCAGGAAAAGTGTACGCGGTGCGACACCTGCCGCGTCGTGTGCCCGACCCAAGCGGTGGTGGTGGAATGATGAGGGATAAGGGATGAGGGATGAAAGATGAGGGATGTTGAACAGGAGGGAACGGAGGTAACGGAGAAAGTAGTAGGCACACTCCGTGTGCCGTAACTTGCGAACGGCACACGGAGTGTGCCTGCTACTTTGTGTCCTCTGTTGCCTCTGCTTCCTCCTGTTCAACGGGCACGCATCAGGCATTTGTTTCCATTTGCACGGGAGGCACTCTGAGATACTCACGCACCTCCAACTGCATTCGGTCCACTTCCGCCAAGAACCCCGATGCCGATAACCGGTAGTTGGCCGGATTGGTTTCCACTTTCCGCAGATGAGCAAGCTGGGCCTGGAAATGCCGGATTCGCTCCAGCGTCGCATTCAGTTCTTGGTCGTTCTTAATCATGGATTTGCATCGACGATCTCGACGATACCGCCTTGACCCCCTCCACGTTCCGTCTGCCAATATTCTATCGTAGTACGATGCCCAAAGTAATCATCGACGATCGTGAAGTCGAAGTCCCACCCGGGGCGACGCTTCTTGAAGCCGCCCGCAGGCTCGGCATCGATGTTCCCACGCTCTGCTACGTCGAGGGGTACGAGCCTTCGACCTCGTGCCTGGTGTGCATGGTGAAGGTCCGCGGCACGGGCCGCCTGGTTCCCGCGTGCGGCACGAAGGCTGAGGAGGGCATGGAGATCGAGAGCGAGACCGACGAGGTCCGGCAGGGGCGGCGGACCGCGCTGGAGCTTCAACTGAGCGATCACGTGGGCGACTGCCTGGAACCGTGCCAGTTCACCTGCCCGGCCCACATGGACATCCCGGTCATGCTGCGGCAGATCTCGGCGGAGAACCTGCGAGACGCGATCGCGACGGTGAAGGAGACGATCGCGCTGCCGGCCGTGTTGGGGCGGATTTGTCCGAAGCCGTGCGAGAAAGGCTGCCGCCGCCATGCGGCCGACGGGGCGGTGGCCGTCTGCCAGTTGAAGCGGTTCGCGGCCGATGCCGACCTGGCGTCCGACCAGCCATACCTGCCGGAGTGCAGAGGGGCGACCGGCAAACGGGTCGCGGTGGTGGGCGCGGGTCCGACGGGCCTCTCGGCCGCTTATTACCTGCGCCGGCAGGGGCACGCCGTGACGATCTTCGACGATCAGCCCGTACCGGGCGGACGGCTCCGCCGCGAAACCACACCCGAGGAACTCCCTCGCGACGTGCTCGACGCTGAGATATGTCAGATCGTCCGGCTTGGCATTGATCTCAAATCGAATACTCGGGTCGGTGTGCAGCCGTCGCTCGATGACTTGCGTCCCGAGTTCGACGCCGTGCTCGTGGCGTGCGGATCGGGAAGCAAGGAGCAGGCCCAAGCGTTTGGCCTGCGAGCGGGCCCGCACGGCATCCTCGTCGACAAAGAGACGTTTCAAACCGGCTTGGAGAAGGTATTTGCGGCAGGCAATGCGATTCGGGCCCGGGGGCTTGTGGTCCGCAGCGTGGCCGATGGGCATGAAGTAGCCCAGTCGATCGACCACTACTTAGAGCCTATCCAGAAAACTTCCGAAGTCTCGAAGACTTCGGAAGTTTGCGGCAGCTTGAGCGGCATGGCTCCAGGCGGGCCAAAGAAGCCGTTCTCGGTGCGCATGGGCCGGGTCGAGGGAGAGGAAGTGGCCGAGTTCGTGGCCCACGCCGGTCAGGCCCCGCGGGCCGAGTCGGAAGAGGGATTCTCCTTGGAACAGGCGGTGGAACAAGCATCCCGCTGTCTGCACTGCGATTGCCGCGGCCTGACCGACTGCAAGCTGCGGCGCTACGCCGCCCTGTATGAGGCAGACCCCGCTCGATTCCGCGGCCAGCGGCGATTGTTCCGGCAGGTCGACCAGCATTCGGAAATCATCTACGAACCGGGCAAGTGCATTTTCTGCGGACTGTGCATCCAGATCGCCTCGGCGCGGGGCGAGCCGCTGGGGCTTTCGTTCGTGGGCCGGGGGTTCGACGTTCGGGTGGGAGTCCCCTTCAGTCGTTCCTTAGACGAGGCCTTGAGCAAAGTCGCAGCCGAGTGCGTAGCGGCCTGTCCGACCGCCGCGCTGGCGTTCAAAGAAGAAACCAACCGCTCGCAACTGCCGATCCTCGGACAGTGATCCGGATGGGTGTCGACTCGCAAGATCGGTAATCGGTGTGGCATGCCGTCGCGAAGCGTCGGCATGTTCACGCACCGCCATGCCGACCCGCGGCTAAGGCCGCGTGACGGCATGCCACCCTTGAGAATTGCTCTTGTTGCTCGTCAATACTCTGCAAGGACAATCGGACAACTCTCTGAGCAGGCTTCAACCATGGTATTCCTCACCCCTGGCACTCCCAAGAATGACTCTTCCGACCGACGCGCATGTGCGAGCGACCTGCTGGAAGAGGTCCGGGCCGCCGCCACGGATCTCGTCGACAGACTGAGCGAGGCCGAACGGCTCACGGCCGGCTGGTCCGACGATCGCCTGGCGGATGCCCTGGTCGATGCAGCCCTCTCGGAGAGCCTGGTCCGTCTTGCCGAAACCAACTGCTGGGGAGAAGCGAACCGTCTGCCTTCGTCGGAATTGTGGCGAATCGCCGGGCCGATTTTGGAGGTTGGATCACTCCAGCACCACGCCCGCTTCAAGCCGCACGGCTACGCGGGCGATCACGAAATGCTCACGCGCATTTGCGAAGAGTCCTGCTGCGGTCATCCTCTCGGCCGAGTTTTCGATCGGTACTTCCTGCGTCAGGCGGCCCCGCAGGCGGTGCGGGCCCGAACGCAGCAAGCCGCAGCGGCGCTGGTCGCTCACTGCCTCCAGCGACCTCGCAAACCATACCACGTTGCCAGCGTCGGCGCCGGGCCAGCCATCGACGTATTCCAGGCGATTGCAGCCCTTCCGAGCGCGCGCGTGACCTCAATCCGGGTCCGATTGCTCGACCTGGCCCCCAACGCGCTGGATGCGGCGCGCCGCCGGTTGGAGCCGTGCTTGGCTCCGGAATCGCTCGATTGCATCCGGACGAATCTCTTTCGCCTCGCCCAGGGAGCACGCGGGGCAAGGGAACTCCAGACACCCGATTTCTTGATTTGCACCGGGCTGTTCGACTACCTGGACGACGAAGCGGCGGCGGCGCTCTTGAGCCTCTTCTGGAGGCAACTTGCCGACGGGGGCATTCTCCTGGTGGGCAATTTCGCCCCCCACAATCCGAGCCGCGCTTACATGGAGTGGATCGGGAACTGGTATCTCCAGTACCGGACGGCCGAGGAGATGGCGAAACTCGGCTCGCTTGCCGATATTCCCCGGCAACAGTTCCGCATCGGGTGCGAGCGGACGGGGGGCGATCTCTTCCTGGTCGCGTGGAAAGCCGACGCCCGGTAGACGAAGACGTAGAGACGCAGAGAAGGAAGACGCGGAGACACGGAGAAAGGGAGACGTGAGAAAATCTGCCTTTTTCCGTGTCTCCGCGTCGCTTTGCCCGCGCGGAATGCAGACATCCGAGAGTTCCCGGGATATACTTGCACGCGTTCCGAGGAAACGCCTCTTGCCAAGGAATCTGCCATGAAACGCGCGTGGATCGGTGTGATGAGCGTTGCGGCCGTGTTTTCCACCACATGCTTCAGCACGTGTATGGGGGCTGAGCCGGCGAAGACGGTGGCGCGGCCTGCCCCCGCGGCCGTCATCGACGCTTCCAAGTACCCCGGCCTCCAGGCCGCGCTGGACGCCGTGCCGGAGTCCGGCGGCCTGGTGAAGTTACCGCCCGGCGAGTTCCGGCTCCAGCGGCCGCTGGTACTTTCGCGCGGTAACACGCGCGTCGAGGGGGCCGGCGCCGCCACCCGGCTGATTAACTGCAACCGGCAGGGCGAGCCGGCCATGGTGATCCGGGCCGCCAAGCCCAAGGCCCGGCTGTGGCGCGTCCAGGTGGCCAACTTCCGCATCAACGGCGATCCGGACACCGTGGACGCCAAGAGCACCAAGCCCGTCGGCGGCGACGGCCTTCTGGTGGAATACGTCGATGAGTTCTATGCCCACGGGATGAGCATCGACCACCACGGCGGCCACGGCATCCACCTCCTCCATTGCTATGAAGACCCGCGGATCGCCGACTGCATTATCACCTACAACGCCAAGGCCGGATTGAACATCGTCGGCGGGCACGACATTGTGGTCAGCGCCAACCAGTTCGAGGAAAACCAGGACGCCGTGCGCTGCACCGACAGCTTCAATCTCTGCATGAACGGCAATAACATCGACGACCATCTGCGCGACGGCGTCGTGATCGAGAACACCTATGGTTCGGTCCTCTCGGGCAACATGATCGAAGAGTGCAACGGGCGCGCGGTCGTGCTCGACCGCGACTGCTACGGGATTACCATCAGCGCCAACGTCATCGCCGACAACTTCGGCGGCGGCGTCGACCTGCTGGACGCCTGGGGCTGCACCGTCTCGGCCAATACGTTCACCATCACCGCGGTGCGCGCCCTGCACGTCGGACCGCAGGCGGGCCGCATCACCGTCACCGGCAACAATTTTTCCGACAGCTTCGTCGGACCGAAGCGCAAGCGCGAAGGAAAGCCCAACGAAGCCACGGGCATCGTGCTCGAAGGCGCCTCCGACGTCACAATCACCGGCAACATCTTCTCGGGCCTGGCCGCCGAGGCGGTCCGCGCCGACGCCCAGTGCCGCCGCATCCTGATCGCCAACAACATCATGACCGACCTGAACCGCCAGCGGCCGGGCAAAGGCAAGTCCATCGAACTCGGCGGGGCCAAGGACGTCGTGGAAGGGCAGAACATCGGCGATGCCCCTCCAAAGTAGCATACGCCTGCACCCCTTATATCTACTTGACTTGTTGGTGGGAATACCCGATAAATGATGGCAGTCGGGTGGTCCTCTCTACTCAATTCAGCGGAGGAGGCTCGTCATGGCTGCTCCGGCAGGGTGCAGGTTCTTCGGCCCGATCGCGATCGTCTTGTGCGGGCCATTGGTTTTGTCTGGATCGGCCGCAGAGCCGATCCGTCATGCCGCCGATCAGCCGATCGCGGCAGCGGTCTCCAGTCGGGACGACGCGGAAGACGCCGGCGCCGAGGAGTTGGTTCGGGCCGCGCTGAAGGCCGAGGCGGCCGGCAACTCGGCCGAGCGGGAAAAGCTCCTGCGCAGGGCTTTGAAAAACGACCCGGAATGTGCCCCGGCTCGCTGGCATCTGGGTTACGTCCGCGCAGGCAAGGAGTGGGTCAAGTGGGACGAGCTGCAGCGTCGCGCGGCCGGCGACCCGCGCATCGCAGAGTACCGGCGACGGTTCGACGAGTTGGCGGGCGCGCCCGCGGGAGAATTGGCCTTGGCGCGCTGGTGCCGGGACCAGGGGCTGGAAGACCACGCCCGGACCCATTGGGCGCGGCTGCTCAGCTTCGAGCCGCAGAACGAAGAGGCCCTCAAGGCCCTCGGCGTGCGCTGGCATCAAGGGCGGTTGTTGACGCACGAAGAGATCGTCGCCGCGCGCCGGGGGGAGAGTCCTGAGTCGGCTGACGGAACGAGGCAGCGGACGGCTCGCAAAGACTGGAACAAACATTGGACTCCACAGGTGACGAAGTGGCAGCGAATGATCCGTGAGAACAATCCTGCCGTCGACTCGGCGATCCGCGAGGAGATGCAATCAGTCAAGAAGTCGTCTGAGGCCGATCTGTTGCCGGCAATGCAGGCCCTCAACGCGACACTTATCACACGTAGCCAACGGAAGAAAGACGAAGCGGAATACAGGGCCCTGAGCCTGAAGTGGATTGCAGTGCTAGACGGGATGCAAGAGCATCCGGCGACGCTATCCCTTGCCTGGCAGGCGGTGGATCACCCGATGCCGGAGGTCCGCGCCGCCGCTGCCGATGCCCTGAAAAAGCGGCCCAAGGAAACTTACGTGCCGATCTTGCTCGCGCGGATGCGGTCGCCCGTGGAAGCGGAATTCCTGATCCAGCCTTCATTTGGCTCCGGCTCCGTGACTTCGATGTACACCTTTTATCAGGAAGGTCCCGTCGCGGACCGAAGCCTGACGCGTGTCCAAGTGCGCGGCGTTCGACCGCTGCGAGCCCTAACCGGATCGCCGTCAGCGGTAACTGCGAGCGCTGTCGGGAGGACCAGGCAGGCGTTGGCGAGCGCACTCCGCGTGCATCAGGTGGTCGGGGCGGCGAACGCGTCGATCAACGATCTGAACGGCCGAGTCCGGGCCGCTCTGGTCCGAGCGACTGGGACAGATTGCGGCGAGACTGCTTCTTCGTGGTGGAAATGGTATGACGACTACCACTACGCCCACTACGACTTGCAGAAACCCAGCTCCGGTGACAAAGAAAAGCTCCGGCGCGAGCATTCCATCTACACTATAAGTTACATTAGAAGTTGCTCATGTTTTCCTCGCGGCACGGTGGTTTGGACGCTGACGGGTCCGGCGGCGATCGAGAAAATCAACGTTGGCGACCGCGTGCTCTCGCAGCATCCAGTCACAGGGGAGCTCGCCTACAAGCCAGGGCGATTGCGTCACAATGACACCGATGGCGGAGGATGGGCAAGCGACTTCTGATGTTGATTCGGAGCCTGGAAATCGAGTATGGAAACGACCGTCTCAGCCCGAGCGGCAGATTTGTTCGGCTATGTCAAGATGAACTGGGCTGTTTCTGGATCAACGCAAACCCCCGCATCACATGCAACATGGTGCAATCGCCCTGGCCTACAAGCCGGTGATCCAGACCACGACGAGAAAGCCGGAGTCGTGGGCGCGCGTATCGCTCGGCACCGAGGTGATCACCGCGACGCGCGGGCATGCGTTCCTCGTGGCCGGGGAAGGTTGGAAGATGGCCAAGCAACTCAAGGTCGGAATGCGGCTGCACACGCCATCCGGGTCGGTGGTGGTCGACGGCCTGGAAGACGTTTCCGAGCTGAAGCCCTTCTACGAACGTCTGGCCGAGAAACCCGACGCCGATGCCGGCGACGACTTGGCCTACAACGGATCTTCCATCGCCGGGTCATGGGAGGGATCGACATAACTCCTTTGACGTTAA
>CAYTJV010000344.1:0-8279 GCA_964438165.1 uncultured Planctomycetaceae bacterium | reverse complement strand
GTTCCACGTCGATCCGCCGCCGGCGGCCAAGAAGCTCCGCGAGCTGTTCTACAGCATCTTCTACGCCACCGACCACACGACGCACTTCTACGCCCTCGCCGGGCCGGACTTCGTCGTCGGGCCTACTGCCCCGGTCGCCGAGCGCAACATCCTCGGCATCGTCAAGAAGGTCGGCATGGACATTGCCGGCAAGGTCCTCAAGATGCGCCGCGACGGACATCGCCTGATCGAGATGATCGGCGGGCGCAAAGTCCATCCCAACTGGGGCCTGCCAGGCGGCGTCAGCCGCGGGATCAACGAAGAGCAGCGCCGCGAGATCGAGCAGCTCGGGCGCGAGGCCGTCGAGTTCGCCCAGTTCTCGCTGACGCTCTTCGGCGACGTGGTGCTCAAGAACTCCGATTACCTGAAGTTGATCCTGGGCGACACCTACGTCCACCGCACGTACAACATGGGCACGGTCGACGCCAACAACTGCGTGAACTTCTACGACGGACAGATCCGTGTCGTCGGCCCGGACGGCAAGGAGCACGCCAAGTACAGCGCCCGGGATTACCGCGACTACGTGGCCGAGCGAGTCGAGCCGTGGAGCTACCTGAAGTTCCCATACTTGAAGAAAATCGGCTGGAAGGGGCTCGTCGACGGCGTGGACTCGGGCGTCTACAAGGCCACGCCCCTTTCGCGCCTCAACGCGGCCGACGGCATGACCACGCCGCTGGCCCAAGCCGAGTACAAGAAGTTCTACGAGACGCTGGGCGGCAAACCGGTACACCACACGCTGGCCACCCATTGGGCCCGCTTGATCGAGCTCCTCTACGCTGCGGAACACTGGGTCGAACTGGCCGTCGATCCGCAGATCACCAGCAAGGAGTACCGTGTGCTGCCGACCGAGACGCCGACCGAAGGCGTGGGCTCTGTCGAAGCCCCGCGCGGCACCCTTACGCACCATTACGTCACCGACGAGCGCGGCATCCTGACCAAGGTGAACTTAATCGTCGGGACGACCAACAACAACGCCCCCATTTCCATGTCGGTCAAGAAGGCGGCCCAGTCCCTCATTCGCAAAGGTCAGCCGGTGACCGAAGGGCTGCTGAACATGGTCGAGATGGCCTTCCGGGCCTATGACCCGTGCTTCGGCTGCGCCACCCACAACCTGCCCGGCCAGATGCCCCTGGAAGTCACGCTCCGCGACCCGCTCGGCCGCGTCGTAAAGCGATTCTCGCAATTCGTCCAGTAGGTGTAGATCACGTCGGATCTACGGAGCCGTCCGAGACGGGTCTGCCGGCCGCTGGTTCCCGCTGGTGGACCGCCACCCGCAGAGCTTCAAGGAAGGGTCAGAACGGCAAGTAAACGATGAGGTTCCGCCACTCCTCGAACTCCGACGCGGACCATATCAAGAAGAGGAATCGGGGGCGACTCATGTCGTTCACTCAGTCGGTATCGGCTTGCCGTTGGGCGCGAAGGCGATTCAGGAGCGGGCCGTGCTGCGTCTCGCTGCTTCGCTGCAACTCCTTCCACCGCGCGACCTGCTGCGCGAGGTGAAGATCGATCTCCGACTTGAGAGAAGAAAAAGGGGATAAGTCCAATTCGCGTCGAGGGAAGGGCACAACTTGCTCCCAAATCCAGGGGAAATTGGACTTATCCCCTTTTTCCTCGCTCCGACGGGTGACACCGGCACTTGTTTCGGCTACACTCGCCGCCGGAAGTTCATCAGGGACGAACCACGGCATTGGTGTTGGTAAATCACAACAGCAGGGAGAACATGGCGATGAGAACGATGAGGATGCTCGGCGTAGTTCTCTTGATTCACTGCACTTTCGCCGCCGGTTGGGGCTCGGCGGCTCCGATGGAGAAGCCAAGATTGCTCCCGTATCCTAAGGAGATCGAGTACTCGTCGGGCAATCTGCCGCTGGGGCCCGCAGAATATGTTGCCGGGCGGGCTGTGTCGGAAACCGAGCGCGTTGCTAGACAATCGCTGGAGAGCTACCTCCCGCGCCAAGGGAAGGCGGTACCGGTGCGGCTGGGATCGGTGGAGGAGGGATACCAGGCCGAATGGCTCTCGCCAAAAGGCCGAGAATTCCTCGCCAGTCCGAAGACGAACCCCGAGGCCTCCGTGCTAACGATCTACGCCGACGGCGTGACGGTGGTCGGCAAAGGCAAGTGGGGCATGCTCTACGGCGTGCAGACCGTCAACCAGTTGATCCGCGGCACAGAAACCTCGCAAGGCATCTGGAAGATGAACGCAAGCCTTCCGTGCCTGACGATCCGGGACTGGCCCGACATGCAGTGGCGATGCCTCTCTCCGCAGATGACCTGGTACTCCGGCTACAACCGGCTGGAGGGCTACGACAACGGCAACTGGACCCTCGACGAGTGGAAGTGGCTGGTCGATTGGTCGCTCTTGCACAAGTGCAACGGCTGGGCCTTGTGCATGTACGGCAACTGGCCATTCACCGTGCCGGGGTACGAAAACACCACGCTGGACGTCGACTCCTACTTCTATAACCCGCGGACCGGCAAGAAAGAGCCTCACCGCTTCACACACCGAAACATCAAGAAGGAGTTCTTGCCGGAGCTGATCCGCTATGCGAATCAGCGCGGGGTGAAAATCTACGCCTACATCGGCAAGAACACGTTCAACGGCACTTACGGCATCAAGCACCCGGACGCCAATGCCGGAGGAGCCGCTGAGCTGATTCCGTTCCATCCCGGCGTACACGAGTATTGGGACGCCTTCATCCGCAGGATCATCGAAATCGGCTTCAACGGCTTCGTGTTCGAGGACCCCGAGGCGATGCACGTGCCCAACCAGAACGCCCTATGCTACAAGACCTTCTGGGAGCCCTGGGCGAAGACCTACGGTTTCAAGTCCGTGGCCGAGACCGACCAGAACAACCCTCCGTTGGGCGTTCACGTCGAGTACTACTCCTGGCTCTTCAAGGTCTTCGACGAGATGATCCAGAAGCACGCGGCCAAGTTCGCCCGGCCGCAGGAGATCTATCTCATCTCCCACATTCTGCTGTCGCGCATGGTCTCGGAGAGCAAGACGCAGGCCGATCGCGACAAGTGGTTCGCCTATATCGACCAGAAACAGGGGCGCAAGGCGCCGTTCATTATCTTCGAGGCCGACGAAGAGAAGTACGTGAGCTTTCTCGGCCACGGCCGGGTGGCGAGCCTCGGCGGGCGCGGCGGCTCGTGTACCAACGCCATGCGGCGGATCGCGAGCATCAACAACAACTGGTCCTTCGGGCCGATGGGCGGCGACCTGGCCTACGAGCGGCAGTGCCAGAAGCACATCTACGAGGCCGGCGGATTCGGGGCCATGGGCTATATCTTCGAGTGGACCAACACCGAGGTATTCGGCTACTTGGCCGCCCAGTATCTCTGGCACAACGCGGGCGTGCCTGGCATCAACAACGACAATCAGACCGATTTCCTCGATTACTCCTACCGGATGCACTACGGCGACGACGTGGGGAAGCTGATTGCGAGGATCATGGACGAGAGCGCGTGCGTCAACGACGCGATGATGCTCGAAGGGGTCTACGGCTCGCAGTACCCATCGACCGGCGCGCCCCTGCACCGCGACTACCAGTACCTCGCCGTGCAGGCCGATCGCACTGTGGACCTCGCAGCGAAGACGTTCCGGTCTTATACCGGGCGCGAGCCGGACCTCTACCAGCCCGTCTACCCGCCGGAAGATTTTCGTTGGAACGGATTCGACCAACAGGCCAACAAGGCGTTCAATGCCGAGCGGCTGCGGCTGCTCTACGTATCGACGCGGCGGTCGCAGAAGATGTGCGAGGCCGTGCTGGCCCAACGCATGGCCCAGCGCCTGATCGCCGAAGGGGCTGCGGCGGGCAAGGTGCTCGCGCAGTTCGATCGTGCCATCGAGGCCGCCAATGCGAACCAGCTCATCTACCAACTCAACTACGACGACGATTACGACTGGACCGACGGTCTCTGCGCACGGGTGACCGAAGCGCTCCAATCTCAGCGCGACCAGTTCATCGCCTCGGTCGGCGCGGGCACGAAGCCCTTGCAGGCGTGGACGTTCGATCGTCCCGGCGACCCGCAGGGTTGGACCGAGGTACACCAAATGGCCCAGCCCGCGGTCGAAAATGGCGCCCTGGTGTGCCAGGCAACCGGCACGGGCCCGTTCGTGGTTCAGAGTCAACTCTTGTCGGTCCCGGTCGACAAGCGGTGTTTCTTCGAGGTCGAGATAGCCTCCGACCAGAGCGGCCGCCTCCGCGTGTTCTGGGCGACCCAAGCCGACCTGGCGGCACAGCCCAAGGGGGCCTACCCGTTCTCCGAGTCGCGGGTGCGGAATACGGATATCGTCGCGGGAGGCGAGCCGAAGGTCTATTGGGTAACACCCGATTGGAACGGCACGCTTGCCAAGCTTCGCATCGACGTGCCTGCGAAAGCCAAGGTCCGGATCGACTCGATCCGCGTGCTGCGGATCCCCGAGACAAGCACGCTCTCGCCGGCCGCTCTCGCCCGGCCCGTGCCCGATTCGGTCCGCCGCTCAGTCTCCAACCCGCTCTTCGTCCCGTGGGAGAAGCAGAGCGACGTCGTCCCCGAGTCCTGCAAGGCCACGAAACCGGGGATGTATCTGAGCACCGACATCGGCTGCGACACCAGGTACGACTTCTATCGACTCGGCGTGGTCTTCACGGTGGTAGCCCAAGCGCCGGACGGGTCGTGGCGCACGATCTTCCGCAGGGACGTGGCCCGGAGAGCGACCGGTTGGGAGCACTGGGACATCCCGCTTGCCGCCGTAGGTCAGGCTTTCCAGCCACGGACTGTAGGGAACGCCCTCCGCGGCGTTCCGGAAGGCGGAGTAGCGGCGTCCATGGCAATTCCCGGAACGCCACGGAGGGCGTTCCCTACAGTCGATCGTCCCAAAATCAAGCTCCGCTTTACGACCGACTCCTATTCCCGTGCCCAGGACCGCAGCGCGCCCTCGTGGAAATGGGCCCTCTGGGGCGAGCCGCAAGTGATCGAGGTCGCTCCAGACGGCACTCGCCGCGTGAAGTTCGACTTTATCAAGAACATCGACCGCGCCAAATCGTTCGTGCGTCTCGATCGCGACGGCAGGGAAAGGCTTTTCGATCGCAAAGGGACGGATTCAACCGGGGCGACATTCAAGTTTGCCGACCCGGGGGTCATCCACAGACTCAAATCCGCCGAGGGCCGGCAGTGGCAATGGGTCGAGGGGTTCGCGGGCTGGGCCAAACAGCCTCCGCAACGGAGCTCTTATCGCTGTTACCTGGGATCGGTCGAATCGGGATGGATCTACGCTCATCAGAATAGCGAGGTGTCGTGGCTCAGGGTTCCGGGGACGGAGAGGAAGCCTACGGCCGTGGCGTTTATCGGTGGAACAGGTTACGGGCCCGGAAAGGCGGAGCTCTGGTGCGACGGCAAGAAGCTTCTCTCGTTCGACACGACCAAGCCGCAGGACTGCCGCTGGGATGCCGAGGGGGTCGAGTTCCGCTATCTCCACGGTGGCGACATCCGAAACGCGACGACCACGTTTGGGATCAGCGGCGTCTACCTGCTGCGGCTCCCGGCTTCGCACGTGACGCCCGGCAAGCCGCTGAATCTTGCCATAAGAGTCCCTTCAGTCGGCGGCGGCGACTGGTTCATGGTACACGAGTACCGTGACGTGGCCGCCGCGACCGCCGACGCAGCGATCCCCGTTCCACCGAAGCCGGCCATCACCGCGTTCACGCCGCACCTGGACGGGAAGTTCGGCGTAACAATCGCCGAGTACTCGCTGGACCTGACGAAGTAGGTCACGCAAGCACCTCTCCCGCTCCACGGGAGTGCTCGAATCGGATGCGCCAAGGCGTGCATCGAGCGGTAGTGTCCAGTGTCCCAATTAGGGGATGTTCGGTACTGAAAAAATCGTCCTAATTCTTGATTTGTCCATGATTTGTCGCGTCTGGGTCGCGCGGGGAACCACAGTCAGGCGCCCGCGCACCGATCCGAAACTTGAAAGCCTTCGGGCCCGCTCGAATGATTCACGAGTATCCGCGTCATGGATCGCGCGCCCTCGGAAAGGGAGATCGTGGCCGGCCGGGTGGCCAGCGCCGAGGGAGTTGGAACGATTTGCGGTCCTCCCACCAGACGCGGGCTTGCGCCGATTGTGAGTTGTACTGCGTTGGAATCACGCGTGAACCACGCTCCTTGTACAGAGTTCGATTTCCGACCGCGGCCCCGAATCGTGTTCGGCGTCGGCACGCTTGATCGGCTCCCTGGGCTGGTCCGCGAGTACGGCGGCCAACGGGTTCTGTTGGTTACTGATCCGGGTGTGGTTCGTGCCGGCCATGCTGCGCGGGCGGAGGCGTTGCTCAAGGCGGCCGGGCTGGCCGTATCGGTTTTCGACGGCGTGATCGAGAACCCCACGACCCGCATCGTCGACCTATGCGCCGCCTACGCCCGGCAGGAGAGGATCGACTTCCTCGTCGGCCTGGGCGGCGGCAGCAGCATGGATACGGCCAAGGGCTGCAATTTTCTCCTCACCAACGGCGGGAAGATGGAGGATTATTGGGGCGTCGGCAAGGCACCGCAGGCCATGCTTCCCATGATCGCCATTCCTACAACCGCCGGGACCGGCAGCGAGTGCCAGTCGTTTGCCCTGATTTCGCAGGAGGACTCGCACGTCAAAATGGCCTGCGGCGATCCCAAGGCCGCTCCCAAGGCGGCGATCCTCGATCCCGTGCTCACCCTCACCCAGCCCCGCGCCGTGGCCGCGGCGACCGGCATGGACGCACTAGCGCATGCCGTCGAGTCGGCGGTGACGCGCAATCGCAATCCGCTCTCGCAGATGTTTTCTCGCGAGGCGTTTCGCCTGGGCGCCGCCGGCCTGCGCCGGGTGCTGGCGGACCCGAATGATCTGGAGGCCCGCGGGCAAGTGCTGCTGGGGGCCGCGCTGGCCGGGATGGCGATCGAGAACAGCATGTTGGGGGCGGCCCATGCCGCGGCCAATCCGCTCACGGCCCGCTTCGGCGTCGTCCACGGCCAGGCCGTCGGCCTCTTGATCCCGGCCGTGGTCCGCTTTAACGGCGAGGACACCCAATGCGAGAAGATCTACCGGGAACTCGCCGTCTACGCCGGGGTGGGAAAGGAACTCGACGGTCGGCGAGAGGCCGCGGATTTCCTGGCCGATTACCTGGAGGACTGCTTCCGATTGGCGGAATTTCCCCGTTCGCTCTCCAAGTGGAACGTCCGCGA
Source organism: uncultured Planctomycetaceae bacterium (assembly GCA_964438165.1). Taxonomy (GTDB): domain Bacteria; phylum Planctomycetota; class Planctomycetia; order Pirellulales; family Thermoguttaceae; genus CALFBP01. The sequence goes on along the minus strand of CAYTJV010000344.1, from coordinate 1,043 downwards.
ATCGGACCTGGCAACCTTGTCCGACGAAGCGGCGCGGCAGTGGACGGCCGGCTTCAATCCGCGTCCCGTGGGCCCCCGCGAGTTCCTCCGGTTGTATCAGTCGGTATTGCACAACGGAGAAATGGTAGGATGGGTTTCCAACCCGTCCGCGACTCGGGACGGGTTGGAAACCCATCCTACATAAATGAGGCCGACCATGACGCTACCCGCCGAGGCGCCCCCGCATATCGAAGAAAAGACCACCGCGGGCAACTATTTTGTGGCCAACTATCCGCCGTTCTCGTTCTGGCAGCCGGAGCGGAGGGACGAGGCCCGCGAGGCGCTCCTCCAGTCGGCCGAGCCGGGCACGCCGCTTGGCGTTTACGTCCATCTGCCATTTTGCCGCAAGCGCTGCCATTTCTGCTATTTCCGCGTGTACACCGGCCGCGATGCCAAGCCCGATCGCGTGAAGCGGTATCTCGATTCGGTCCTGGGTGAGCTGGAGATGTATGCCTGCGCCCCGCTCGTCGCGGGGCGCAAGCCGCGCTACGTGTACTTCGGCGGGGGAACGCCGTCATTCCTTTCGCCCGAGCAGTTGACGCGGCTGATGACCGGTATGCAGAGGCACCTGCCGTGGGACGAGGTCGAGGAGGTGACTTTCGAGTGCGAGCCGGGCACGCTCAATCGCGAGAAGCTCCGGACCCTGCACGGGTTGGGGATCACGCGGCTGAGCCTGGGCATCGAGAACTTCGACGACACGATCCTCCAGAGCAACGGCCGCGCCCACCTTTCCCGCGAGATCTACCAGGCCTACGAGGCCGCGCGGCAAATCGGCTTCAAGCAGATCAACGTCGACCTGATCGCCGGGATGCTCAACGAAACCGACGAGAATTGGCGGGACTGCGTCGCCAAGGCGATCGCGTTGGAGCCCGACTGCGCGACTGTCTACCAGATGGAAATCCCGTACAACACGACGATTTATCACCAAATGCACGATCGCGGCGAAATCGTGGCGCCGGTGGCCGACTGGCCCACCAAGCGGGCCTGGGCCGGATACGCCTTCG
>CAYTJV010000343.1:0-8295 GCA_964438165.1 uncultured Planctomycetaceae bacterium | reverse complement strand
TTCGTCCGTTGTGGTGAGTCGCCCCAGTTTGCTACTGTGGAGGGTCACAAGGCGTTCACCTTGCGGAGAGTCAATTCCGATGCCCAGAGCGGGATTGCGCAACGGAGACTCAGAATAGCATGTTACCACAATTTCGAGCGGAGCACCGACGTGATACCCCATCGGGTCGAACAGCCCATTCGACTGAATTGCTGCGGAGACGATGAAAGTCGCGCGGCCTTCGATCTTGTCGTGTGGCGCGGTGTACCGCCCCGTTTGCGCCTGATAACCAGGAAGACTGTAGAAGTAATGGTGAATGGCTTCCGTGACCTTTCCGACGCACGTTATCACGCCGGAGTCGAGAACAAACCCCCTGGTGCAGAAATTGCCGACGGCCGCCATGTTGTGGCTGACGAACACGACGGTGCGCCCGCCGCGGGCAACTTCGCCCATCTTGCCGAGGCACTTGCGTTGGAATTCCGCGTCGCCGACCGCAAGAACTTCGTCGATAATCAGAATTTCGGGGTCAAGGTGAGCGGCGACGGCGAAGGCAAGCCGCACTCGCATTCCGCTGGAGTAGTGTTTTACCGGCGTATCAAGGAACCAGGTCTTTCAAGCTAGCACTGGCAGCTTGGTTTTGCCGTGTTTCTCGGGGTTTTGCATAATCTACGTAAGGTTGTCGGCGCTGCGCAGGCGTCCGTTTCGAGGCAGCGACCGTTGCGAATGACGCCAAGAACCATCGAAACCCCATATTCTGGGGCATTTTCAAGATTGCGGTGGCCATTCAGCTACCAACGCTAGCTTGAAAGACCTGGTATCAAGGAACTTATCCACACCAGAGAACTCAACGATTTCGTCGAACTTCCGTTTGACCTCGGCACGGGACATTCCGAGAATCGCGCCGTTGAGGTAGATGTTTTCGCGGCCGGTCAGCTCGGGGTGGAACCCAGTTCCAACCTCCAGAAGGCTGCCCACACGTCCACGGATCTCGGCCTGTCCTGTGGTTGGCTCGGTAATACGTGAGAGTATTTTCAACAAGGTGCTCTTACCCGCGCCGTTGCGGCCGATGATGCCGACCACTTCACCACGCTTGACCTCGAACGAGATATCGCGGAGCGCCCAGAAGTATTCGTCCGAGCCGTTCGAGGCTGGTAAGGTGGCATCCATGGCGGTGTTGCGGCCGAGCAGGCGTCTGGCAGGACGGGCCAGCCAGTCACGAAAGATGCGGGAGACTGCCCGATGCGCGGAAAACTCACCTAGCCGGTAACGTTTACCAAGGTTCTCGACGCGAATGGCGATATCGGACATGGCTTATGCTTGAAACGGGGAGTAGTGCTGAAAGGCCGAGACTCCGGCTGGGACGCCCCAGCGCGGTCGGCTCGCGTGGCTACACGACGTCAATCACGTTTCCTTCGATGCGACGGAAGAAGAACACGGCCACCACAAGCAAAACGGACGTCATTACCACCGACGGCAGCAGGATCAGACCCGGTGGCTCCGCGGTACCCAGCAAGGCCCAGCGAAAGCCCTCAATGGCGCCGGCCAACGGATTCAGGCCGTAGACGGCGGCGGCCCAGTCGGGCAGCTTTGCAGTGATCTTCGCCGTCGTGTAGACCACGGGACTGACGTACATGCCGACGCGAACGATGAACGGCACGGCGTGCTGGAAGTCCCGATACAAAGCGCTCAGCGCGGCCAGGATCACGCTCACGGCCAGCGATGCTATGACCGTCAACAGGAGAAATAGCGGCAGCGTCACTATGGCCCAAGTGGGGACAACGCCGTACCAGACCATGAGGACGACCAGGATCGCGAGCGCAAGGCAGAAATCTATCAGCCCGCTGAAAACGGCGGAGAGGGGGAGCATCAGCCGTGGAAAGTAGACTTTGGTGATAATACTCTGTGCCGTGACAAGGCTCACTCCCCCCCGTTCGATCGCGTGGGCGAACAACTGCCAAGGCAGCATGGCGCAGAACGTGGAGACGACGTAGGGAACGCCCGCTGCCCCCGGCTCGTTTCCGCGGCCGAACAACAGCGCGAACAAGACGGCAAAGATCCCAGTCGTCATGAGGGGCTGAAGCACAGCCCAGGTGATGCCGAGGGCGGTCTGCTTGTAACGGGCCTTGATGTCGCGCCAAGTCAAGAGCAGGAGGAGTTCTCGATATCGCCAGAGTTCGCGCACATCGATGGCGCGCCAACCGCGGGTCGGCCTTACGATCACGACCGAAGACGGCTGTGTTTCCATTGCTCGCCGAGCCTTCTCGGGAGGAACGGGCACTTCGGATGTCTGTGTGGCGCTACTCGCCAAGGTAGTTTTCCTTGCAGAGCCAGGAGGATAGTTGTTGCGCGACCTCGCGGCACGAATGCCGGATTGCGAGAAGTCGCGATTTGGCGCCCGTCAACCTGAGTTGCGGAGAGTTTCCGGCCAGCTTCAACATCAGCGAGTCAAGGGCGTGCGGATCGTTGAGACGGAAGATGTAACCTGTCTCTCCTGCTTGCACCAGATCGCGGCCACATCCGACGCGGTCGGAGAGGATCACCGGCAGCCCCGCGGCGAGGGCCTCTTGGACGACGACGCCCCAACCTTCGTGGGTGCGGGTGGGGAGGACGAAGAGGTCGGAGGACAGGTAGGCCGCATGGAGGGCCGGGCCTTCGACGAAACCGAGGAAACGGACGCGATCCGTCAGGGCAAGTCGTTGGGTCTCCGCCTTCAGGGGCCCGGCCATGGGGCCGTCGCCGGCCAGGAGCAGGCAGAGCCGTGGGTTATCTTTCGCGGCGCTGGCAAAGGCCCTCAGAAGCAGATCGGGGGCCTTGCGGTACGTCAGGCTGCCGACAAATAGGACGACGACGGGATCGGAGATTGGCCAGGACTCGCGCAACTGCCGGGCCCGTCCTAGCGTGTCGGGACAGGGACTGAGCAGCGGGTCGAGGTTGGGGGCATAGGGGATATTGACCACGGGACGGCCCGGCGGGACAAGATCGCTGAAGGTCTCACATGCCAGGGTCCCGATGCCGAAGGCCCCCGCCGCCGGGCGGAGGAATTGGCGAAGGTAGGCTTCTTTGACTGTCTGGCGCAGCCCGGCGGTGGTCTTTTTGCGCGGGTTCTCGCCCCAGTAGTACCAGGCAGTGCGGCGGCGCACGAAATAGCGCCGCGCACTCCAGACGGAGGGCATGAAGTAGCTGCCGGAGAGGATCGCCACATCGCAGGGCATGTTCTGGTCGAGGGTTTTGGCGAACTGGGGATTCCAGTGCCAGTCCTTGGGGGTGCCTGGCAGGCGACGGCTCCGGAGCACCGTGGCGGGAAAGGGCAGATCGCGCGGGACGGAGAAATGCCGGTCGTGCTCCGATGCGGCACAGAAGATCACCCGGATCGCGACCTCGGGCCGCTGGGAGAGCGACGTAAAGAAATCCACCTGATAGGGGCTGGGGATGTTGGTGACAAACAGGATGCGGCAAGGCGAGGACTGGCGCACGCCAGGGTCATCGTCCTCGCGTTCGATCATGCCTGCTTCCAAGGCGGTTTCGAGGTCCACGCCCCGAGAGCGAAGGGCATCGACGAGGTCGTCGTCCATGGCATCTTCGTCGATGTAGAACCGGATCTTCACGACTCTTCCTGTGCCGCGCGCGCTGCCCGTGCAGCCCGGTGCTCGCGCTCCAGGCGGTCAGCGTCCTCCTCCTCGGCGGCCATTTCGGCCTCCATCGCGTCCTGATTCGCGTGATAATAAGCGAGGGCTGCGTGGACCTGCGCCAAGGAGACGTGTCCGATCCGGCGGGAGATCTCCTCGGGCGACCAGCCCAACTTGTACCAGCCGGCAATGCGGAGGACGGAGACCCCGGTGCCGGCGACGCAGGGCCGGCCGCCGCGGATGCCGGGCGTCTGCTCGATCAGTGTTCCAATGTCGGTCACGGTGGCCATGATGGATTCTGTTGGCAAACCTGATTTATCCCATCCCCTAACTGAAGAAGGAAGAGGGGGAGAGAGGGAGATTCTCCGATCACCGACGACTGACGCCTTTGCTCACATCTATTGTCTCTCGGCTCTCGTCTCTCAACCCTCATCTCTTATCCCTCATCCTTCATCCTTTGATTGGCGGCCAGCCAATGGGCCAGCTCGTCGAGCGTTTGGCACTGCGGCAGAAACTGGATCAGACGCTCCGCTTCGTCCGCGGTGACCTTCGCAATCTTCTCCTGGATCGCCGCTGGGACCGTACCATGCCGCGCGGTCACGAAGGCCAGGATCGTCTTCTCCCTGCCGCGTTGCTCGCCGATGCGGATCAGGTCTTTGCCGGACTCAGTTTCTTCCAGATCAGGCAGTTCTCCCAAGAGCATGACTTCGATCTCCTTCTTCTGCTTGTGCTTCAGGCGTTGTTCCAACCAACTTCTGGAACTGGAACTCCACAATTGTCAGCGGCTGATCGGCGGCCTCGGGCACGACCACCCCGTCGGCCACCCGTTCCAACGCCTTGACCGTACACGATTGCAGCGTGCTCCTGCCCGGCGAAGGCAGCCCGGCCAACTGGAACAGCCATTCGGGAACGGCCTCGAAAATCTTGAAAAGCTGCTTGTCGGTCCTCATCGGCTAAAGGGCAAACCGGATCACGGGGCGTCGGGATTCTGATTGACCTCACGGCGGTAGTCCGCTATTGCGTGTTGCCACTCGTCGAAGAGGGGGTCGTCATGGAAGATTCCGGCCATGTCGAGCCAGGGGTTCGTGCCGGATGGCAAATCGATTAGGGCGATGCGAGCGCCTTGGGAAAGGCGGTCGTCAATCTGCTGTTTCAACTTCGCCAGCGCCCCGTCCGCGGTCTCGGCTTCGAGACTGCCAACGAACGGCTCGCCTCCCGTTGCCCGATAGCGCTGCTGGGAAATGGGTTCAATGAGAACGGGTATCTTCATGGCTTCGACCTCCACAGACTGATGTACGCGGATGTCACGATGAGACTTCGGCGTGCAGATGGGCACGGGCCTTGACCAGTTGCACGAGGTGCTCAAGCTGTCCCAGTCGCTCCAACTCGGCCGCCTCGTCGTCCGTCAACTCGCCGGTTTTGTTGCGCTGGAGAAGGCAACGTGCCCTCTGTTGCGCGGCACGCGAAGGATGAAATCGCAGAATCTCGGCGGGGCTGCTCCCGCGAGCAAACAATTCGACAATCTCATCATACGCTTTTTCGGTAGTCGTCATGTTGGTATTCAAGCCGTTCTTTCGCCGTGGCCATGATGGATTCCGCACCCAAGACCCCCTGCCCCTCTCCCGCGGCGGGCGAGGGGAGTTGGGAACCGGGGTTCAGGCCCAATCGCTGAGGAATTCGAGTCGGTTTTGCATTTCTTCGGCCGAGACGCGGGCCACGAGTCTCAGGAGCCTTCGCATCTGCTCGCCGATGGAGTAGTGTTGCTGCCGGGCCACGACAATGCCCGCGTGCGGTCGGTTCTGGGAGAGCCACTGCGAGTGAAGGCGGCAAAAATCGCCCACGTTGAACGAGTAGATGACCCTTCCTTGCGCCGCCGCATAGTCCAATTGCCGCTCATCCGACTGCTTCGTCGTCCCGGCTTCGAGCGATGTCACAATATCCACCCCTCGCTTCCGCAACGCAAAGACCAGCGCGTGCTGCACCGAGTCCTCATCGCAGTACAGCCGCACGATCATGCTTTTTTCCTGGACTCGCGATGCTCGCGCTCCAAGCGATCGCACTCGGCCTCTTCGGCCGCCATCTCGGCGTCCATCGTCTCCTGATTCGCGTGGTAGTAGGCCAGCGCCGCGTGGACCTGGGCCAACGTGAGATGAGGTATCTCGGTGGCAATCTCCTCTGGCGTCTGCCCGAGTTTATACCAGCCGGCAATGCGGCGCACGGAGACGCCGGTTCCGGCGATGCGGGGGCGGCCGCCGCAAATGTCCGGGCTCTGCGTGATGAGCGTTCCTATGTCGGTTCCTGTAGCCATGATGGATTCTGCTCCCAAAACTGATCTATCCCCCTAATTCTAGCGGTTCTTGGCGACGGTAGCAAGGGTGGCAACGGTTCCCAAGGACTCGGTTGAACAGGAGGAAACGGAGGGAACGGAGAGTGATGCGTTGTGGAGCCGGACCGTGCCGGCGTCCGGGCACCGATATCCCCGCAAGCGAATCCTCTGTTTCCTCTGTTTGCTGATGTCTCAATATAGTAGCCATGTTTCCGATCGGAAAGCCAGCGGATTTGTTGGACGCAGGCCATGTCTACCGCTTCGCGGTGTGCGCGCGGTGGCGTTTACCGTTGCCCTTGCCGTTGCCGTTGCCGTTGCCGTTGCCCTTGCCCTTGCCGTTCGCGGCTACCGGCGTCGGGACGGGCTGGAGCGAGACGGGGCGACTCGAAGATGCGAGGGAGGCAAGTTCGCTCTGGAGGGGGTCAAGGAGTTCCAGGAATTGCTGCATGTCCTCGCAGCCGGCCTTGCCGTGACGGTTGCCGACGGCTCGGATGTGGCCGAAGCGGGCCCCTGACATCAGCAAAGGCACCTCGATCCGCCAGTGGCGGTCGTCCGTTCCGTGGAGCGAACGTCTCCAGGAGCCGTTAAACTCTTCCTGGGCCGCCGGGTGATTCACGTCAAGATGGACTTCGCTGAGTCCCAGCTTGTCGGCCGACTCGACGAGGGCTTCCCAGAGAAGGCCCCACCGGCCCGTGCCTTGCAGGTGAACCGCTGTCTGGGAAGAGGGGCTCTCGCCGGCTCGGGAAGGGTGCAGGAGCGAACGGGCGAGACCGGACAGGCGCTGGGAGGCCATGAGGACTTCGCCCCGTCCGAAAAAGCCGGTCACCACGAACATCGAGACGACCGCCAGGCCGGTCACGGCGGCGATCAGGTCGCTGTGCACCAGGATGCTCCCGATGGCCGCCGCGGAGGTGACCGTGCAGCAGACGGCAACCAGGGCCAGCACCTTGCGATTGCTGCCCAAGGCACTGAGCAGCCGGTGGTGGAAATGGGCGCGGTCCGTCGCGTAGACGCTCCGCCCGGCGAGTTTGCGGCGGAGGATGGCAACCATCGAATCAAAGATCGGGATCGTCAGGAGGGCCATGGGGGCGGCCAGGAGCACGGTCCCGGGGCCTTTCAGCGAACCGTGAATCGCCATCGCCCCGACCAGAAGTCCGATGAGCATGCTGCCGGCATCGCCCAGGAAGATGCTCGCCGGAGGGAAATTGAAGCAGAGGAATCCCAGCAGGCTTCCTGTGAATACCAGCGCCACGGCGGCGACCGCGACGTGGCCGGTGAGGGCCGCGAGGATCGCCAGGGCGCCGCAGAGGACGATGCCCAAGGTGGTGGCCAAGCCATCGATGCCGTCGAGGAGATTCACCGCATTGGTGGCGCCGACGAGCCAGAAGAGCGTAAAGGGCACCGCCAGCGGGCCAAGGTCGATATGCCAACCGAAAAGGGAGAATCCTCGAATCACCAGCCCGCCCGCGACGAAGATCGACGCGGCGAGGAGCTGCCCGAGCAGCTTGTGCCGGCCGCGGAGCCCGATGCGGTCGTCGATCAGCCCGAGGGTCACGATCGCGACGGAGGCCAGCATGAAGATCATCACCTCGAACCAATCCTGCGCGAGCCTCAGGTTCCAGGGGTTCGGCACGCACAGTGCTGCTCCCAGCACGCTGGCGGTCGCCAGGAACACGGCGAGCCCACCCCCCAGCGGGATCGGGCGGCCGTGCAGCTTGCGACGCGCGTCGGGGAAATCGGTGAGTCCAAGGCGCGGGGCGATCCGGCGAACCGCCGCCGTGAGCATGACGCTCGCCAGGAAGGCAGCCGCGAAGGCGATGATGGCCGCGGTGATCATCACTCGGGATTCTTCCCCACGATCCCTTCTCTGGCCACGGGCAGGAAGTCCGCGAGAAACCGGCGAGACGCGGCGTCGGCCGGTTGACCGGGACTGGAAGCGAGGCACGAACATTGGATCTTGTAGAGGTGGGGGGCGCCGCCGAACGCGAAGCGGGCGTCGTTGGGGGCCGACCATGGGCCTCCATCCGACCATCCCCAGTACGCCCGCACCATGACGGCCTCAAGGCCCTTGCCGGCAAACGTCGCCCCCCACAATTCACTTGCAGCCCCCGTCGCGTCGGGGATCTTGAGGCGTGCCCGTTTCTCCACGTATCGGTAGTTCTGGCTGGGAAAGCAGATCTCAGGGTTGTGGACCGACATCGGCCCCACCGGGCCGACGACCAGGATCACGCTTACCAGGTCGCCTGTTTCTTCGTGCGCGTAGACCCGCGTGACCTCTCCTACCGACCCCAACCTTGCTCGGACCTCCCAGGAGCGTGGTTCAGCGGCCTTGGGCGCATGGAGGCTATGCAGGGGAGGCGGCGC
>CAYTJV010000342.1:0-8302 GCA_964438165.1 uncultured Planctomycetaceae bacterium | reverse complement strand
CACCACGCTCGGCCGCGGCGGCAGCGACACCACGGCCGTGGCCCTGGCGGCCGTCCTGCAGGCCGATGCCTGCGAGATCTACACCGACGTCGACGGCGTGTATACGGCCGATCCCCGCGTGGTGCCCGAGGCCCGCCGCCTAAAGCAGATCAGCTACGACGAGATGCTCGAGCTGGCCAGCGCCGGGGCCGGCGTGATGCACAACCGGTCGATCGAGTTCGCCAAGAAGTTCACCGTCCCGGTCCACGTGCGATCGAGCTTCAGCGACCAGCCGGGCACGATGATCTGCGGAAATCCGGAATCGGCGGACCAGGCGGTGTGCGGGGCGGCGATGATCAAGGACGAGGCCCGCGTCACCGTGCTGGGCGTGCCCGACCGGCCGGGGGCGGCCCTGACGGTCTTCTCGCGGATCGCCGCCAAGAACATTCCCATCGACATGATCGTCCAGAACGTGGCCGCCGACGGGCTGGCCGACATCTCGTTCACCGTGGTCCGCGACGAGCTTCCCACCGCGCTCAAGGCCGTCGAGGAGGCCAGTCGCGCGCTGGAGGCCCAGGGCTACAACTACGACGACAACGTGTCGAAGATCTCCGTGGTGGGCCTGGGCATGAAGAACCAGCCCGGCGTGGCCCGGCGCATGTTCCGCGCCTTGGCCGACAAGGGAATCAACATCCTCATGATCACCACCAGCGAGATCAAAATCTCGGTGCTCGTGGACCGGGACCATGCCATGGACTCGCTGCGGACGGTTCACGGCGCGTTCCAGCTCGACAAGGAGCCGGCCGGACTGGCGGGCGAGGCCGTCGCCGCTGCGGCCGCCGTGACGAACAATACGGCCGATACGATCGTCCGAATGCAGAACATGGAGGACTTGCTCATCGACGACATCACGCTGGACGAATCGCAGGCCCGGGTCACGATCTCGCAAGTGCCTGACAAGCCGGGCATCGCGGCGCAGATCTTCGAGGAGATCGCCGCCGGCGGGATCGTAGTCGACATGATCGTGCAGAGCGTCGGCCGCGAGGAGATGGCGAACCTGAGCTTCACCGTGCCGCAGAAGGACCTGGCCAAGAGCCTGGAGCTGGTCGGCGGGCTGGCCGATCGCCTCGGCTGCCCCCCGCCCACCAGTTGCCCCGAAGTGGCCAAGCTCACCGTCTTCGGGACCGGCATGAGGAGCCACACCGGCGTGGCCAGCCGGTTATTCCGCTCCCTGGCCGCCGTGGGGATCAACGTCGACATGATCAACACCAGCGAGGTCCGCGTGAGCGTGGTCGTGGAAGGCCGGCAAGGTCCGAAGGCGCTGGCGACGCTGAAGACAGAGTTCGCCGACGTGCTTGTCTGAGCAAGGATGAGAGATGAGGGTTCTACCTTCCGACTCCCTTGTCACCAATAGTGGACGTAGTCGGCCACCCCTGCCTTCTTGAATTCCTCTTCCGTGAGGACCTCGCAAATCCTGCCGTGGTCAATGCGCACAAAGACGGGGTGCCTCTGCTGCTCATCTGTCTTGATGTATGTCATGCCATTTTTGCCAATCGTGTGCTTCGAGCAGACGCGGCAGATATAGTCGGTTCGGATCCAGGTGTTGTCGTATTCCGCCTCGATGTCCTCGAGCACATCCCCAACGTGATAAACGGTGAGCGCTCGCGCTTTTCGGATTTGCCACTTTATCTGGATCTCCGTGTCCCTCCCCACTTCTTGTCTGGTCGGGCAGCGGAGGTCAGCGATGATGGAATTGAACATGCCCATCGCTGTCTGTCTCGTCCTGGTAGAACGACAGGGATCACGGGGCGGCGGTCAACGATCCCCAATCTTCACACAGCACAGTACGCCGCTCCTGTGCATCCCCCAGTTCGGCTCTTCCTTCATCTTCGGACTCTTGGGATGGCGAAAAGAGTCCTGACCTGGGGAGGTGAAAAATCGGTCCTTGAGGGCTGCGGCTTGTATCCCGGTTTTGTTCCACGCAACTCGGTGTCTGGCTGTCTTCCGGAGCCCCGAAGGGGCGGAATATGACAGCCCAGGGCAACGCCCTGGGGAAGCGGCTCGCCATGAGCGCCAAAGCCCTGTAAGGGCGAAATATGCGTCTGCGTGGCGCCTATGTCGCCCTTTCAGGGCTTCCATTATCCTGCTCGACTCCTCTCCCCAGGGCGTTGCCCTGGGCTATCATATTCCGCCCCTTCGGGGCTGAAAACGCCGCCACACGCCGAATCGTCTGGAACAAAACCGCTATCCCCGCAGCAGCCCTCAACGGCCGATTTTTCACCTCCCCAGTCCTGACCCCTTTTCCGCTCCGAGATCCGAGTTCACGCTTCCGGTGATCATGCCACCTCCGCCGCGCGATGAGTACCGAAGCGATGAACGCCGCGGTGCCCAATACGAACGAACCAGATCTGCGCGTCAGGGCAGCGGGCCAAGAGCCGATCCGCCGCAGTCAGGGTATCGTCGGCCACCTCGAACGCGCCGCTGTCAACGTCGATTGCAACGATCTTGCCGTCATTGCCCACCTCCACCAATGGGCGAACCTGTTCATCGTAGATCGTCGTGCCCCGGCGAGCATGCTCCTCCTTGCTGTAACGTGGTTGCCGCACAGTCATGCCGTTCCTCCTTTTGACTTACGGGGCTGTGTGTCCAGATTGTACGCTTTGATGAGCCGAGTGTCAGCAGCCAATCCCAACGGCAAACGGCAGCAACAAGGTATTTCCGTTCCGCCCAGTCGCAGCCCGAGCCCGAACGTTAAAGCTCAGCCGCCGGGCCGGCCTGAGTGACCTCTGAACTTCCAGAAACCGACATGGCCGGCCCGGTCGGCTGCAGCGCCTTGTTCGGCTCGGTACCCGTGGCGTCTTGGGTATAAGAAACCAGCTTGCGGCCACTTCGCTTTTCCTGTTCTTTCAAATCGCGGAAGATGGCGCGCAAATCGTAGTTGAAACGGGCCGCGTACGCATCGCGCGCACGCCGTACTTCATCGACTATAGGGTCTGACCAAGTCATGGCTTCGCCTCCATCATTTCTTCCGGAGTACAGATAATTGGAGCCTTGAATCCCTTGATCGCACAGACGCTTTCAATCTGGGGCCGCATTATGGCGTTGGCCATATGCCGGCAATTCCAAGTCAACAGATACGGGACGCGATGGATCGCGGCAATCGCGATGTGCAAAGCGTCATTCTCCGCTTTCTTTGGCAACGCCCCGGCTTGAACAAGCTCTTCGGCCAACAACAATGCCTCTTCCTTGATCTCCAGCACCGTCATGACCGCCAAAACGTCGAGCCGCTCTTGGGCTGCCTGCGGGTCGCCATCGCCAGCCTCCTGAAAGACCAACTGGGAAATGCAAAGTTCGTACTCCGCGCGACGGGCATCCCACCAATCATGGGTGATTTGCTGATGGCCTGCAACGATTAGGTCGCGGCTGGGCCGGGCAGTCAAGTAGCTGACGAACGTCGTTTCGATGTAGACTCGTTCCATCGTGGCTCATATCGCTTGGAAGCCGGTCACGGCCAAGTGCAGCGGCTGGTTCGGCCGGTCTGACGCCTGGAACCCATACTCCGCGAGACGACTGTGTGCTCTGTGCAACAACTCTGGTTCCTGAGCAAAGAGTGCCTTCCATTGCGCTTGTAAAACGAGAGCCTCGACGGTCAAGTCAAGCCGACCGCGCTCCCATAGTGCGGTATAGCCCTCGGATGGCTGAGCAGCATTGATCAGAATTCGCGCGGTCTGCAAGCCACGGTGATCGTGCAACATCTGCAAGTAACGAGTGGCGTTGTAGCCGACCTCGTCTCTCGCGCGGACGTAGATTCGCATCATGGCAGTGTCGAAAGCAGCTTCATCCATAGGTGCATCCAAGGCCGAACTTCGTAATTCTGTCGCCGGTGCCGCGCCGTCGTAATTAGTTACGGTGGCGATTTCGGCGGCATAACGCTCAAGCTCTTCGGGACGAATGTACGACCAAACTGTTGTCGCGCCAAGCAGTTGCTGCCAAATCCCCCTGAGTGGGGCAGCGTGTTCTCCCGTCCGTAGAACACGCGACGAGGGATCGCTGAGACCGCTTCCAGTTGTTTGGGGGCACTCGTCTGCTGTGTTTTGCAGATTGAAGTTTGCGAGGTGCCTGTCGCCTAATTTCAAGGCGCCGGCATGGCTTCGATCAATGCGCGTAAGACCCTGTTGACGGCTTCTGGCGTTGTGAACACTTGGGACACATCGGGGTCCAAGGCCACCACGAGGCGTCCTTTGTCTACTCGCGATGCGAACCGATTCGGCTTCGCCTTGGAATAGTCGAATCGGTATTCGCCGCGAAGTTCGTCGCTTGTACGGCGTGTCCCTTTACGGGCGGCTGCCTTCTTCATAATCCTTTCGCTCTCTCTTCGTTGCTCACCTTTCATCCTTCATTCGTTCTGCTCCCCCAGCACGTCGTTGAGGACTTCTTCGTTGACGAAAATCGGCAGCGTAGGATGGCAGGTCACCGCCACGGCGATGGCGTCGGAGGGCCGGGCGTCGATTTCGATCAACTCCCCCTGGTGCCGCACGCGGAGCTTGGCGAAATAGGTGTGGTCCCGCAGCTCGCTGATGATCACGTCCTGGAACTCCGCGCCCAGGTTCTCGACGACGCTCACGATGAGGTCGTGGGTGAGGGGACGGGGCGACGATTCGCCGCGCACGCGGCGGTGGATGCTCGTGGCCTCGAAGATGCCGATCAGAATCGGGAACTGGCGATCCCCGTCGGTCTCCTTCAAGTAGATCACCTGGTTCTCGTTGATCTCGCTGATGATAATCCTCGACAACTCCATCAGGACAGGCATGGTCGAGTCCTCTCGGCAAAAAACTCAGTTCCAGTCGGGAAATCTCCTGCAAGATGATTATAGACCGTGGCCCAGTGACACTGGTAGGGGGGCCGTTGATATTGCCGGTATTGCGGCGTGATCGCTCCTCTGCCCGGGTGGAGGACGGCGGCGATTCTCAGCGACACGTAGCGGCGATATATTGGCTCTTCCTCGCGTGTCCTTGGCTAACGTGGAGTTTGTGGGAGGCGATGCCGACATGAGAATCTTCCCGAAACTTATCGCTTTTGTCTTGGTCCTCGCTGCAAGTGGGCTGAGCGTCCGATGCGGCGAGGCCGCCGAACGTTCAGCGCCTGGCCCCGCAACGGCTGTCCCATGGGACACGTTCAACGACACCTGGGTTGCGACTGACGCGCTCGGGCGCCGCGTGCCGACGAGTGAAGACGTCGGGCCGCCGCGCCCGGACCGATTCGTCGGCATCTTTTACTTCCTCTGGCACGGCGCCCATGTCAACGGCGGGCCCTACGACGTGACGAAGATCCTCACTCAGGACCCCCGGGCCATGGAGAAGAGGGACAGCCCACTCTGGGGACCGATGCTCGCCCCGCACCACTGGGGCGAATCGATCTTCGGCTACTATCTCACCGACGACGCCGGCGTATTGCGCAAGCACGCGCAGATGCTCGCCGACGCCGCGGTCGATACGCTGATTTTTGACGTGACGAATCAAATCACCTACAAGCCCTACTACATGGCCTTGCTGCGGGTGTTCTCCGAGGTCCGCAAGGCCGGGGGGAAGACGCCGCAGGTGGCTTTCCTCTGCCCGTTTGGGGATCCGGCCAAGGTGGTCGCCGAACTGTACAAGGATCTCTATGAGCCAAGGCTCTATCCGGATCTCTGGTTTCGCTGGGAGGGCAAACCGCTGATCCTGGCCGATCCCGGAATGCTCGGAACCCTTGCAGGCAACACCCAGCACGACTACCCCGCTGAGCTTACCGCAGGGCACACGCTGGGCCAGTCGTTTACCGTGGGACATCCGGTCGACCGCGTGGCCGGATGCTTCCCAAATTGGGCGACCCGCGGCGCCGCAATGACCCTGACCTTGTTTGACAAAGCCCCCGGAGGCAAGAGAATCGTCTCCAAGCGGTTCGAGGACGTATCGGACAACGCTTGGATTTCCCTGCAGTTCGATCCGCCCATGCCCGCCGGGACGTATTACCTGGAGATGTCGCAACTCTCAGGCAAGATCGGTTGGTGGAGCCATACGGCCGACGTGTGGCCAGGCGGCCAGGCCTTTGCCGACGGAAAACCCGTGGCGGGCGATCGGACGTTCCGCGTTTTTCTCGTTGAGGGGCTCCACGCCGCGATCCGCCGGTTCTTCACCTTCCGGGCGCCGCAGCCCGATTACTTCCGCGGGCCGACCAAGCCCGATATGTGGAGTTGGCTCGAAGTCTACCCGCAGCACGTCTTCAAGAACTCGCGGGGCGAGAAAGAGCAGATGTCGGTCGGAGTGGCCCAGAACGCCGTGGGCGACCGGGTAGGCAGCATGAGTGAGCCCGGCGCGCGGGGACGGAGCTTCCACCAAGGGGCCACGTCCAACGAGCCCGGCGCCATCCTTCGCGGGTACAACGTCGCCGAGCAGTGGGAGCGTGCTCTGAAAGAGGACCCGAGATTCATCTTCCTCACCGGCTGGAACGAGTGGTTCGCTGCCCGATTCGACGAGTTCGGCGGCAGGCGGCAGCCAGTGGTCTTCGTCGATCAGTTCGACCACGAGCACAGCCGCGACATCGAACCCATGCGCGGCGGCCACGGCGACAACTATTATTATCAGATGGTCTCGTACATCCGCCGCTACAAAGGCGCACGCCCGCTCCCGGCGGTCACTCCGGCGCCGATCCGCATCGACGCCCGTTTCGACGATTGGGCCGCCGTCGGGCCCGAGTTCCGCGACACGATCGGCGACCCGGCGCGCCGCAACCATCCCGGCTTCGCCAGCGCGGGCCCGTACGTGAACACCACCGGCCGCAATGACATCCTGGCTGCCAAAGTGAACTGGGACGCTGAGGGCATCTATTTCTACATCCGCGCCCAGCAGGCCCTCACACCCCGCTCGGACCCGAATTGGATGCTCCTGTTCCTCGACGTCGACCACAACCCGGCCACCGGCTGGCTGGGCTACGACTTCGTCGTCAACCGCGTGCCGGCGAAACCAGAAACCGCGACACTCGAACGAAACCAGGGCGGATATCGCTGGGGCTCGCCGGTCGAGATCCCCTACGAGGTCCGCGCGAACGAATTAGAGCTTGCTATCCCGCGCTCCGCACTCGGGCTGACAGGTCTGCCTGCCACGATCGACTTCAAATGGGCCGACAACATCCAGCAGACCGGCGACGCCAGCGATTTCACGCTCAACGGCGACGTCGCCCCCAACGACCGGTTCAATTACCGTGCGAAGCTTGGGGGCGCACGACGCACTTTGTGAACACGGGGGGATGAGGTATCATGTCGGCTCGGATTTTGGAATTTGCGGGGGGCGAGATTTGATGGAAGGAGCCATTTGCGGAAGATGATCCAGGCGGCGGTGCGTAACGGCTCGTACCGGGAAGGGAGTCAGGAACTGGCGGAATCGGCCGAATTGACCATCGGCCCGAAGCCGTTGGAGCGGGCCGTGCATCGCATCGGCGGCGAACGTGTGGCGGAACGTGATGCCAAGGTGGAGGCTTGGCGGAAGTTGCCGTTGCCCCAGCAGCAGCGTGACTGTCCAGGCGGACACTGAAATTGGTGCGTGAACTGGGCCGCGCATGCGCATCGTCGGAGAAGCCCTCGGAGCAGACGCCGGAGAACGCGGCGGAGCAAGCCGACTACCTCAGCGACGCCGCCCCGCTGGATGGATTCTGGGAGAGACGCAAGGAGGGTGCCACCGGCCAGCGAAGCTACCGCCGCGGATCCCGAAACCATAGCAATCGCTGTGCCGCCTAACTCAAAGCGCGTCGTGCGCCCGATTTGTCACGATCTCGCGGATTTTTTGGGGAGATGTCGTGTACGGGAGTCTCTCAGGCGGCAACTTGGGGGCTGTGCCCTTTCGGCAAGCCTGCAAAACGTATACTGAGCCCCCCGTGGGATTGGTCGATAGGATTCCGGCGGGATGAGGCGGGGGTCAGCGGGCGGTGTTGGGGAGTTGCCCGTGGTCAGGTCTCGTTGCTTGTCTTCCTTATTCTCGTGCCCCTACACGGTGTCAACGCGCAGCGCTCGGCGGCGGCGCTCGGCGCGGCGGGCCTGGTCGATCGTCTGGAATGCCTTGCCGACGTCGGGGATGCCTTTCATGACCAACAACGGGTCGGTGGTGTCGTTGGAGAGGATGCGGATCGTGCCCACGCCCATAAGCCGCTCCAGGAGGGTCTGTTTCAACGCGATGTCGTCGATGCGGATGATCTCGATTGGGCTGGTCGATTTGACGAGGATCCCCCGCTCGTGGAAAAAGGTCTGAGGCGTGAGGCGGTAGCCATGCCCGAAGCGCCGGATGAAGTACGCGCC
>CAYTJV010000341.1:0-8321 GCA_964438165.1 uncultured Planctomycetaceae bacterium | reverse complement strand
GCACCTTCAGGGCCATGCGGCGGCCGAGCGAAATCTGCTCCGCCTCGTACACCACACCCATCCCGCCGCGGCCGACCTCGCGGAGGATGCGGAAGTCGCCGAGACAGCCGGCGCGGCTTGAGCCTGCGGCGGCGGGGGCGCTCTCGCTGGACTCGTGCCCCAGTTGGTACAGGGCCTTCAGCGCGGGCACCATCTGTTCGATCTGGTCGGCCAAGTGGGGGTACTTGGAGGCGATGCCACGGACATCCGGCTGTCGGTCCGAGGCCATCGCCGCTTGGACCTCTTCGGCCAATTGGCCGAAGGCGAGGTACTCCGATTCTTGGTCGGGAGGATTGGCTTCACCCGTCCAATTCTCATCGGCTAAAGCTCGTCTCATGGCTCTGACGCTCCCGGTGAAAAGGGCGATGCCAGTATCCTTTTCAATCGCACGAGCGCACGCCCGTGCCGCATGGTCGCTGCCGAGGGACTCAGGCCCAGCACTTCTGCGACCTCTTCGTTCGACATTTCCTCGAAGTGCCGCATCAGGATCACCTCCCGGTCGGTGTCGTCAAGCAAATCAAGCGATTGGCGCACGCGGTCCCGAAGCTCTGTTCTCAAAGCGGCCGTGCCAGGGCCGGCGATTGGCGCAAGTAGCTGCCGCACCAGTGCTGCGGAGGAGTGCTCAGGCAGTTGGATCTCACGGGTGGCTGCGCGGCACTCTGTCCCCAAATGATGCCGTTGGAGCTTGGACAAGCGATTCCGGGTCAGGCGGCGCAGCCAGACAAACGGGCTCACCTCGGGGGCTTGGAGATAGCTGTGGATCTTGCGGGCAGCGTCCAAGTAGACCTCCTGCAATACGTCGGAGGGATCGACCCTCACCGCCAGTTGAGTGCCCATCCGAAGCTGGACCATCTGGCGGAGCCGCGGCCGGTAAAGCCCGAATAGCTCGGCCAAAGCAGCGGTGTCGCAACCCTGAAGACGGCGAAGCCAGACTTTGGTATCCTGCGGCTGGCGGGTCATCGCACCATGTTCCCCTATCCTATTAAGCCCGGCGCGGGCCCAAGAATTCACAGGAATTCCCTAGAAATCCTCGACCGCGCCGAGAGCATCGCCACAAGTCAAAGCCGCATAGGATCTTATGACGCTCACTCTCTGCTGAGGCGAGGACGCCCGATTCGGCCGTGATCCTGTTGAAGGCAAAAGGGGGAAGGCAAAATGGCAAAGAGGGAGAAAAGCAGCGACCGTCTCCGTGTCTCCCACTCCCCCACTCTATCTTAAGTACGCCTGCCGGATGGAAGCCAATTGGCGCAAGGCCGGCTTGGGATGCCGCCGCAAGTCGAACAATCCGCCGTGGGGAAAGCTGTGCGGCTCCGAATCGCGAAGCTGACTCCAGAGCACGCCGCGAACGTTCGGCTTTGCCAGGAACAAGGGGAGGTAGCGATTGACCCAAGTCTGTTGGGCGGCCGGCGTCCACACCTCCCCTAGCGTTCCCGCTCGCCGCTGGGCCAGCGGATCGGGCTGCGAGCTGCTGGGAACCGTGATGATGAGGTACAGCGGCACCCCGAGCAGGCTCCAGAAATCGATCTGCCGGCTGAACTCAAGGGGATCGCGGGGAAGCGTGCCGCCGGGCGAGTAACCCACGTTGATCTCCAGCGCCAGTCCGGTGAGTCCCAGCTCGGCCCTCAGCAGCGCGTCGGCGAAGTGCAGCGGCGGAAAGTCGTTTGCCTGGCGGCCCAGATACTCGGCCCACGGCTGATCGAAAGAAATGATCACGTCGGCCTGGGCGTCGAGGGCCCGCGTCAGCTCGATGGCCCGGGCCGTGAGCCTCACCCGCTCCTCCTCGGTGAGCGAGAATGCCTCGCCCGTGTTTACGCGGCCGGCGGAGATCCACGTGTCGACTTTGCCGCGGTAACGGCTCACGGCCGCGACGACGAACTCGGAGGCGCAAGCGAACAGGCTGTCGAAATCCCCCTCGGACAAGTAGACCCAGTCGGGAACGCACCGTTGGTCGAACTCCAGCAGCGGACCGGCGCAGACCGTCATCCCGTTGGCGCGGCACCAGGCGATTTGCTCGTCGTAGATGTCCCAGGAGAACTGTCCTTCGCGGGCCTCGATGTCGCGCCAAACCATGGGAACCGTGGCGGCGTTGAAGGTCTGGAGATACTGGCCGGCCGCGTAATCGTCGAGCAGCGTGACGCCCAGATCGGCCCCCAGCAGGGCATTCAGCTTGCCGCTCGTGCGGCGGCGGATCGCCAAGGCCTGCGCGGAGAAGGCCGCGGCCAGCGGGATCGCCGCATCGAGGGCCAGGCACAGCGCTTTTTCGGCCATGGCCACCGACGCGGCGGATCCTTGTTCGGCCACTACCGCGTCGCCGAAGGTCCGAATCGCCGCCCGGATCGTCTGATCCACCGTCTCGGGGACGACGAGCCCAAGCATCTGCCACTCGGCGAGTTGGTTGCGGACCTGGCCGATCTTGCCCCGGGCTAGTTCTAAGGGGAGCCGATAGGGTTCCGGGCGTTCGCGGAGGGTGGCGGTCGAGAGCGTCACCAGGCCGTGCCCCTCCACGACCCACGGAATGTGCAGGTTGCCCGACTCGGACACCGTGCGCTGAATGGTCAGCTCCCCCGGCTCCCAGCGGACCCACCCTGTCCATGGGACACGATCCAGTCCACAGAGGTAGGTCTGTTGGGCCATCTCCTCAGTGATGCGATCGGGAGGGGAAATAATCAATCGCATCAAGCCCATCAGAGAGATCCTTCACCGCACGACGGCCCTGGCAAGAGGCCACCTGAGTCTACCTCACCAGGGCGGTCGGGACAAGCGAAGCATGACAGCCGTAGGGCAAGCTGCTAGCTTGCCGCGATACCATTCCACGGCAGGCTGGCAGCTTGCCCTACGGGGGCGTCTGCCAACCGTTGCACAAGGCGGTCGTACAACCGTTTGGTGCTAGTTGAGCGAGGCAACCGTTGGTATACTTCCGGCACACGACTGAGTTACGAGGTTTGGCAAGTGAATAAGACGGCTACTTACGAGGAGGGCGGTTGAGCATGAATAAGGCGGTAGTCTTGCAGACCCAGATCCCGGGCCTGCCTGTGCGTCGGGGCAAAGTGCGCGACGTGTACGATTTGGACGATCGACTCCTGTTGGTGAGCACGGATCGGATCAGCGCGTTCGACTGGGTCCTGCCGACGGGGATTCCGGACAAAGGCCGGGTGCTCACGCAATTGTCGGCATTCTGGTTCGGGCTGCTCCACGAGCCAAACCACCTGCTTTCCACCGACGTGGACGCCATGGGCCTTCCCGTGGCAGCCGACAAGGCCGAGCTTCACGGCCGCACCTGCCTGGTGCGCAAGACCCAGGTCGTGCCGATCGAGTGCGTGGTGCGGGGCTACCTGGCGGGTTCCGGGTGGAAGGAGTACCGGCAAAGCGGCACGGTGTGCGGCATCAAGCTCCCCCAGGGGTTGCTCGAAAGCGACCGGTTGCACGAGCCGATTTTCACCCCTGCCACCAAGGCCGAAACCGGGCACGACGAGAACATCTCCTTCGAGCGAACCGCGCAACTGGTGGGCCACGACATGGCCGATCAGTTGCGGCGCCGGAGCATCGACCTGTTCCTGCGTGGCGACGAGTACGCCCGGGACCGAGGAATCATCATCGCCGACACGAAGTTCGAGTGGGGAACCGTCGACGGAGAGCTGATTCTCATCGATGAGCTGCTCACTCCCGATAGCTCGCGGTTCTGGCCTGCCGACCAGTATCAGCCGGGCCGCAGCCAGCCATCGTTCGACAAGCAGTTCGTCCGCGATTGGCTGGAGACCACGCCGTGGGACAAGAACAGCCCGCCGCCATCTTTGCCGGAGGAGGTGGTCCTCCATACCCGCCAAAAGTACATCGAGGCCTACGAGCGTCTGACCGGCAAGCAGTTCGCCGGCTAAGCGACGTTCCGGAGTCACGTAGCCTGCTTATGCGCGGCGGCGTCAAGGTGATTGAAGCGGATGTCCATGGCTCACCGGCGGGCCGGCCGTCTCACTACCTTTGGAACGCGGCAAGCAAGAGCCGAGCCGCGTTGATCCACGAAGGCCTGTGGTAGAGTCGGAAATACGACCACGCCACGCGTTCGGCTTGCGAGTGGCAGGGAAACCACGGCGGCTTCGGGAAGATTGTCAGCGGTCCTTCGAGCACCGATTTCTCGATGCCCTCCAGCATGAAGGTATTGTGGACACAACCGATTCCGCTCTGAACATCGGCAAGCTTGCTGCCGGGAAATCCACCCCAGGGAGGACTCATCATCGCGTACATCAGTCCGGGCCAATGGTTGACGGCGACTGCCCCGTACCTCAGTTCGCCCAGGCAGGCCTGCAACAGGCGTTGGTTGGACGCCCGTGAACGGAATCCGGCAGGGTGCGTCACGGCGGCACATAGGGTACCCGACAGCCGCTCGTTGGCGAAATCGACCGCTTTGCGGAAGAAACTCTCCGGCGTTGGGGCGTCCAGCGCCACCTCGGCCAGGACACAGACAAATGATTCCTCGTTAAAGAAGTGGGGTTTCTCGTCCGGCTTGACATCGCGCAACAAGGTCCAAGGAAGAAACTCGGTCAACTCCGCAGCCGGGTCCATTCCGGTAAAGCGCCGGTAGCGCTGGATCGCGCCGGGGTAGTACGACACGCGGTTCGCGGTGCGAGCGAACACCGCATCCACGAGATCGAGCAGTTGCGAACGAAGAGGCCAGCGTTTCCAGGTAATCAGAACCTTTGTGGCCACGCAGTTGAAGGAGACGTTGTTGACGACGGAGGCCGCGATGTTCTCGGCCTGAAACGCCAGTTGCCGCCGCGAATACTCGCCTGGAAGAAAGATCCAGGGGCTGACGTTTCCCAACTCGCTGGTGATGGGCTTTTCCAGCACCGGCAAGTTTGCAGACATCCGTTTGTCTCTTTCTGCCCCGGGGGGCCCCCATACGATGCAGTCGTGAGAATGGATGGACCCGGTGATATGCACTTCGTCAGCCAAGCGGTGATGGATGGCCGTCGCACCTGTATCCTGTCCCCCGTAAATGATGCGCAAGTATCCCGGATCGATCAGCGTCTCCATCGCGCGCTCGAAAAGGGGGCCCAGATAATCGTTGACCGGGCTCATCTTCAAGAGCACCACGCTGCCTTCCTGAAACAACTTCGAGAACGTATCGGTCAGTGGAATGGCCGAGACGTTGCCTGCTCCAAGGACGACAACCGTTTTCGCGGGTCGGGGACCGGCCGCGCGGTAGTGCGTGGCGAGGTGATCGTTGAGATTCTCCTGACGGATGCCGTCTCGCATCCAGGCGGTCACCTTGAACGGAAACAGCGCGAGCCGGTCATACAGGACTCCCGTCGGCAGCAGGGGGACGCGAAGCCGCCCATCCGCTCCCTGCCGGGCTTTGCCGGGCAGCCTCGGCACCCCCGTGGTTTCGATTCCGCGGAGAGAATGAACGAGCAACCGCAGATAGCGCAGAGTTGCCACAGGACCGGCGAAGACCTCTTCCGCTCGCTGCGGGCTGTCCGGAGCTATCGCCTTGGCTTGACATGCCGCGTCGACCCACTGCCGGGCAATTCTTGCCACACCTTCCGCGCATCTTTCTGCAAGTGAGATTCGCTGGTGAACCGAGGTCTCCGCGTACCGTTGCTTGGCCTTGTCCAACTCTTCGAGGCACCGGCAAACGTGCCCTGTCGACGTGTGCCTCTCGGTGCTCTGTGCAGGCGACATGGTTGTGCCCCCCGTCTGTCTTCTGATTAAGGTCGTCAATCATGCCATCGCGCTCGATCCGATGCCTGGATGGCGCCGCACAAAATCCACCAGTCGATCAACGTAGGTCGGCAGCGGAGGCGCCTTCAGGCCGCTACCTTCGAGATCCGCAAGGGTGCTGGCACAGGTGTAGAGGGTCGGATGCGCGAAGTAATCGACGGCAGGCGACGGAATCTGCATTAGCCGGTAGATCCCCGGCACGTGGTCGATCAGGAACTTCGCCGCGACGCGTGGCAGCGGCACTTGCACGATCTTTCGCCGTGTGGCGACTCCGATGAGCTGAATAAGTTCGCTCACCGTCAAGGGCTCGGGATCGGACAGGTGATAGACCTTTCCGGCAGACGCGTCCAGAGCGCTCAAGTACGACATCGCATCAACGACATAATCTCGCGGCACCAGGTTCACCCGGGTCACCGAAGACTTTCCCACAACCGGCAGCACGGCCACGAAGGGCTGGCGGAGCAGCCAGCGAATGACAAAGTAAGGGCCGTCGTACTTCTGGGTGGCGCCCGTGCGGCTATCTCCCACAACGATGGCGGGGCGATAAATTGTGGCCGGCAGACCGTTGCGCATGCGCGAGCGCACCTCCACCTCGGCCAGGTACTTCGTCTCCTCGTAGGAATTATTGAACGACTGCCCCTTTTCCAAATCATCCTCAGAGAAAAGGCCCGCGTAGCGGCCGCTGACATAGCAGGTGCTCACGTACTGCAACCGGCGCAGCCTCGGGGCCCCCTCAGCGAAATCGAGAACGTTTCGCGTGCCCATCACATTGACCTGCACTGCCACGTCGCGGGGCACGCTGAGATCGTAAACGGCGGCCAAGTGGAAGACCTCGCTCGTCTCCTTCTTGATTCGGGAAACACCCTCCAGACCAAGGTCCGGCGCCGCGATGTCTCCCACCGCCAGTTCAATCCGTCCGTGAAGATGTGGATACGCTTTCTCGATGTCTTCCAACCGGGATCGCGATTGACCGATGAACTTCGACTGGATCAGGCAAACCGCCCGATGCTCGGGCGACCGCTCAAGGACTCTGGGCAAAAGCTCGGAGCCGAGAAACCCGGGGAAGCCGGTAAATAGAACGATCGACATGAGAATACACCTGCCGCACAGCCTGTTTCGTGCGAAGGAACCTGAGGACGCCGCTCATCACCCGGCGGAATCCTCGCCGACAGCGTCCAGCCTCAAGCGAAGTCTACCGATGAGCATAACATCCGCTATCTCCGCGAAACACTCCCCACACCGTCGAATTAAGCCGAGTGCTGGCCTTCAACCGTAACGTTGGCTCACCAGACGGGCATAATGCTGTTAGACGAAGATGCGTACCGCTCCTGGGATCATCTGGATCGACACGGGCGAAGTGCCCTTGATCTCGCCGTCGAGGTCCAGCGGCTCGCGGTCGTCGGAGAGGATGCTCAAGGAACGGACCTGATGGTATTCCACGCAAGGCATGTCCACGTGAGAGCCATCGAACACCTTGGCGAACAGGCGGAGCATCTGCCAACGCGACGCACGGCGGAGGATCACGACATCGAGTTTGCCATCGTCCACTTTCGCGCGGGGAGCCAGCCGCATTCCCGATCCCGAAAAGACGGTGTTGCAGGCGACAACCAGCAAGAAGTCGTCCTCGAAACTCTGATCGTCGAGAACCAGCCTTGCCCTGCGCCGTTTAGGGAACAGGATGTGCCAGAGCGCGGCCACCGCGTACCGCGGCGGGCCAAGCATCCGCAGCCGCTCTGCCGTGCAGTTGATGTCGGCCACGCCGACCCAGCCGACGATGGTCACGCAGTAGTCGGTCTGACCGCCCGCTTCCACTTTGGCCACGTCGAACGGACTCGTTCGCCCGACGACGATCCGTCGCGCGGCTTCGAACGGGCTGGAGACTCCGAGTTGTTTGGCCACATCGTTCCCGGTTCCGGCGGGGATGAGTCCCAACGGGATCGAGGCCGATTCTCCCCGCTCGATCAGGCCGCTCACGACCTCGTGAACCGTGCCGTCGCCGCCAATCAGGCAGAGCCCATCGTACCCTGCTAGGCTGCAATCTCGCGCGACCTGCCGGGCGTGCCCCGACTGCTCGGTTATGCGCACGTCGAGTTCTACATCCGCCGCCGCAAAGACCGGCTTCACTTGTTCGAGAACCGCCAGGCCGCGTCGTTTTCCGCTGCGGGGATTGACGATGAGAAGGAAGCGTTTGTCCGTCATGATCGGTGTTCCTCTTCGCAGATCAAGCGATACGCCGTTTCCGCACTTGCCCGGCCGATGCCGAGGGCTTCCTTAAGGGCGAAATCTTGTGTGATAAGGTTCTCCACGGCCTGCAAGGATGCCGCTTTGAGAATCCCGAGAGTGCCTGCGAAGGCCAGGGGGGTAGCGGGGAACGGGAAATCACTTCCGTGCAGCAGACGGTTCTTGGCCTCGCCATCCGCAAGCAGCCGCGACACATCGCGGACCCGTCCCGCGCTGCCCAGGACCGACGTGTCTCCCCAGAGATTCTTGTGCTTGCGGACCATCGCCAGGAAATCCGGCAACATGTCCGGTCGGTCCCTCTGCCATCCCGTCCCGCAGTGGCAGGC
>CAYTJV010000340.1:0-8334 GCA_964438165.1 uncultured Planctomycetaceae bacterium | reverse complement strand
GGTCGCTGCGGGGGGGCCAGGGCAGGCCGGTCACCCGGGCTTCCGGAAGGGGGGGTTTGCCGGCCGTGTCACCGGACGGGGGTTGGGGGGCCTACGTACACCAGGTTGACGCGGGCGTGGACCGGATCGCAGTCGTCGATGCGACCGGAACCCACTGGCCGCAGGTGCTGGCCGAAGGCCACGATTTCTACATGCAGCCGCGGTGGAGTCCCGACGGGACGAGCCTGGCCTGGATCGCCTGGGACCATCCCAACATGCCGTGGGACGGCACGTCGCTCTATGTGGCGAGAGTTCGCGCCGCAAGCGGCGTCGCCCCGCAGCTCGCGGAGCCGAGGCTCCTGGCCGGCGGTCCCGAGGTGGCGATCTTCCAGCCCGACTTCACTCCCGACGGCCGCCATTTGCTCTACGTATCGGACGAGACCGGATGGGGCCGGATCGCGCTTTACGAACTCGCGTCGGGCCAATGCCGCTGGCTTACCGGGGAGGGCGCCGAATACGCCGCCCCGGCCTGGGGCCAGGGCATGAGGACGTATGCCGTAAGCGCCGACGGGCGATTCGTCACGGCAGCGCGCAACGATCGCGGCGTCTTGCGACTGGAGCGAGTCGAGTTGGCTGGCGGCCGGGTGACGGCGGTGAAAGAGTTCGCTGGCTACGGCGAGATCGCCCAAATCGTCGCTTCCCCCAAGGGCGACCGCGTGGTCATGGTGGCCAGCGGGGCGACGCTTCCCCCGCGGATAGTCGAGCACGACTTTGCCCGCGGGTCCACGCGGATCGTCGCCCGGGCCTCGGCCGAGTCCGTGCCCGAGGCCGCGCTGGCCCGCTGCGAAGCCATCTCTTGGCTCTCTTCCGACGGCGACTTGGCCCACGGGCTTTACTATGCACCGGCCAGCGAGCAGTTCACCAGCGCGGGCAAGCCGCCGTTGGTGGTGCTGATCCACGGCGGGCCGACCTCGCAGTATCGCGCCGGCTGGAACCCGCAGGCCCAGTTCTTCGCTACCCGCGGATACGCCGTGCTGCTGGTCAATTACCGCGGCAGCACCGGTTACGGACGCGACTACATGCTCAAGCTCCGCGGCAACTGGGGCGTCTGCGACCTGGAAGACGCCGCCGCCGGGGTCCGCCACCTGGCCGACGCGGGACGCATCGACCCCGAGCGGACCGTAATCATGGGCGGGAGCGCGGGCGGGTTCACCGTGCTCCAGGTGATGACGCAGATGCCCGACGCGTTCACGGCCGGGATCTGCCTGTACGGCGTCGCCAACCAATTCCACCTGGCCGCCGAGACCCACAAGTTCGAGGCCCATTACCTCGATTCCCTGCTGGGACCCTTGCCGCAGGCCTCGCGCATCTACCGCGAGCGCTCGCCGCTGTACCACGCCGACCGGATCAAGCGGCCGCTGGCGATCTTCCAAGGCGACATCGACCGGGTGGTGCCGCGCCAGCAGTCGGACCTGATCGTCGAGGCCCTCAAACGCAACGGCACCCCGCACCTGTACCACGTGTACGAGGGCGAAGGCCACGGCTGGCGCAAGGCCGAGACGATCGAGCACTTCTACCGCACCGTGGAGTCGTTTTTGCGGCAGTACGTGCTTTTCGCGTAGGCGGGCGGGAATCTTGAACAGGAGGAAACAGAGGGAACAGAGTTCGGGCGAGCTTCTCCGTTTTCTCCGTTTCCTCCTGTTCAATGCATTTCGGCCGTCACGGCGCCCCGAGTTGCCGCACGAACTTGGCCTGCGGCTTGCCGCCGGTGCCGGTGAGATACTCGGCCAGGTAGCGCTGCCGGTCGTGGCGGTTGTAGGGCGGACGGAAGTTGTCGCCTTTCTGGAGGATCGGACGCGTCTCGTTGATGCCCCCGAACGACCGATTCTCTTTCATCTCGCACGGGAACCAGTGGCCTTTGCCGTCGTCGTCCAACAGATAGAACTCGGGATAGCAATGGCCGGGCACCCAGACCGTGCGGGCGGGGATGCCGGCTGCGCGGCAGACGGCGATGAAAAGCGAGGTGGAGTCTTCCACGTCGCCGGCGCCGTCGCGCAGTGCGGCCAACGCGCCCTTGACCGGCCCTTTTTCGTGCTTCACCTTCTCGCGGACCCAATCGTAGATTGCCTCAACCTTCTGCCACGCCTTCTCCTTGTCGGCGGCGATCTCTTTGGCCAGGGCCTTGATCTTCGGGTTGGTGCTCTCGATCTTGGGACTCGGCGCCAGGTAAGGCCGGACCTCGCGAGGCAGCTTCTTGGGTTCGGGCAGTTCGTAGATCTTCGTGTCTTCGGGCGCGATCAGGGCGTGGCGCCGAATCTCGAAGGTGATCAGGGCCTTGGCTTGCTCGCCGGCAGGCAACTGCGGGATGCTCACCACCATCACCCGCACTGTGCCCTCGACCATCTCGTTCTTGATCTTGCACCCCGGGGAGATGTCTTCTTCAACCACCGAGAGCTCTTGCTCGGGCCATGCCACCGGCAACGGAGCGTAGCCGACGATCCCCGTACACGGCCCACTCCCCGCCGTGACGATCACCCCCCCCTGCCACTTGAGCACCTTGGCCTCGCCGAGCTTAGGCCCTTTCGGGTCCTGGGCCGCCTCACGGAATTGCCCAAGGCTCGTACCTGCAAAAGAAACGACGACGGTCAAACCGGCCAGAATAGTGCGAAAATTCACAGATTGTCCCTCGCAAACGTCTTTTCCGAATGCCTTCCTATCTTATCCTACGTCACCCAAGGCAAACGTCGGCGGTGGATTTGATCTCACGGTGGCTATATATCACCCACACTAGCTATATCCTGCGGGGGGGTCTCTTTGCTTCGCACTCCTTGGTCGCGGTTGAACACCTTGGCTCGATAATCAGGGAATCACGAAAGCCCGAAAGCCTGAACGATGATGGGAACGATGAATGCTCACTCTTGGCTTTGCTCGCTCTTTCGTGTTTTCGTTCTTTCGGGCTTTCGTGATTCGTTTTCTCCCTGCAAGCTCAATCGTCGGCCGGTTCGCAGACGAGTTTCAGGCGCAGGCTGCCTCCGTCGCCCATGGGCAGTCCGACAAGGGTCTCGGGCAGGAAGCGGACTGGGGTCTTTTTCTTGCTCCGAGGATCGGCGGCCAGGACGTTGTCGCCCTTCTGAAGGACCGGACGGGGATCGGGCATGACGCCAAAGGCCCGCGTTCCGGCTGCCTGGCACGGGAACCAATGGCCCTTGCCGTCTTGGTCCAACAGGTAGAACTCGGGGTAACAATGCCCCGGCACGCGGACAGTGCGGGCAGGGATGCCGCTGGCCCGGCACAGGGCCACGAAGAGCGAGGTCATTTCGTCGCAGTCGCCGGTGCCGTCGCGAAGCGTGGCCAGGGCCCCTTTTACGGTTCCGCCCCGGTTGTCCTCAAACTGCACCTTGTCGCGCACCCAATCGTAGATGGCTTCCACTCGATCCCAGGCATTCTCCTTGTCGGCCCCGACTTTCTTGGCCGCCTCGACGATCTCGGCAGCGGAGCTCTCGATGTAGGGGCTCGGGCGCAGGTAGCTGGCCAGCTTCGGATCGAATCGCTTGGCGTTGGGGAGCACGAAGACGCCGGTGTCGTCGGGCGGGGTTGGCACGAGGCGATGGATCTCCAAGGTGACGATGGCCTTGGCTTCCTGACCGGCACTCAAGGTCGGAATCTTCACGGACATTTGCCGGGCCACGCCTTTGATCGTCTGACAACTGACGGCGACTCCCGGCGAAAGATCCTCCTTGAGCACCTGGACGCGCTGTTCCGGCCAGTCCATGGGGACGGTCACGGTCCCCACGATCCCACGGAACCCGCCTCCATCGGCCGTGACAATCATTCCGACCCGCCATTTCTGCGTAATCTCTTGGCCGAGTTTGCCTTCCGCCGGTGCGGCTTCTTTGAGCTGCGCGAGAGACGACGCCGCGAGAGCCGCCCAGCACGCGGCCACCGCGACCGGGACCGCTGGACGAAACCGGCAGATTTTCGGATGCACATCGCAGAAAATGGAGACTCGCACGCCAGCAACTCGCACAGGCCGATCAAGGCGTTGTCTATGATCTATTGTAGTCTCTCCTTGGTGTCACCGCTCGCAGTAATGCAAGAAATTGGCGTTGGAAGAACGGGGGAATCAGCTCGTCTTTGCCCCGGAGGGGCACTTGAGTTGCGAACTAAATGCCACGTTGCGTCCCGTAGGGACGCTTGAATCGACGCCTCAAACGCGGTTTTCAAGCGTCCCTCCGGGACGCACCAGAATTCCCGACGCCCATTTCCCAGCAATGAATTGCTGGGCTACTCTCAGCCGTCCCTCCGGGATGTGCCGGTCGCACGCCCTGCCCGAGTTCCTTCAAAGGCAGCCAGGTCCATGAGGTCGGGTGGGCCGGCCCGTTTCCAGGTCCACAAACTCGCTGCCGCGGCGGAGCCAGTTCTCTTTTCCAGGCTGCCCGTTTACAGTTTGAGGATTCATGGCTCGGTGGGCCGCCAGTCGACCAGGTGCAATTCGACCGAGCGGCGCCCGCGATAGGCGTTCACGGTGGGCCGGAAGGCAACGTCCAGCGGCCCGGTGGCGGCGCCCAAAGGCTCGGCCCAGTCTTCCCTGCCGAACGCGACCGCCCGGACGGTGGTCTCGTGCTGGCAGAGTCGCACGGCCAAGTGCCGCCCCGAGGCGCCCATCAGTCGAGGCGGATCGGCCAGCGCGACGCCGCTGGCGCAGAGCAAGGGGCGGAAGTTGCCGTGACCGAAAGGAGCAAGCTGCTCGATCTGCTGGACGATCTCGACGGTAAACGCGCTCAGTGGGGCTTCGGCGTCGATCCACAGCTCGGTCGCCAACCCCGCCGTTCCGACGTGCGCGGCGACATACTCGCAGAAGCTCGCGCAAAAAGCCTCGAATTTCGCCTCCTCGATCGTCAGACCGGCGGCCGCGGCGTGTCCGCCGTGCGACACGAGGTGCTCGGCACAGGACTCCAGGGCCGCATGGAGGTCGAAGCCGGGAATGCTCCGGGCCGACCCGATCCCCGGCCGGATCCCCATCTTCTCCCACGCGATCAGCACCGCCGGCCGATGGTATTTCTCGGCCAGCCGGCCGGCGACAATGCCGAGCACGCCCGGGTGCCAGTCGTGCTGCGCCAGCACCAGGGCCGCTTCGTTCTCCAGATCGGCCTGCTGGTTGATTTGCTTGGTCGCCGCCAGGTACATGCTCCGCTCCAGGGTCTGCCGATTGCTGTTAAGGCCGTCGAGATACTGCGCCAGCTCCTTGGCGCGATCCGGCCGATCGGTGACCAGCAGCTCCACCGCCAATTGGGCCTGCCCAAGTCGGCCGGCGGCGTTCAGCCGCGGCGCTAGCTGGAAGGCGATGTCTTCGGCATCCAGGCGCGATCGGTCGCCCAGCCCGGACACGTCCAAAAGGGCCTTCACGCCGGGCCAGGCCGGCTGCTTGAGGCTCGTCAGGCCGTGGCGAACCAGCACGCGGTTCTCGTCGATCAGGGGGACCACGTCGGCCACCGTGCCCAGGGCCGCCAGTCCCACGGCCTGGAGCAGGAAGTCGCGCATGGCCGGGGCGACCTTCGCGGCCCCGCTGGCCCGCTGGCAAACCGCCCAGGCCAACTTCAACGCCACGCCGGAGCCGCTCAACATGCCAAACGGGTATTTCGAGCCGGGCAGGCGCGGATGGACGATCGCCGCGGCCTCGGGGAGCTTTCCGGGCGGCTCGTGATGGTCGGTAATGATCAACTCCACCCCGCATTGCCGCGCGACCAATGCCTCCTCGACGCTCGCAATGCCGCAATCGACGGTGACCAGAAGCTCGGCTTTCTCCGCGGCCAATCGGGTGATGGCGTCGGCATTCAGCCCGTAGCCCTCCTCCAGTCGGCTGGGAACGTAGTAGCCCACGTTTCCGCCGAGGAGCTTCAAACACTGGCGGAGAATCGCGGTGCCGCTCACGCCGTCGACGTCGTAGTCGCCGTAGACGACGATCCGCTTTCCTCGCCGGACAGCATCGTCGATCCGTTCAGCGGCCTGCGTGCAGCCCGGCATTTGCGCCGGGTCGCGGAGGTCGGAAAGCCGTGAATCGAGAAACTGGCGGGCCTGCCTGGGGTCCGAAATGCCGCGGCAGATCAGCAGTTGCGCCACCACGGCCGGAATCCCGGCGGCACGCTGAAGCGAGGCAATCCGTTCTGGATCGTGCGGATGGATCCGCCATGGCCTGGTCATCGTTGGCCGACGATTGTTTCTTCTCGACTATTTCTTCTTCTCGACGTGGAGCGTGTGCTTGCGGAGCTTGGGGCAGTATTTTTTCACTTTCAGCTTCTCGCCACCCGGCTTGCGACGAAGGGAGTAGTTGTAGTCCCCGCTCTCTTCGCACACCAGGAATACGGTCTCCGCCTTCTTTTTCTTGCTTTTTTGAGCCATTCGTTCTTCTCCAAGCGTGTCGGGTGCGGCACTTCCAGGCAGTCAGACCCTTATTCTAGCGAATCCCGCTCGGCTGAGAACTCCTTCCGGCCATCGGTCTGTAGGGCGGGCCGAGCGGAGCGAGTCCCACCGGAACCGAAATTGGGCCTCTACGGAAAATCGGTGGGACTCGCTCCGCTCATCCCACTCTACCCGTTCACCCTATCCACTCACCCACCCGCTCCATGCGCTGGTGAGCGACTACATAATATGGGTGGTACATTATCTCCATCCGTAGGCGAAGTATATTGAAGATTTATCTGTTTTTACTCAAATGCCCATGTTGACAACTCTGCTAGAATGGGTACATTGAGATGTTTGTTCAGTCGATGAGGTTTGCATGGAATGGACTGTCTGGATCGACTGGGATATCGGTAGTCGTAAGCGTGACTAGAAAAGGCCACGTCGTGCTGTCTGTCTTGGTGAGCTTTGGCAACAACGAGCTTTGGTTGAGGCGGTGATGGAGCGTGCGTGCGACGACACAAGTATCGAAACCTACGGGTTTTATGTCGCTGCAATAGGGATCGAAGAGCTATTGGCACCCGAAGTGCGTTTCAGCCACAGCGTGCTTCACGGGGTTTGTGGTCCCCGTACCCATCGCTGACTCTTGACCCTTGAGGATGCTACCGTGCGGAAGAACATCACGCAGACCGCCCAGAGGAAGACTCGCAGGAAGAGGGCAATTCGGCGGGCCAATGGAAAGTCGAGAACCAACGGCCAGTCGTCCCCAATGTACATGGACGACGACCACGAAGTGGTCCACCGGGACCACGCCGAGGTGCTGGAAGAGGGGCTGCTCGACGCGGAAGACCTCGGCGACGAGGGCGAGGGTGGCGGCACGGGCGGCGAGGATCATATCGACGATCCGGTGCGAATCTACCTCATGCAGATGGGGGAGATCCCGCTTCTGACGCGGCGGGAGGAAATCGATGCGGCCCGCTCCATCGAGCGCTCCCGCACCCTCTTCCGGAACAGCATGTTAGCGACCGATTACCTGCTTCAGGGGGCGTTCGCACTGCTGGAGAAGGTTCGTGACAGGCGACTGCGCCTGGATCGCACCGTGGAGGTCTCCGTGACCGATGTCCGCGGCAAGCGGCACATCCAGAGGTTGTTGGAGCCGAACCTTCGCACCTTGCGGCACCTGTTGCGCAGCAATCGCCAGGATTTTGCCGTGGCGATCAGCAAGAGTCAGTCCGCGCGGGCACGGCGCGAAGCCTGGCGGCGGTTGGTCATCCGGCGGCACAAGGCGGCGCGACTGGTCGAAGAACTGGGTCTCCGCACCCAACGCCTCCAGCCGTTATGGGAGAAACTCCAGCAAATCGCAGTCCGGATCGCGGAGCTCGCCGCGGAACTCGCCGGACTACGGCACTGCCGACTCGCTAGCGATCGGGTGGCCGAGATCCGCAAGGAGCTACGCTACCTGATGCGGATCACCTTGGAGAGCCCTTCCACGCTTCGGCGTCGCATCGCCCGCACGTTGGCCTTTCAGCAGGAGTACGATGCGGCCAAGCGCAGGCTCTCGGCAGGCAATCTGCGCCTGGTGGTCTCGATTGCCAAGCGATATCGCAACCGGGGCCTGAGCTTCCTGGACCTTATTCAAGAAGGCAATACCGGCCTGATGCGGGCCGTGGACAAGTTCGAGTGCGAACGGGGATACAAGTTCTCCACCTACGCCACTTGGTGGATTCGTCAGGCCATTACCCGGGCCATCGCCGATCAGAGCCGCACGATCCGGGTTCCCGTACACATGATCGAAACCATGAGCAAGGTCCGGTCGGTCAACCGGAAGTTATTGCAGAGTCGAGGTTTCGAGCCGAGCCTCGAGGACACGGCCGATGCCGCCGGACTGTCGATCGACGAAACCCATTGCATCCTGCAAATGACCCGACAGCCCCTCTCTCTCGATCAGCCGGTCGG
>CAYTJV010000339.1:0-8363 GCA_964438165.1 uncultured Planctomycetaceae bacterium | reverse complement strand
TTACCCCGGCTCCGGCTCAATCAACGACGTGGGCGGCGGAGTGATGCTCCGGCTCACCCAGACCGACTTCTCGCCAGGCCCGATGAAGCGAACGGGGGCGGAGGCCGACTTCGCCATCCAGGGGCGGGGATTCTTCGTGGTCCAGAAAGACGACCAGCAGTATCTAACTCGGGCCGGCAACTTCCAGATTACCGCCGATGGCAATCTGGTGACTCAGCAAGGCTATGCCGTGCTGGGCGACGGAGGCGCGCCGATCAGCATCGACCCAACGGCGGCCCCCTTCGAGGTCACGCCTGCCGGGGCGATCCGGCAAGGCGGATCGGCGCAGATGCTGGCCATCGCGCAGCCGGCGTCGGTCGGCGACCTGGCCAAGGTCGGCGAGAACCTTTTCAAGCCGCTGGCCGAGACCCAGCCGGTGGCGGAAAGCGATCGTCGCGTGGGATGGGGCTATCTGGAGATGTCCTCGGTGCGGCCGACCACGGAAATGGTCCAATAGATCGAAGCCGCCCGGGCCGTCGAGGCCAACGTGAACATGATGCAGACCCAAGACCAAATGCTCTCCCAGTTGATCACGCGCGTAATGCGGAGTTGACTTCCCCCTGAACCCTGAACCCCTATCCCCTACCATGAGCGTCCAGACCCTTTATTCCGCGGCCACGGGCATGTCGGCCCTGGAAACCAAGTTGGACACGATCGCCAACAATCTGGCGAACACGGAAACCACGTCGTACAAGCGGGCGCGGGCCAATTTCGAAGACCTGTTCTACCGCCAGGAGAAACTCCCCGGGTCGGAGGACAGCGCCGGGCAACTCACGGCCACGGGGGTCGCCATCGGCTTGGGCACGCGGGTCTCGAGCGTCCAGACCGATTTCAAACAGGGAGCCTTCAAGAATACGGGCAATCCGCTCGACTTGGCGATCGAAGGCCCCGGCTTCTTCAAGGTGATGGATCCCACGGGCCAAACGCTCTACGCGCGATCGGGCAATTTCTCGTTGAACGCCAACGGCCAGATTTGCCAAGGGTCGGCCGAGACCGGCCGGTTGCTGGAACCTCCGATCACCATTCCGCCCGACGCGCTGGCCATCGTTTTCAGCCCCGACGGAAAGGTCTCGGTCCGGCAGCCCAACACGCCGGCGCTCACGCAAGTCGGGACCATCGAACTGGCGACGTTCGTCAATCCCGAGGGGTTGCTGAAGATGGGCGAGAACCTCTTCTCCGAGTCGAACGCCTCGGGGAACGCACGTTCCCTCCAGCCCGGACAGCAAGGGGTGGGCGTGATCCGGCAGAACACGCTGGAAGCCTCCAACGTCGAGCCGGTGAGCGAGCTGATCGACCTGATTACGACCCAGCGGGCCTTTGAGCTGAACTCCCAGGCCGTGCGGGCCGGAGACGAGATCATGCAACTGGTGGCCAACTTGCGCAGGGCGTAACGCAGTTTTGTTTCACCACGGAGGCACGGAGGACACGGAGGAGAGAGGAAGAGTGGAGAAGGGAGAGGAGAGATGTTGATTCACGAGGAGCTGACGCGGACGATTGTCGGCGCCGCCATTGAAGTACACAAGGAGTTGGGCCCTGGTCTGCTGGAATCCGCCTATGAAATATGTCTGTGTCACGAGCTCAGCTTACAGAAAATTCGCTATGAACGGCAGGTTGACCTACCGGTCGTCTACAAAGGCGTGCGACTCGATTGCGGGTATAGACTCGACATCATCGTCGAGGATCTGGTTGTATTGGAAGTGAAAAGTGTCGAGGAAATCCATCCTGTCCATGAAGCCCAGTTGCTCACCTACCTCCGTCTCAGTCGCAAGAAGGTGGGTATTCTCCTCAACTTCAATGTCTCCCTGATGAAGAATGGCATCAAGCGACTGGTTCTCTAACCCATTCATCCTTTTCCCTCCGTGCCCTCCGTGCCTCCGTGGTGAATCCTATGAATCGAACCAAGCACATCGCGATGGCGGCCCTGATGGCATGCACGTTGCTCGCGTCCCGCGCGGGGTTGGGAAGCGAGTTGCAGGTTCGCGCGAGGTGCCAACCGCGCGGGCCGATCGTGGCCTTGGGCGACGTGGTCGAGGTGATCGCCGCCGACGCCGCCCAGGTGGAGAAGCTGACGGGCATCGAGCTGTTTCCCGCACCGCCTCCCGGCCAGCAGCGGATTCTCCGCGCGCGCGAGCTTCAAGATCTGTTGGCCGACCGCGGGATCAGCCTGGCGGAGCACCGGCTTTCGGGATCCAGCCAGGCGATCATCGGCGGGTTCGCCGAGCAAGCGCCTACGGCCGAGCCGCGACCGGTGGGGACGTCGGCGATGAATAGGGCTAAGCGGGCGGTCGAGGACGCCATCGCGAAGCACCTCCAGGCCCGGGCTTCGGCCGACGAAACCTGGCAGATCGACGCGAAACTCGCCGACGCCCAAGCGCGGCTCGTTCCAGCCGACGGCCAGAAGATCTCCGTCCGCGGAGGCCAGGCGCCGTGGACCGGAACGCAGAACTTCGAGATCGCGGTGGGCGACGCGGCGCATCCGGCAACCTTTGCCGTGACTGCCAGCGTGTCGCAGCTTGCTCGCGTGGTGGTTGCGGCCAAGGCGATTGCCCGGGGCGACACCATCCGCGGCACGGACCTGCGTCTGCGGCGTCCCGAGCCCGGCGCGGCAAGCGGCGAGGCGTTCCATGCAATCGACGACGTGGTCGGCATGGAGGCGGCGCAGGCCATCGCGGCCGGCGCTTTGTTGCAGAAGTCCTTCCTTCGCTCGCCGATCATGGTGCGGCGGGGGGAGACGATCGCCGTGTATTCGCGGGCGGCGGGGATCCGCATCCGCGCGACGGCCCGGGCCCGCGAGGACGCGGCCCTCGGGGAGCTCGTCACGGTCGAATCCCTGCCAGACCGCAAACCGTACACGGCAAGGGTCTGCGGCGTGCAAGAGGCGGAAATCTACGCGCGGGCCATGCAGGCGGCGCCGCTTGCCCCGAGCGATTCCACGCCTCGGTCCGCGGGCAATCTGGCGCGAAGTCTGGGAAGGAGCACGAAATGATCCAAAGAATCGCGGTAGGACGGCCTTTCCAGGCCGTCCGCGACGGCCTGGAAAGGCCGTCCTACATGATTCACGTTGTCGCCGGGTTGCTGTTGGCTTTGGGATTCGCGGCCAGCCAAGCCTATGGGCAGTGCTCCAGTTTGCTGGGCGATCCGGGCAAGCGGCGTCCGCTCACCATGGCCAACAGTTCTTTCACCTATCAAGCCCCGGCCGAGCCCAAGACCTGGAAGATCAACGACTTCGTGACCGTGCTCGTCGAAGAGAAAGCGCGCATGATCCGTGAAGGACAGATCGATCAGCGAAAGAAGGCCGAAGGCGCCATGGCCCTGAGCGACTGGATCGCGCTGGACGGGTTCGCCGTGGTTCCCGATCCGCAGACCGAGGGCGACCCCAAGATCTCGGGCATCCTCGACAACAAGTACCGGGCCCAGGCCAACCTCCAGAACCGCGACACCTTCGAGACGTCCATCCAGTGCGTCATCGTCGACATCCGCCCCAACGGCACCATGGTCCTCGAGGGTCACGCGGCGGCGAAATTCGACGAGGAGGAGTGGGAGCTTTCGATCAGCGGCATCGTGCGGCCCGAAGACATCTTGCCCAACAACACGGTCAAGAGCGAGAAGATCGTCGAAAAGCGGATTCAACGCCTCTCCGCGGGACATGGGCGCGACGGCATCCGCCGCGGATGGCTCCAGAAAGTCTTCGACAAATTCCAACCCTTTTAGCAGTAGGACGGCCTAGAAAGGCCGTCCTACATCCTTCACGACGACCATGACCATGGACTTCCCGAGCAACCGAAAACTCGTTGTGGCACTCCTGGCGGCATGGTGCTGCGCGGCGGCGGCTCAGGCCGAGGCGAAGGCGCTTTTGAAGACCCTCTGCCGCGTGAAGGGACAGGAAGAGAACACGCTCCAGGGGCTGGGACTCGTGGTCGGGCTCAAGGGGACCGGCGACGGCAGCTCTTCGCTCCCCACCATGCGGAGCCTGGCCCAGGCCATGCAGTTTCTCGGCAATCCGACGGGCAAGACCGGCATGGCGGAACTGAAGGACACCAAGAACGTGGCCCTGGTGCTGGTGACCGCCACGGTTCCCGCCGCCGGGGCGCGGCAGGGCGACAAAATCGACTGCATGGTCAGCTCGGTCGGCTCGGCCAAGAGCCTGGCCGGAGGCCGGCTCTTCACCACCCTGCTCATGGGCCCCGATCCCAAGAACCTCCGCGTGTATGCCACCGCCGAGGGCGCGATCACGCTCGACAATCCTCTGCAAACCACCACGGGCAGGATCCATGCGGGCTGCCGGCTCGAAGAGGACTTCTTCAACGCCTTCTCGCAAGACGGCAAGATTACCCTCGTGCTCGACAAGAACCACGCCGATTTCCAGCTCGCCTCCGACGTGGCCGACCTGATCAACCGCAGTCCTCTGAATCTTCAATCGGTGGGCGCGATCCTTGCCAAGGCCGTCAACCCGGGCAACATCGAGGTGCAAATCCCCACCCAATACGCCGAGAACCCCGTGGAGTTCGTTTCGCAAGTCCTCGCCCTGTCGGTTCCCGAGCTGCAAGTGGGAGCCCGGGTGGTGATCAACGAGCGGGCCGGCAGCATCGTCATCGGCGGCGACGTGGAGATCGGGGCCGCCGTGGTGACTCACAAGAACGTGGTGGTCGAGACAGGCGGCACGGCCGCCGCGGCGCGGTTCGTGACCATCGATCCAAGCCAAACCGAGACACCCAAGCTCAAGGCCCTCGTCGAGACCCTCAACGCCGTGCGCGTGCCGGCCGAAGACATCATCGAGATCATCAAGGGCCTCGATCGCGACGGGAAACTCCACGCCCAACTGATTGTCGAATAACTTTGAACAGGAGGAAACGGAGGGAACAGAGGATTGGGTTGCATTCTCTGTTGCCTCTGTTACCTCCTGTTCAACAGATAATCGTCTCCGCTGTGCTGTGTACGACGACCAATGCCTTGTGAACGGTTAACAGGAACCTTCTGATGAGCATTTCTTCGATCGTCTCGAACCTGCCGACGTCGACCTTGGCGCCTTCCGCGTCGCCCAAGCCGCCCGATCCCGAGGCGAAGGATCAGGCCCTGCGAGCGACCTTCGAGGACTTCGTCGGCCAGACGCTCTTCGGTCAGATGCTCTCGTCGATGCGCAAGACCCAGCACAAGCCCGCCTATTTCCACGGCGGCCGCGGCGAAGAAGTGTTCCAGCAGCAACTCGATCAAGTCCTCGCCGAGAAACTCAGCCACGCCAGCGCCGACAAGCTCGCCGGGCCGATGTATGAACTGTTCACCATGAGTAGGAGGTAGGGGCCATGGGTTAGGGGTCAGGGGTCAGCGTGAACGCCTGGGCTAGGGATAAGCAAAACATTCGGGAACGCACGTCCATGGAGACCATTTGGGAGTCCGAAGTTGCGGGTTTCCTGACGCACCTCTCCTCGGTGCAGGAAAAGACACTCGACGTCCTGGTCCGCAAAGGAAAGCTGTTGGCCGCCGCCGATCTGGCAGGGCTGGCGGCGATAGCCGGCGAGGAGGAGGATCTCGTGGCGGGGCTTCAGGAGTGCCTCCGGCAGCGGGAGGAACTTCTCGAGCACGCCCGTCGCGAAGGGCTCCCGGCCAAGGACATCCGCTCGCTGACGCACGCGGTTACGGGCCGAGCCCCTTCCCAGGTGAAGGACCAGGTGCGTCAGGCGACCCACCGCGGTCGATTGTTGCAGCACCATAGTCTGGTCAACTGGGTGTTGGTGCAGAAGACGCTCATCCATTTGTCCCAGTTGTTAGAGATTATCGCGACCGGCGGAAGTCTACAGCCGACATATCATAGGGGCGGACCCGCCCCAGCCGGTGGTGCGCTCATCGATCGGGCCGCCTAAGTAAAACGGGGCAAGGGCCGCGTACTGGGAAAGCCCGGCAAGTTCGGGGCTCCAAATAGGTTTCCATAGACAATTCCGAGCCGGGCCGTGTCGGCCCGGAAAAGCCGGGGCGGCACGCCCCGGCTCTGAGAGAGAATGTTGCTTTACTTTTCTGAGGATCAATAAACGGAACGCCACGGAGGGCGTTCCCTACAGGCTAAGGAGGTTGAGAAGCATAGCTTATGTCGCTCTTCGGCTCGATCCACCTCGGCTCCAATGCGCTGCGAGCCAACCAGATTGCGATGCAGGTAGTCGGTCAGAACATCGCCAACGCGAACACGCCGGGATACATTCGCGAGGAGACGGTGCTCGCGCCGGCCATGAGCCAGAAGATCGGCAGCTTGACGCTGGGGCTGGGCGTTCAAGTCGAAGCCGTGGTCCAGAAGATCGACAAGTTCTTGGAGGAGCGGCTCCGCAGCGCCGTCAGCGACCAGTCGAGCGCCGAGGCGCAGCAGGACACGCATGCGCAGTTGGAACAAGTCGTCGGATCGCTGAACGAAAGCGGCGTCGCTCCCTCGATGACCCGGTTCTTCAACAGCGTCTCGCAGATCCTCAACCAGCCGGAAGACGTCTCCGCGCGGAACCAGGCCGTGCTCGATGCCCAAACGCTGACGCACGAGATCAACACGCTAGCGCAGAATGTGGGCCGGCTACGGTTCGACGTCAACGAGCAGATCGCGGGCATAGCCGACCGGATCAACGGGCTGGTCGAGCAAATCCGCGATCTGAACCGGCAAATCACGGAAACCGAGGGAGGGGCCAACACCAAAAGCGAGGCCGTCGGTCTGCGCGATCGGCGGCAGGTGTCGCTGGAGAAGCTGGCCGAGCTGGTCAACATCCGCGTGAAGGAGCAGGACACCGGAAGCGTCACGGTCTACGTCGGCAGCCAGTTCCTGGTGAACGCCGGGATCATGAATCGGGTGACGGCGTCGTTCTCGAGCGATCGAGGCATGTCGGCCGCCACCATTCGCTTCGTCGGCTTCGATTCGCCGCTTGAGGCGACGGCGGGGCAGTTGCACGGAATGGCAACCGTCCGGGACGACGCGCTCGGCGGCTTCCTCGACAAGTTGAACGACTTCGCCGGCACCCTGGCCTTCGAGTTCAACAAGGTCTTTGCCGGCGGTCAGGGGCTCCGCGGCTACGACGCGGCGACCAGCCAGTCGTACGTGACCGCGGTGGACGAACCGCTGGATCAGGCGGGGCTGAAGTTCACGCCGGTCAACGGCTCGTTCCGCGTCCTCGTCTACGACACGAAGGCAAAAACGACGCGCTCGGTCGACATCCCGGTGCACCTGTTGGGCGATTCCACCGATACGACGCTCCAAAGCCTGGCCGGCGCTCTGAACGAGATCGGCCCGCTTTCGGCCACCGCGACGAGCGGCGGAAGGCTGTCGATCAAAAGCCTGTCCCCTACCCAGCAGTTCGCGTTCGCCGACGACACCAGCGGGGTCCTGGCGGCGCTGGGCATCAACACCTTCTTCACCGGTTCGACGGCGGAAGACCTGGGAGTCAATCAGGCGATCGTCTCGGACCCGGCCAAATTCGCCGCCAGCAGCGGCGGCATCGGCGTCGATACCCGCAACGCCGTGAGGCTGGCTCAATTCCCCGACCAGCCGATCGCCTCGCACAACGACGAGTCGATCACGACGGTCTACGATCGGATCGCGGCGCAGGTCGCGCAGGACTCCGCGGCGGCGAGGGTCGCCGTGGAAGCCACGGACACCTTCGAGCAGACGCTGCGCAGCCGGGAGCTGTCGATCAGCGGGGTGAGCATCGACGAAGAGGCGATCAACATGATCACCATCCAAAAGGCATTCCAGGCGTCCGCCCGCTTCATCGGCGTCGTGAAAGAGATGCT
The DNA here is from genome assembly GCA_964438165.1 of uncultured Planctomycetaceae bacterium. Lineage (GTDB taxonomy): Bacteria > Planctomycetota > Planctomycetia > Pirellulales > Thermoguttaceae > CALFBP01. The sequence goes on along the minus strand of CAYTJV010000339.1, from coordinate 569 downwards.
GGACACGCTGATCGATTTCTAGCGAAGCGAGCGACGCATGGGTATTCTCGGCATTTCCAACACGCGCGTGGCCGATCAGTTCGTCCGCTACCAGTTGCTCAGCCAGACGCAGTCCGAACAGCTCCGTTTGCTGCGCCTGCAGAACCAGTTGAGCACGGGGTATAAGTTCCAGACGCCGAGCGAAGACCCGGTCGCCGCCCTTCAGGTCATCGGCCTGCAACGGATCCTGGCGCGCAACGGCCAGGTTCAATCGAACCTCACGATGAACCAGTCGTACCTGAGCGCGACCGATTCCGCACTTTCCCAGGTGTCGAGTCTCATCAACGAGGTCACCGGCAACGTCCTGACGGTGATCGGGAGCACGGCCAACGATACGCAACGGCGGGCGGCCGCGGAGCAGGTCCAGCAGGCCTTGCAGCAGCTCGTCGATACGGCCAACCAGCGGTTCCGCGGCCGGTACCTGTTCGCCGGCTCGGCGACGGGGGTCGAGCCGTTTCAGACCCGGGACGGGAACGTGGTCGGCTACCAGGGCAACGAGAATCGCCTCGTCAGCTTCGGCAACGTCGACT
>CAYTJV010000338.1:0-8520 GCA_964438165.1 uncultured Planctomycetaceae bacterium | reverse complement strand
CACCGCTTGCGGAACTCCACCGGATCTGGCCCGGCAATGAAGGTATTGCCGGATTCGAAGTTCATGCGCTGTTACTGGCTCTTGCAGAAGTCGAGCATCCGGCCCACGAACTCCGGCTTCGTGGTGAAGTAGCCGTGCGGCTCGATGTTCACCGTGATGCGGTGGGCCTCGGCGATCTCGATGATCTGCTCGTACTCGCGCTTCATCTGGTCCATGGCTTCCTGCTCGGTCAGCCCTTGGGGGGCGTGTAGGCCGTCGGTCGTGTCGACGTTGGGGCACCCGACCTGAGTGGCCCACTGAATCGACTTGATCACGTAGGGCACGCCGCGCATCGGGGCGTCCTTGTTCGACATCGGATAGGCCGCGTCGACCTGCGAGAACTGCACTCCGTGGGCCTCCATCTTGCGGCGCAGGAGCACGGGATCCTCGTAGAGGGCCAGGTGCGGAAAATAGCCGAGTCCGTGGGCCCAGCTCACCCCGTCGATCAGGCCGCATTCGATGTAATGCACCCCGTTGCGCTGGGCCCACTCGAGGCACTTGTCGAAATTGAAGAAGGAGGAATTGAACGCGTCGGTGTGGAAGCCGATTTTCATGGTACGGTCCTTGTTGCGGGTGGATTTCCGAGATTTCTTGGGTCCACGATCGGCGTCGGCCGCTTCGGCGGTGGATAGCCCCGCCGCAGCCGCCACGCCTTGGCCCACGAATTGACGCCGGTTCATCAGTCGGTCGGGCATCGGGTATGTCTCCTCGAACGGGCGATTTCTGCTACGGATTCTCAGTGTAAACGTGTTCAGGAACGGGACAGCGATGGCTGGACTTTTCTCTGGCCCAGGCGTTCCGAGGCTGTCCAACGCCTAGCATAGCTAGCACCAAGGCATGAAGGTAGCCCTTTGACCAGCCAGTGAGCCGATTGCGCTGTTCGTAAACCCTTTTGACACAAAGTGCCGGAAAGGCTGGGCATTGTACATGTTTCGAAGCTGATCGATCGTCATTGTATGGCCCGTTCCAAACTCGGAATTTCCAATTCCCGATGCGTGCGGGCTCCAACTTCCCCGCTTGTTTTTGCACACCCCGCGTGTGGTGCGGCGCAATGCCAAATTGTCAAATTGTCGACCCTCAGCACCACGTCAGCCTTGCCGGCCCAATCCGCCTCACTCGACCAGGGCCACACATTTACCACGTTGCGTCACCCAAGCCGGGGGAGCCCCGTTGATTCTTACGCCACGTTGGTAACAATAGGGGCACACGGGCCGAACCGTAAAACCACCTGCCCTGGGAGACATTCCATGAAACGAGCGATTCCATGATTTTCCAGAAAGACCGCCACATCGTTCGAGAACTGGCCGCGAAGTGGAGAGAGGCGGCTTCGCTGCCTGTCATGGGCGAGCGAAAGCGCTTGTGGAAGGCGGTTCACGACCTCAAAGCCGAGCGTCCGGTGGTCCTCTTGGAGACCGCCTGGATCGACGGATACGTAGCCGACCGCGAGGTCCTGTGCGAGGATCCGTTCCTGCGCAGCGTGGAAAAGAGCATGCGGATCACGCTCCGACAGGCCGAGGAACTAGGGGACGACCTGGTCATCGAGCCCTACTACCGGCTCGGATGGAAGATGGAGTTCTCGGATTACGGCGTGCCCGTCGAGATTCGCGCGCCGACGGCCAAGGAGAAATCGATCGCCTACACGTTCAGCTTCCCCATCGCGAAGCCGGAGGACATCGCGAAGCTCCGAACGCGGACCTTCACGGTGAATCGCGCGAAGACGCTGCGATTGAAAGAGATGCTCGAAGACGTGATAGGCGACATCCTCCCCGTCCGGCTCGGCAACTATGACCCCTTCGTCTACGAATTTGAAGTGGGCGAGTTCGGCGACCTGGGGTTCAACGGCAACTTCTTCTTCGGTCTTACGTGGCAGCTCTACCGTTTCATCGGCAACCACGGCCTGCTCTACTGGGTCTACGACGCCCCGGACGCCATCCATAGGCTGATGTCGTACCTGCTCGACGATCGGATCCGGCTGTTTGCGTATTTCGAGAAGGAAGGTCTTCTGACGCCGAACACCGACAATCAAATGGCCGGCCCTCGCAGCTACGGCTATGTTTCGGACCTGCCGGAACCCGACTGCCGGGACAGGGTTGGTTTGAAGGACGTGTGGGGCTGGGCCGAATCACAAGAGTCTGAGAGCATCTCCCCGGCAATGTACAAGGAGTTCGTCCTTCCTTACCTCGCCCGGCTAAGCGAGAAGTTTGGGCTCGTCTACTATGGCTGTTGTGAAAGGGTGGACGACCGGCTGGAAATGATCCTCGAAGCGATCCCCAATCTGAGGTCCGTCTCCATTTCGGGATGGTCGGATTTGGGCAAGTCCGCTGAGATTCTGGGCCGACGGTACGTGTATTCGCGCAAGCCGACGCCGGCTCACATCAGCGGATCGAGCCCCGACTGGGAACTGCTGGCAAAGGACATGAAGGACACCTACGCGGCAGCCAGGGACTGCAACCTGGAACTGCTGTTCCGCGACGTTTATACGACCTGCGGCGACCGATCGCGGCTGCGCAGGTGGGTGGAGATGACGAAATCGATCTTCCAAATGTGACGGGAACACTGGTTTCCACCGAACCGGGGATCCCCTCATGGCTGGCATGGGAATACTCCCGATTCTTCGCCGCTGGCCGCTGGCATATTCTATGGCTTTGGCAGCCCGGTGCGGCGGATGGCATTCCAGTCGCCGCGGGCTGCGGGAGCGCCAGGACGCGCGCCGGCCCCCCCCTTTCACCCTTCCGCGGATGCCCACGACATGAACGTCAAGTTAACTTCGGTCGACCCCTGGGCTCGTCAACTTCGGATCGTTGTAAAGAACCTCCCCGTCATCGTTGGCCGGGACCCCAAGACCGACGTATGTCTTGTCGACCAATGGGTGAGCCGGGTCCACTGCGAGCTTTACGACCTGAATGGATCGCTGGCCGTTCGCGATCTCGGCTCCAAGCACGGCACATTCGTCAACGGGCTGAGGGTCCAGGAGACCATTTTGCTGCCAGGAAACAGGCTCTCGCTGGGAATGACCAGTCTGAAGGTCGACTATAAGCGGCGGGCTGCGAAGGCGCCGTCCCCGGCAAAAAGCCAAGCCGTGGCGAAACGCTAGGCGGCGATGCGACCGGAATATCTGCCAGAAATTTCCGAGCGGAAAGAGCTTGGGCAACCGCTCGGCCTTTCCGGAGCCTTAAAAGCCGTATTGCATTGGCGGTTTTCCCCGGAGTTGTCGCGATCGCATGGAAAAATGTCTGGACGTGGCTGGCGACCCATGGTAAAATTGGCTCAACGGTTGACAGCAATTCGCTCCCAATCCTGAAACCTCGGTACGGAGGGCAGCCTATGCAAGAACCCCCGGATGGTTTGTCTTGAGGAGCATCGCGGTGCTCCTCACTGGTTGTCGCGTTTTGGCTGCAATCAACAACTCTTGAGAAAGAACCCTGCCTCGCGGCAGGGTTCTGTGTTTCTTGCCGAACAAAGATGCAAGCAGCACTAGCTACTCTCATTTTCCTCGCCTGCGCGGCCGAATCGGCCGCCGTCGACGCCGAGCCGGGCTCTCCGCCGGCGGCTGAAGAGCGGACTGGTCCTCCTTCGGCCCAGGCTATTGCTCCGCTCGATTTGCCGGCGCGCCACCGGACCTACAAGCCATACGACGGCTCGGGACGCTACCAGATGGACAAGGACGACGGCGTGCGGGGCGTCCAGGGGCTGCTGGCACTGTCGCGGCGATTCGGCGCCAAGCCATACAAGGACCTCTCGACCGGCGACGGGACCTGGCAGACAGAGCGGGTCGTTTTCCAGGACGTAGACACCGCCGCGACGATCCTCCGCTACACCAGCGACCGCTGGACCGATCAGCTTTCGTACTTCCACGGCAATTGGAGCGCCGACGGCAAATACGTGGTTTTTCGCCGCCGCCCTGGGATGTGGGAGGCATCCACGCCGACCCATGGCCCGATGGCCGTGCGCGCCGACGGCACCCGCCTGCGCAGCGTGTTTCGCCAGTACTCGATGGTGCGAGGCGAAGTGTGCTCGCCTACGGAGCCGAACGTCTGTTATGCGTCGGCCGACGGCGACAAGAAGGTGGTCGCGTTCGACATCGCCGCGGGGAACGAGATACGCCCGATCCGCGACGCGGCCCCCGGCTGGCATTTGAAAATCAGTCCCGACGGCAAATACCTGATGAACCGCGGCGAGACCTCGAAAGGCAAGGGGATCTGGATCGCCGGCGTCGACGGCAAGAAGCTCTACGAGATCGCCGTTCCCGAGCCCATCCACGACAGCTACGGCTTCCATCCGTCCCAGAAGAAGATCATGTTCTGGCACGAGGGGAAGTTCCACGACGAGGGCTTTGTGCAGTGCGACTTCGACGGCTCGAACCGGACCCGGGTACACGTCAAGTTCGATTGGAACCACGGCGACTTCGGGATCGACCGGGGCGTTCATTGCACCGGATTCATCACCCGCGTGCAGGGCGACTCGTGGCTCAAGCCCGAGGACCTGTTCCATGCGCCCGGCGTCGAGTCCTACGACGACCCCCACGACTACAACGGCTACACGAGTTGGCGGCCCAAGGATCGGCTCTGGTCGTATAGCACGCGGATCGTACACGGTCCGCACATCAGCGAACTCCAGGCGTTTCCCGCCGAACCGGCCCTGGACTTCGTTGTTAATCGCTATCGGGTGTGTTACACCGGGCTGCGGCGCGGGCAGTTGCTCGACAATCCCAACGCCAGTCCCGACGGGACGAAGGTGCTGTTCAACTCGAATTTCCTCGGCAGCAACAATATCTTCGGCGTGGTCGCCCGCCTGCCCGAGCGGCCGACTCGGCTTGAGGCCGACGCGACGGCCGAAGGCGTCCGGCTCGCCTGGCAGCCTGCCCGGCACCATGCCGAGACGGCCGGCTACCACGTTTACCGCAGCCGGACCGGCGGCGTGGGCTTTGTGCCGTTGACCGATCGGCCGATCGGGCAGTTGAGTCTCACCGACAGCACGGCCGGGGCAGGCGAGCCCTACTATTACGCGGTCACGGCCGTGGAGCACAGCGGCTTGGAAAGCGGCTTGAGCGACGAGGCCCGGCCGAATCGGCGCCAGGCCGGGCGGCGTCATCTTTTTATCGAAGCCGAAGAGGCCCGGCTCAGCCCCGAAATATGGATCGCCTTCCACGGCTCGGCCAGTGATCTGCACTACGTCTGGATGCGCAAGCGCGGCGCGGAGGGCAACGCAACGGTGGTCTTGGACCGGGGCGGGCAGGCCGATCTTAGCGCGGCCACGCTATGGTGCCGGGTCAAGGGCGAGGAGGGAGTGGAGTTTACTTTCTCGGCCGGCAAGGGCGCGGCGGCGATCAAGGCCCCGCCCTCGAGCGATTGGACTTGGGTCAAGGCGGACGCGAAGCTGGACCTTCGCGGCGCGAAGGAGCTCGTCCTATCCAGCCGCCTCTACGGAAGCGCCATGGACTGCGCCTTGCTGACCGACGACGAGGAGATCCTCCCCGACAAGACTCCGCGGATCCTCGCACCGGTACTCCAGGCCCCGGAGGAAATCACGGCCCAAGCCATCTCGCCTTACGCCGTGCGACTTGCCTGGCGCAAAACCAACGACGCGACGTTCCACCACTACAACCTTTACTGCGGCGAGGCCGCCGACTTCACTCCGGACCAATCGACGCTGGTCGCATCGCCGGACGAGCCCTCGATGGTCGATTGGGGGCTGAAGCCCGGCTCCCGGCTCTACTACCGGCTGAGGAGCGTGGACCGCTTCGGCCGCCGATCGCCGGCGTCGCTGCCCCTGGCGGTCGACATACCCACAATTCGGCGCGTGCTCATCGAAAAGCGCTTTGCCGAGCGTATTACATTCGAGGTCCCCGCGCCGGACATTTACGTGGTCTGGCTGCTGTTGAAGAAGGCCGGCGAGAGCCACGGATACATCGACGTCGGGTGCGACGGTGCCGGAGGCGGCGCCTGGATGGGTGCGATGGACGGCTTGAACGATTCCACCTGGTTGAGCTACGACCAATGGGGGAGATTCGATCTGCGGGCCGGACGGCACGTACTCAAGATCGCCAACAAGACCGGCAGCAAGATCGAAAAGGTGATCATCACCAACGACCTGTCCTATACGCCGCCGGGGCATGTGAACATCCTCACAGGATGGTAATTGGCGGTCCACGTGGTCGCGTCTCTCGAGACGCGCTGGCTCGGTCTCGGAGAGACCGAGCCACATGACCGAAATGACGGCGACCACCCCTACGATCGGCACATCCTGCACAGGGTACGGTTGACTGCCGGGTGGGGTGTGGTTTCGATTGCAGCGGTTCTCACGGTCCGGCCGAAGCTATGATTAGGAGGCTTTGTAGCGAAATCCGGTTCGGCACGGCAATGAGAAGCATGGATGCGACTGGCTCCCGCACGCTGGGGGCAACGATATCCCTGTGCCTGGTAGTCGCTTTCATCGCGAGCGGCTGTCAGACCGCGCCGGTCCACACGGCGCCGTCCTGCCCGCCCCCCATGATGCAGCCGCGCGAGATGTCCAAGGCGCTCTTGCCCGCCTACCGCATCGAGCCGCCCGACGTGTTGCTGATCGAGGCCGTGCGCCTCGTGCCCCGGCCGCCCTACCGGCTGCAACCCTGGGACGTCCTGCAGATTCAGGTGATGGGAACGCTGCCCGACGCGCCCATTAGCGGCGCGTACCGGATCGAGCCGGAGGGCCGGGTCAATCTAGGGTCGGTTTACGGAGCGGTCGAAGTAGCCGGCATGGTGGGCAGCGAGGCGCAGGACGCCATCTCCCAGCACTTGCGGCAGTTCCTCAAAGAGCCGATCGTTTCCGTGAGCGTGGCCGATTTTGCCGCCAAGCAGCAGATCGCCGGCCAGCACCTGGTGGGTCCCGACGGAACCGTCACCCTGGGCAGCTACGGCAGCGTGTGCGTGGCGGGATTGACCATCGCCGAGGCCCGCCACGCGCTCCAGCAACACCTTTCCGCGTTCCTCAACAACCCCGAGGTTTCCGTCGACGTCTACGCCTACAACAGCAAGGTGTACTACGTGATTACGCAAGGCGCCGGATTGGGCGACGTCGTGTACCGCTTCCCGGTGACGGGGAACGAGACGGTGCTGGACGCGATTTCGCACGTCAACGGATTGCAGCAAGTGTCGTCCAAGAAAATCTGGATCTCTCGGCCCACCGATTGCCCGCGGGAAAGGCAGGTCCTGCCGGTCTGCTGGGAGGAGATCACCGCCGAAGGCCTCGCCGCAACGAACTACCAGCTCTTTCCCGGCGACCGCGTGTTCATCGCCGAAGACCGGCTGGTGGCCTTCGACGTCGGGCTGTCGAAGCTCACCGCGCCCTTGGAGCGAATCATGGGCGTGTCGTTGCTCGGCGTAGGCACGGCCACGCGGTTCTCCGGCCCCGTGCTCAAGGGCGGCGGAAATCCCAACTCGAATTTCTGAGCGCGACCGAAGCATAACTTCCGCGTTCACCCTCTCATTCGTCCTCGTTCCCACGCTCTGCGTGGGAACGCACGGCTCGGCCGCTCTGCGGCGTGGGCGAGAAGGACGCAGAGCGTCCCCCGGCGGACGTTCCCACGCAGAGAGCGTGGGAACGAGAAATTGTCCCACCCTACGCGCTCTACGCGCTCTCGAACGCCCCACGTGGTCCGTCACTGGAGTGACGCGCAAACTCGGTCTCGCCAAAGACCGAGCCACGTGCGGCGGAGCCGTGCCGCAGGAAACGTGGTCGTTCCGTTTATAGCGATTGCGCGGCCCGCGTCCTCTAGATGGTCGGCGTATTTCAGGGGAAATGGGCGGGGAATTGAATGTGCGTGATTACACTGAGGATTACGGGCTCGCGATCGGGCGGTTGCCGGCGATATCGCCAACCCGTAACACATCCGGGAATTTCACACGCACATGTCTCTGGCAAACTCGAAAACGACTCACGCAAGGCAGAAGACGAAGCACGAGGTCGGCGCCGACCAAGGGGTCAACGTTCGATTCGTGCTCAACACGTTGCGGCACTGGTGGAAGCTTATCCTGCCGGCCGGGCTGCTGCTGGCGGCGGGGGGCAGCGCCACGGTGTATCGCTTCTTCCAGCGGCAATTCGAGGCCGTCGCTTGGCTGCGAATTGACGAGAAACCCACGCACCTGGCCTACGAATCGACGTACGAGGATCGGACGCAAGGCTTTGCCAACACGCAGGTCGAGCTGCTCCGCAGTCCGCCGGTGCTGCAACCCCTGACCCGCGAAGCCGACCTCGCCGCCTTTCTCCAAACCGTCGCTCCCCGCGACCCGCTCGCCTGGCTGGCGAAACGGTTCTCCGTGAAGTCCGTGGGGCAATCGGAGCTTTACAAGGTCTCGATCGCAACCCCGGATGCGAAGCTCTCGGCACAAATCGTCAACGCGGCCCTGGACTCCTATTTCAAGCTGCGAAGCCAGGATCAAAACGAGCGTCTGGAGAGGGTGATCAAGCTCCTGGATGAAGAACAACAGCGTTATACCGAAATTG
>CAYTJV010000337.1:0-8592 GCA_964438165.1 uncultured Planctomycetaceae bacterium | reverse complement strand
TCGAGGATGTTCGTGCCGGTGATGTCCGAGGGCATCCGGTCCGGGGTGAACTGGATCCGCTTGAACTGGATGTCGAGAATCCGGGCCAGCGTGCTCACCATGAGCGTCTTCGCCAGGCCCGGCACCCCGACCAGCAGGCAGTGCCCGCGGGTGAAGATGGCCGCGAAGATCTGCTCGATCACGTCATTCTGCCCAACGATGATCTTTTGCAGCTCTTCCTGCATCAGCCGCCGCTGATTGCTGAACTCTTGCAGGAAGTCGCCCAGACTGCGAGGCTTGACGGTAGACAAATCTGGCTCCTCGATACTCGATGGCCGAAGTTCCAAACTTCCGAAGTCTCCAAGACTTCGGAAGTCTATCCGGGTACAGCTATTGCCTAACTTACGAATTGTAATATACTTATGTTGAGCGTCCACCCGTGGGTACAAAGAGGAGACGTGACCATGGGACGACTGGTTGCCTGGTTCATCGTGCCGTGCGTGCTAGTGGTAGGGATGGTGCGGCCGGTGCCCGCGGAGATTACGGCCGAGGCGGTACGCGAATCCATCGACAGAGGGGTTTCGTTCCTCAAGCGCCAGCAGCGAGCCGATGGCAGTTGGGCGGAGTATTCCTCCCAAATTGGGGGCATCACCGCGCTCTGCACGCTCGCCTTGTTGAACTCGGGGGTTGATCCCGACGACGAATCGATGAAGCGGGCCCTGAACTTGCTCCGCAAGATCAAACCAGAACGAACGTATGCCGTTTCGCTCCAGACCATGGCCTTCTGCCGCGCCGGAAAGAAAGCCGACTTGCCGCTGGTTACCCGAAACGTGAAATGGCTCCAGGAAGCCCAGATTATCAAGGAGCGAGGCGGCAAAGGGGGGTGGGGCTATGATGTCCGCGGCGGGGAGCCCGACAATTCCAACAGCCAGTTTGCTCTGTTGGCCCTCCACGAGGCGGAGCGCGCCGGCGTGGCGGTCAGCGCCCAGACTTGGCGATTGGCCAAGGCCCACTGGGAAGACTGTCAAAACCCCGACGGCTCCTGGGGATACAAGAAAGTCGCTGGCGGCACCGGCAGTATGACCTGCGCGGGGATCGCCTGCCTGGTGATTGCCGCTGACCGCGTCGACGGCGCCGACGCCCAGGTCGACGGCGACCGCATCACCTGCTGCCGGAAAAGCGAATCGGACGACCATCGCGTCCAGCGAGGGCTCAAATGGTTGGGCGACAATTTCGCGGTCACGCACAACCCCGGCTCGCCGATCCAGATCTGGCTCATGTACTATCTCTACGGATTGGAGCGGGCCGGGCGATTGACCGCGCGGCGCTTCATCGGCCAGCACGACTGGTACCGCGAAGGGGCCGACTTCCTGATCAAGATGAAAGGCGAGCTGGCCGACCACTGGAGCGGCAAAGGCCCGATCGAGGGCGACCAGCGCATTTCCACCAGCTTCGCCCTGTTGTTCCTCTCCAAAGGCCGATGGCCGGTGCTGCTTTCCAAGGTGAAGCACGGGCGCGGCGACGACTGGAACCGGCACCGCAGCGACGTGGCCAATTTGACCCGGTACGTTGAATCGCGGTGGAAGATGGACCTGGTGTGGCAGGTGACCGACATCCGCGATGCGAGCGTCGACGACCTCACCCAGTCGCCGGTGCTTTACTATTGCGGCGCCAACAGCCCCTTGCCGGAGGGCGCCGACGCGCAAGAGGAGCTGGCCCACAAGATCCGCGACTATCTCGACCGCGGCGGCTTCCTGTTCGCCGAGGCCTATTGCGGCGGCGCGGCCTTTGACCAGGGATTCCGCAAGCTCATGGAGCGGGTCTTTCCCGAGCCCGAGTATCGCTTGCAGGTCCTGCCGCCGGAGCACCCGATCTGGCGGGCCGAGGAGTTGGTCGATCCGGCGCAGCTCCGTCCCCTTTTGGGCATTGAGTTCGGCTGCCGGACGAGCGTGGTCTACGCTCCACCGCCTGCGGCCGGAGCAAAGATCCAGCCCCCGCTCTCCTGCTTGTGGGAGCTTTCGCGGGCCGGACGGGAAACGAAGTACAGCGCGGCCGTGCAAGATCAGGTCAAGGGCGGATTGGCGATCGGCATCAACGTGCTGGCCTACGCCACCAACCGCGGCCAGTTGCGGGGCAAGGAGGAGGGATTTGTCACGCCGGAGGGCGACAAACGCGTCGATGCCGTGGACCGCGGCACGATCCACATTGCCAATCTCCGGCACCCCGGCGGGTGTACGGCCGCCCCGCGCGCCCTGACCAGCCTGTTGGAAGCGGCCGGCACCGCCCTGAAGATCCGCTTCAAGGCCCAGTCCACCGATCTGGCGATCACCGATCCGGCCCTCTTCGATCATCACCTGGTGTTCATGCACGGGCGGAACGCCTTCCGGTTGACCGAGGCCGAGCGCAAGCAACTGAAGACCTATGTGCAACGCGGCGGGACGGTGTTCGCCAACTCGATCTGCGCGAGCAAGGCGTTTAGCGAATCGTTCCGCCGCGAGATGCAGGCGATGTTCCCCGAGGAGCCGCTGAAGGCGATCCCGGCAGGCGATCCGCTGCTCACGCCCGCTTACGGCGGATTCGACCTGTCGAGCGTCAAGCGCCGCGACCCGCAGGAACGGGCCCGCAACCAGCCGCTCAAAGCCCTCGAGCGCAAAGGACCGCCGGAGTTGGAAGGCCTCAAGATCGGCAATCGCTACGGGGTCGTCTTCTCGCCCTTGGACCTGAGTTGCGCGCTGGAGAAGCAAGACACCATGGAATGCCAAGGCTACGTGCGCGTAGACGCCGCCCGCATCGGACTGAACGTGGTCCTCTATTCGCTGCACCCGTAGAGGCGGCGATCGTATAATAGGAGTTGAAGCTTCAGAGCATGTTTGGCAATGACTTGCCACAACCGATTAAGGTGCAACATGGCACGTGAAGAATTCATCGATAGTCTGCGATTCGCATCGCAGATGCTCCCTCCCCCAAAGGTGAACAGTGGTCAGGGTGCGGAGAGCGATGCTCACCTAAGTTCGGCTCTCCACTTCGCGGATCTCTGGCTCACGCCTAGGTCCGTCGAAGGCTTCGACCCCGCTGATTTCGCAGACTGGCCCAGGAAGGAGCGGGAGGAATTGGCAAGAGAGGTGGCTGCGTTCCTGGAGATTGCAAGGCGCGTCCAAGCGAACAAGCCGGCGACCAAGACTCAGAGCAAGCAAGCCCGCAAGCACCTGGAGCGGGCTATCCAGATCGTGCGTCCCCACCTTCTGCACGAATGGCTTGAGGCCCAAGAGAAGATGCTCAAGGAGGCGACGGCAGCGGCCAGGGCAAGGGGATGGTATGTCGAGAGGGACGAGAAGGAAGTGCTTGAGAGCCTTCTCGGCACGTACAACGCGCCTCGACTTCGCATCAGGACCCGGGACCAAGAGGTGGTGCTCGATCCCATTGCCCGTTTTGGCAGCGGACGGCAGGGGGTCGTGGATTTGGTCGTAATGCCCACTTACGAGATGGTGTACCTCGTGACTTTCAAAGACGGCCGTTGGCAGATTGTCTCGCCGCGTGGGAGACTCCATCGCAGACCTTTTAGCCAGACGACGCTTGCTAACTCCATCGCCAAGCTCCCGCATCCGTGATGCGTCGTCTCGAGTGCCACAATCGTATCGGAAAAGCGAAGCGCAGTTATCAGACTGCTCTTCAAACGATGAATGTGTTGATCGGACTTGCTGCACAACAGCCAGAGTATGCACACAGGCACGGTCTCAATTTGGCGCAGATGCGGGCTCTGCGCGTGGAACTGCACGACCTTTACTTCACTCGAATGTTTGCCTCCTTTGAGTCCGGTCTTCGCCACTACTGGCGAGCAAACGTGAGAGACACTAGACCTTCGACAGAGCAACTCGTATCATCAATCGGCGCAAGACGCGGAGTGCCGCAAGATACGCTCGACGCTGTTCACAGGATTCGTGTCTTTCGCAACTATCTGCTCCATGAAGAACATGAGGTGAAGAAGCAATTCACTATCGATGAGGCAAGTGCGCACTTGAACAAGTACCTCGCTCGGCTACCCCTCGAATGGTGACGGTTGCGTGGGGGGACTGAGCCATCGCGTGCTTGCAGCGTCGAACCCCGACATGGTTCTCCGTCTTTGTGCAACTGATCGCGTCTTTGGGCAGAAGGCGGCACTCCATGCAAAGCCCCGTGGCACGCATACTTCTCCTTGCCTTCGTCGTTCGCGGCGGGGTGATTCTACTCGCGCCCGATGCCCTCAAAACCGATCCGGACGGATACCGGGCGGTGGCGGAGAACCTCGTGCAGTATGGCATGTTCGGCAACCGGCAAGTGCCGACGGCGTATCGGCCGCCGCTTTATCCGTGCGTGCTGGCGGCGTGCGTGGCAATTGGGCCGACGGGCCGCGCGGCGATCGGCTTGATGCACCTGGCTTTGGGACTCGGCACGGTCTGGCTCACCTACCGGCTGGGACAATCATGTGGATTGGGCCGCTGGGCCTGGCTGGCCGCCGTGCTGGTGGCCTGTGATCCGATCCTGCTGGCCCAATCGACTCTCGTGATGACGGAAACCCTGGCGACGTTTCTGGCCGTGGCGGCGCTTGCGTGTGTTGCGATCGCTACGCAACGGCACTCCGCCCGATGGGCGCTTGTGGCCGGCGGGGTGGCGGGACTGGGCGTTCTCTGCCGGCCGACGTTCCTGCCGTGGGCGATCGTGGTTCCCTTCGTTTTCCTGGGGACGGTGCGACCGGTCGCCCGCGGTCTGGCACTTGCCATGGCGATGGCGGCGGCCCTGGCGGCGGCTCTTGCCCCGTGGGCGATCCGCAACCAGGTCCAGTTCGGACGTCCGATCGTCACCACGACCCACGGCGGCTACACGCTGCTGCTGGCCAACAACCCGGACTTCTACGAGTATCTCCGCAGCGCTCCCTGGGGCGCGGTGTGGGAGAACAAGACGCTCGACCGGGCCTGGGCGGCCAAGGCCCCGCGTGGCACGGCAGCCGATGAGGTCCGTGCCGACCGACTGGCTTACGCCGAGGCCGTGCAGAATATTCGCAGCGAGCCGGCGATGTTCTGCTATGCGTGCCTCGTGCGGGTCGGGCGCCTGTTTGGCGTTCTGCCCCATCAGTTGGCGCCGGACGAGGGAATTGGCCGACGCTTGCTCCGCTATGGCGTTGGGCTGTGGTATGTCGTGGAGTTGGGACTGGCCGCCTTGGGAGCAGCAGTAATCTTCGGGTTCCGGCGACGGTTTGAAGACACGTCTTTTGGCTGGGTATCTATGGCACTCTTGGTGGCATGTTTCATCTCGGTACATGCGGTCTACTGGACCGACATGCGAATGCGTGCCCCGTTGATGCCGGCGCTTGCCTTGGCCGCGGTCTTGGGATTGGCGTCTCTCGCGGCCCGAGTGCAGTGTCACAAGTCATTGAAACTAAAGAAGTTACCCGCCATGCCGAGTTGCTGAAGCCGCCTTGATCGGTCGGGTGCGGACTCCTATAATCTCGCCCGCTCCAAAGGCGCGACCATCGGTCGCGGCTTTATTTCGCGCATCGCGTACGTCCGGGGTGGAAGGCTCATCGCGATCCCCGGCAAGCAAGGACGAGAAGTCTGCCCAGACCAATTTCGCCAGTGAGGCCAGCCTACGCGCTGCGCGCGGCCCAATCGCCGCGCGCTGACGCTCGAGGTCTGCGCCGCGGCATGGTGCTCGGGACAGCATGTAGGACGGCCTTTCCAGGCCGTCCGGGACGGCCTGGAAAGACCGTCCTACTGTGCTTCTTTCTTGCTGGGGTAATGACCTGTGCTTTCGCCACGGCCGAGGTCGAGCTGCCGCCATCCAGCCGAAGTGCGCCAATCGTTGTCTCGGGACAGGCCGCGACGCATTGGACTCAGGGGAGCTACGAGGTCTGGGTTCTCCAGGGCGAATGCCGGATCGTCCAGGGAAGCGATACCGCCACGGCCAGCGAGGCGGTGCTGTGGATCCATCGGCAAGATCCGGCCCGGGGCAAGCCACACACCATGCTCGTCTACCTCGAAGGCAACGCGAAGATCGACATCCGCCAGGGCAAGGTCCGCACACGGCTCACCGACCGGACCTGGTTCGGCCGGTTTGCCACGGTGGCCTCGGTTGACGTGCGCGCCGCCCGGGTCGATCCGCCGGGGCAAAGTCCGCCGGCGATTTACGGGCGGGGCATGGCGCTGCGCGACGCGGCGGCGGGACGGGTCGAGCAGGCCCAATTCATCGCCCCCTTGCCTCCGCCTCCGGCGACCGATCTTCCGCCCGGCACGCGACGGCTTCGGGTGTTTCCTCGAAGCGACGTCCGGAGCCAAGTGGACTGGTATCCCGATCGGCAGACCAACCAGTGGATCGGAGTGATCGATTCGGGCGTGAACTTGATCATCGAAGGGCTCACCGTGCCGGAGCGGCCGGGCACACCTCAGCTCCTCCGCACGGTGCAGGTCGGCACGATCGACGTCTCCACCGACCGGATGGTCATTTGGACAAGCGGGATCGAGGCGCCCAACCTGGGCAATCAACTCCAGCCCCAAAGCGTCCCCCTGGAAATCTACATGGAGGGCAACATCGTCTTCCGCCAGGGCGGCCGCGAGATCTACGCCGACCGGATGTACTACGACGTGACCAACCAGGTCGGCACCGTATTGAGCGCGGAGATTCTCACGCCCGTGCCCAAGTACCAGGGCCTTCTGCGGCTGCGGGCGGAGAGGGTCCAACAGCTCGGCCGCGACGAGTTCTACGCCCAGAACGCTTATATCACGTCGAGCCGGATGGGCGCCCCCAGCTACCGGTTGCAGGCTGGGAGCGTGCTGCTGGAAGATCGCCAGGTGCCCCGCATCGACCCGGCCACCGGCGCCCCCGCCGTCAACCTGGCGACCGGCGAAGTGGAAACCGAGCCCCAGCGCCTGGCCACGGCTCAAAATAGCTTCCTCTTTCTCGACGACGTGCCGGTCTTCTACTGGCCGACGTTTGCGTCCGATCTCGAAGAGCCCACATTGTACGTGCGCCGAGTGCGGCTGCGGGCCGACAGCGTGTTCGGCACACAGGCCTTGCTCGATCTGAACATGTACCAGATCCTCGGCATACGCCATCCGCCGCAGGGGACCGATTGGGACGCGAGCATCGACTATCTCAGCCGCCGCGGCTTGGGGCACGGGACCAAGTTCTCCTACAATCGGGACGAATTCCTCGGCATTCAAAGTCCGGCGGCCGGGCTGTGGGACTATTGGGGCATCCGTGACCGCGGGACCGACGATCTCGGACTCGACCGCCGCAGCGTGCCGCCGGAGCGGGACTACCGCTTCCGCCTCTTCGGACAGCACCGCCAGATGCTCCCGGGCGATTTTCAGCTCTCCGCCGAAGTCGGTCTGATCAGCGACCGAAACTTCCTGGAGCAGTATTACGAGCGCGAATGGTACGAAATGAAGGACGAGACCACGGGGATCGAGCTGAAGCGGATTCGCGACAACACCTCGTGGAGCATCACGGCCGACCTGCGGGTCAACGATTTCTTCACCCAGACCGATTGGCTGCCGCGGGCCGACCATTTCTGGCTCGGGCAATCGCTGCTCTGGGACCGCTTCACCTGGTACGAGCATTCCAGCGTCGGCTACGGCCAGTTCCACGCGCTAGCGCGGCCTGGCCCGGCGCAGGACCCGGGCGGTACGTTCCGTTTCCTGCCTTGGGAAACCGATGCCGCCGGCGCTCCGGTGACGGCCCGGGGCGAGCGGTTCGTCACGCGGCAGGAGATCGACCTGCCCATCCAGCTCGGCGTGGTGAAGTTCGTGCCCTACGCGCTGGGCGAGTTCGGCCACTGGGGCGAGGACCTGAGCGGCCAACCGCTGGACCGGCTTTACGGGCAAGTGGGGGTGCGGGCCAGCGTGCCGATGTGGCGCAGCGACCCGACCGTGGAAAGCGTTCTCTGGAACCTCCACGGCCTGGCCCACAAGATCGTGTTCGACGCCGAGTTCTCCTACGCCGACGCCAATCGGGACATGACGCGATTGCCGCTTTACGACCCCTTGGACGACGACAGCATCGAGGCCTTCCGCCGCCGGTTCGTGCCCAACACGTTTCCAGCCCCGCCCGGCACGATCCCGGTCACGTTCGACGAGCGCTTCTACGCCCTGCGGACCGGCATGGCCGGCTGGGTAACAGCCCCGAGCAGCGAGATCGCCGACGACCTGACGGCCTTCCGCTTGGGAATGCGCCACCGCTGGCAGACCAAGCGCGGCGCGCCCGGCCAGGAGCGGATCGTCGATTGGATTACCTTCGATACCAACGCCGTCTTCTTCCCGGACAAGGACCACGACAACTTCGGCCAATCGCTCGGGCTGGTCGACTACGACGCCCGCTGGCAAGTCGGCGACCGGCTCGCCCTGTTGAGCAGCGGCATCTTCGACTTCTTCCACGACAGCCAGCGGATCATCAGCGTGGGCGGCTTCCTCGATCGGCCCCCGCGGAGCGGCCTGTATGTGGGCGTGAACGTGCTCGACGGCCCGATCAGCAACACCGTGCTCTCCGCGTCGTACAGCTATCGCATGAGCCCGAAGTGGGTCTCGGCGCTGAGCGCCTCGATCGACCTCCGCCGGCAGGGCAACATCGGCGAGAATTTCACGA
>CAYTJV010000336.1:0-8602 GCA_964438165.1 uncultured Planctomycetaceae bacterium | reverse complement strand
CGCAAAGGCGCAAAGAACTTATGACTCCCTTTGCGCCTTAGCGCCTTTGCGTGCGACGCGTTTTTTCCTCGCTACCCAAAGAGGTTCCAGCCGTGGTACACCTGGATCGGCTACCGGGCACTTTCTTCGGCCCGCCTACGCTTGTGGATCTCGTCCGCCACCGCGCGCGGTATCAAGGCGACTGCATCGCCTTCACGTACCTCGTCGATGGCGAAAACGAGCAGGTCCATTTGACCAACCGGGAACTGGATCGGCAGGCGCGGGCAATCGGGGCGTGGCTGGAGTCGCTGGACCTAATGGGGGAGCGGGCCCTGCTGTTGTATCCGGCGGGGCTGGACTTCATCGCCGCCTTTTTCGGATGCCTGTACGCCGGCGTGGTGGCCGTGCCCGTGTATCCCCCCCGGCGAAACCGCTCCCTGGCTCGCATTCAGGCCATCGCCGACGACGCCCAGGCCAAAGTGGCCCTGACCACCGACACGGTGCTGGCGCGGGTCGAATCGCTGATCGACGAGACGCCCCATCTGAAGCAACTCACCTGGCTGGCCACCTGCCACGCGCCCCCGGGCATTGAAGACAAATGGGACATTCCGGACGTGCACGGCGACACGCTGGCGTTTCTCCAATACACGTCCGGCTCCACGGGGACGCCGAAGGGCGTGGTGCTCGACCACGCCAGCCTGGTGCACAATTCGGCCCTCATCTCCCACGCCTTCGAGCACACGCGATCCGGAAGCGGCGTCTTCTGGCTCCCCAGTTACCACGACATGGGCCTGATCGGCGGGATCCTCCAGCCTTTGTACATCGGCTGTCCGAACATCCTCATGTCGCCGATGTCGTTCTTGCAGAAACCCTATCGCTGGCTGTCGGCGATCTCGCGGTCCGGCGCCACGACCAGCGGCGGACCCAATTTCGCCTACGATCTTTGCGTGCGGAAGATCACCGCCGAGCAGAAGGACACGCTGGATCTGAGTCGTTGGTCGGTGGCCTTCAACGGGGCGGAACCCGTCCGCGCGGACACCATCGAGGCGTTTTCCGAGGCGTTCGCGCCGTGCGGGTTTCGCCGCGAGGCGTTCTATCCTTGTTACGGTCTGGCCGAGGCCACGCTCATCGTGTCGGGCGGATTTGCCAAGAATCCACCGGTCATTCGCTGGTTCGAGGCGGGCGCCCTGGCCAAGAATCAGGCGGTCGACGCCGGCCCGGAAGAAGAAGAGGTGCGGGCCCTGGTCGGATGCGGCGAAACGCTCCCCGACCAGAAAATCGTCATCGCCAACCCCGAAACCCTCACCCGTTGCGCCCCCGACGAGATCGGGGAAATCTGGGTCAACGGCCCCAGCGTCGCCAAAGGCTACTGGCAGCAGCCGACGACCACCCATCGCACGTTCAGGGCGTTCTTGAAGGACACGGGCGACGGCCCATTCTTGCGCACCGGCGATCTGGGCTTCATCAAAGACGGCGAGCTGTTCGTCGCCGGCCGGATCAAGGACTTGATCATCCTCCGGGGAGTGAACGTCTATCCCCAGGACATCGAGTTGACGGTCCAGCAGGCCCATCCGCATTTGCTCCCCGACTGCGGCGCGGCGTTCACCCTCGAGGTCGAGGGCCAGGAGCGGCTCGTGGTGGTTCAGGAGATTCACCGCCGACACCGCGACGACGTGGACGAGGTGTTTCAGGCCATTCGCCGGGAGGTCGCCGAGGAGCACGATTTGCCCGTCGAGGTCATCGTGCTGGTGCAAACCGGATCGATCCCCAAGACCTCCAGCGGGAAAATCCAGCGTCACGCCTGCCGCGCGGGCTACCTCGACGGCACCCTGGAGGTGGTCGCACAATGGCAAGCCGTACGCGACGCGGCCGCCGCCAAAGCCGCTCTGGAGCCGTCGGAGGCCGGTCTGCCCGCCCGGCCCGAGCGCGTGCTCGCGGGCGCCCGAGGCAACGGAACTCCGGTCGGCAAGAACGGAACGCGGGTCACTTTCCCCAAGAAGAAAGCCGGCAAGATCGACGTCGGCCGGACCACGGAAATCGTCCTGGAGCAAGTCCGGCTGATTGCCCGGGAGCGGGCCGACGAACTGACCCTCGACACCCCGATCACGGAAATCGGCCTCGATTCCCTGGAGCGGATGGAGGTCCTCGCCGGGCTGGAGGAGCGATTCGGGGGGAGGTTCCCCGAAGAGGTCCTGACCCAACTGGAGACGTGTCGGCAGGTGGTCGAGGCGGTGGAGAAGTACCTCGGTTCCGAGCCGCGCACGGCCGAGGCCCGACCGGCGGACTATGAAACCCCTTCCGAACATTTCTGCGTTGCCGAGTTCCCGGAGTTTCTGAAGCTCTGCGAACGGCTGCAAGCGGCCGAGTCCGCAGGGGTCGGCAATCCGTACTTCACTGTCCACGAGGGGCTGACCAACGACCGCACGACCATCAACGGACGGGAGCTGATCAGCTTTTCCAGCTACAACTATGTGGGGATGTCGGGGGATCCCGTGGTGGTTCAAGCGGTCCAAGCGGCCGCGGCGAAATACGGCACGAGCGTGTCGGCAAGCCGGCTGGTGTCGGGGGAAAAGGATCTCCATCGAGAGTTCGAGCAGACCCTGGCCCGGTTCCTCGGCGTGGAAAACGTCGTGGCCTTCGTCGGCGGCCATGCCACCAATGAGACCGTCATCGGCCACCTGTTCAAACCCGGCGACTTGATCCTGCACGATGCCCTGTCGCACAACAGCATCCTCCAAGGGGCCGTCCTTTCGGGCGCCAGGAGGAGAATGTTCCCCCACAACGACTGGCACGCCGCCGACGATCTGCTCCAGAAACTCCGCCACGAGTATCGACGCGTGCTGATCGTGATTGAGGGAGTTTACAGCATGGACGGGGACATCCCCGACCTGCCGCGCTTCATTGAGGTCCTCAAACGCCACAAGGCCTTCCTGATGGTTGATGAGGCCCACTCGATTGGGACCCTTGGCGACACCGGCCGCGGCATCGGCGAGCGCTTCTGCGTGGACCGTCGCGATGTGGATATCTGGATGGGGACCCTCAGCAAGTCGTTCGGGAGTTGCGGGGGCTATATCGGCGGAAGCCGAGAGCTGGTCGAGTTGCTGAAGTATACCGCGCCGGGGTTTGTCTATAGCGTGGGCTTATCGCCCCCGGCCACCGCGGCGGCACTGGCCTCTTGCAGGCTCTTGGAGGCCCAGCCGGAGCGGGTCGCGCGCCTGCACCAACGGGCCAAGCTTTTCCTGGACTTGGCCAAGCAGCGCGGCCTGGACACCGGCTTCAGCAAGGATTCGCCGGTGATTCCGGTCATTCTCGGCAGTTCGCTCCGCAGTCTGCAACTGTCCAAGGCATTGTTCCTTCGAGGGTTCAACGTGCAACCGTTCGTCTTTCCGGCGGGGGAGGAGAGCGCGGCGCGACTGCGGTTCTTCATCACCTCGCAGCACAGCGAAGCCCAGATCCGCTACACGGTCAACGCCATCGTCGAGGAATTGGCGAAAATCGACCCGCACGACCACGACGTGCAGGCTGGCCAGGTCCCCGCCGCAGCGGTTCCGCAGGCGTGCCCCCCCCTCGTCCAGAGGGATGCCCGCACCCGACGAACCTCCGCTTGATTTCCGCCGCTCGCCACGGTACAAAGAGGAGGGGAGCGGCAAGCATCCCAGAGGAGAGTTTGTAGAATCTGAAGGAACGCCGGGCAACATCTACGTCTTTTCTCAGAGGTCAAGATTGCTCACCGAACAACAGATATCCAAGAGTTGGCGTACGCTGCTTTGCGGCCCTACTTTCGATTCGGAGGTCGCCGCCAAGGCGGAGGCCCTTCTTGACGAATTGCGCCCCGAAAGCCCCTTGCGTCATCGTCTCCGCGCCGAGCTTGAGGAGCTGCGGCGACTGAGACTCCAGAAGGCCCACTAACACCGTATCAAGTCGAGCCTGACGGGTAAGGGGATATAGGGCGGGCCGGGTTGCGGCCGGACACTGCCGAAAAAGTCGGCATACAACGGGCGGAGCCGATCGGGCTGTCGGCGGGCCTTCTCACTTCTTGTCGATGAAGGTTCTCTCCTAAATCACCGGCAAAGCAGAATCACCAGCACCACGAACAGCGCGCTTCCGGCCGTCATGCAGAGGCCGCCCAGAAGACGCTTGCGGGGCCGCCGGGCCCAGAGGTAGACGCCGGAAACGACCCAGATGACCGTGGAAATGGTCACCGCGTCGACGACCACGGCCCAGGTCCAATAGGCCCAAGACGACTGGCCGTATCCCATCACGAAATGCAGGTTGTTGACGAACGAATACAACGAAGCGGGCCTGAGCCTCTCGACGACCACGTAGTTCCGCGGCCGCTGCAACGTGATCTTATAATGGCCGGCGACGCAGAGGCGAATCATCGTGAGCTGATTGGCATCGGGCACGCCTTGGATGCGATAGGCCCCCTCCAGGTCCAAGGCCGCAAGAATCGCCTCGGCCTGCTCGTCTGTGCCCGAAGGAAAGTCGGCGTCGGACGGGAAGTCGGCCTCGCGCACGACTTCCCACTTTTGGGCAGGCTGGTTCTTTTCCACGAACAACGCGCTGTGATTGAGGCAGAAGGCGCTCAAGGCGTAGACGACCATCCACGGCACAAGGAACATGCCCGTATACAAATGCGAGGCCCGCATCAGGCGGTCCCACGGCAGCCACCGGCCATTTTTCATGTTGGCAACTCCTGTCGAGGTTGGCATACGGACATGATCATAGAGACCCGTTCGCCCGATGACAACATCCTGGCTCAACCGACCCCTGCGGGCTTGACCCGCAGGTGAAGAAGTATCCTCGTTCCCACGCTCTGCGTGGGAACGAGGGGTCCGGCCGCTCCGCGGTCTGAGCAAGGACGCGGAGCGTCCCCAAGCGGACGTTCCCACGCAGAGCGTGGGAACGAGAACAGGGTTAGAAGCGACGCTTGCCGGCCAGGATTTCACCGGCTATCTTACAGCCGGGTTGTCGGCACTTCGAGTCATTCACGTTTTTCGTCCGCAAGCGAGGGCGGGGAGGGTTCGATGAGATTGGCATTTGCACATGTTTTCGTCTTCGCGGCCGCGTTCGGCGCGTGCGTCGCAGCGTCTCCGGAAGCTTGGGCCGAGGTCCGGGCCTGGGAGGGCACGATCACCATCCCCACGTATCCGTGGGAGGACGACGTGAACCCGAAGTTCTGGGCCCTGGAGGGCGGTTCAAAGCTCTCGACCACGATCCGGGGCGCGATCTACTACCCCTACGTGGCGCAGGATCACCTCTCGCGCACGAAAGTCGACCGCGCCTACAAGGCCCTGTTTCTCGAAAACGAGTATCTCAAGGTCACCTGCCTGCCGGAGCTTGGCGGGCGGCTGCACTCGGTGCTCGACAAGACGCAGGGCAAGGAGATGTTCCACCTCAACCGCGTGATCAAGCCGGGCATGATTGCCATGCGCGGGGCGTGGATCTCCGGCGGCGTGGAGTGGAACACCGGCCCGCACGGGCACACCGTCAACGCTGTCTCGCCGGTCAATGCTCTCACGGGCAAGAACCCCGACGGATCGGCGTACCTGGAGATCAGCAATACTGAGCAGATATTCCGCACGCGGTGGACGGTGCGCGTGACGCTGCATCCCGGGCGCAAGTATCTCGACGAGCGGATCCGCATCGCCAATCCGACCGACGGCATGCACCCGTATTACTTCTGGAATTGCACGGCCTTTCCCAACCTGCCCGGCACGCGGTTCATCTACCCCATGACCTTGGGCACCGACCACAACGCCCGGGAGTTCTTTCGCTGGCCGGTCGACAAGGGGCGCGACCTGACGTGGCTGAAGAACTACGAGACCTACGCCTCAGTGTTCTCGGTGAATTGCACGTACGACTTCTTCGGCGCGTACGACGTGAACATGGATCGCGGCATCGTCCAGGTAGCCAACCACAACGAATTGGGCGGTAAGAAGGCCTGGACCTGGGGCGAATGGGAGTTCGGCAAGGTGGCCCAGAAGAACTTGACCGACGAGGACGGGCCGTACATCGAGGTCCAAAGCGGCCCCTTGCCCACGCAGTCCGATTACGGCATGTTGGGCCCGCACGAGCAGGTCAGTTGGCAGGAGTGGTGGTACCCGGTCCACGGGCTCGGCGACGGCTTCGAGTACGCCACGAAGGACGTTGCCGTGCAGCGAGCGATCCGCAATGGGCGGCTCGAACTGCGGATGCTGGCCACCGGACAATTCCCTCAAGCGGTTTGCGTGCTTTCCCGCATGGGACATGAGTTGGCGCGCAAGACATTGGATCTCACGCCTGGCGCCCCGGCGCTGGTGGCGTTGGTCGAAGAGCCCGAGAAACCGGTTGATGTGACCATCACTGGCAAGGATGGCGCGCTGCTTGCGAAGTTCACCACGCCGCTGCCCATCCCCAAAGTCGATCCGCCCGATCCAGCCAAGTTCAAAGAGAAGCCGGACGATCAGATGACCGTGGAAGAGTTGTATTTCAAAGGCCGGAAGCTCGATCGGGAAACGAATCGCCGCGGGGCCCGGGAGAACTACGAAAAGGCCCTGGCCCGCGACCCTGGTCACGTGGCCTCGCTCCGTTCTCTCGCCGTGCTCGACTTCGAGGCCGGGCTCTACAAGCAGGCCATCGCCCGCTTAGACAAAGCCCTCGACCGCGACAGCGACGACGGCCTCTCCTGGTACTACCGCGGCGTCAGCCACCTGCGGCTAGCGGCCGCAACTCCCCTATCCCGCCGCGGGAGAGGGGCCGGGGGTGAGGGGAGTTTGCGCGAGCGCCTTCGCGAGGCCCAACGCTGCGGCTACCTCGCCGTGCGTTGCCCGGGCATGGAGTCTCTTGGATACGACCTAGCGGGCCGCGCGCTCACGCAGTTGGGAGACATGGCCGGCGCGGTCGCGGCACTTGAGAAGGCGGTGTGGGCCAACGGCAACAACCTGGCCGCCAAAGAGCACGCAATGCTCGCCGTCTATGCCGCTGGGAGACCGGAAGAGGCTCGCGAATTGGCGAGTCGCTGGATGCCAGGCGACCCGGGCGCCATTGTCTCCAACACACTTTGGGACTTGGAGAAACCGTCAGGCCTAGTAGCGTATGGCAGGACTGCGCGGACATTCCTCGGCGAAGCCGATTTCGAGTTGCTCGAAGCCAGCCTGGTCTTTGCGGAGTTGGGGCTATTCAAGGAAGCGGCCAAGGTCGTGCAGGCTGCGCGTGTGGACGCGGTCGCGCCCGCCGACCGGAGCTTCCTGCCGCTTTACCATCTCGCGTGGTATGCGTCGCAATCCGGCGACACCACGGCTGCACGAAAGTGGCTTGCGCAAGCAGCGGCCACGCACAAGGATCGCGTATTCGCCTCGCGGCCGGAGGAAGTCGAGATCCTTCAGTTCGCGATCCAAGAGAATCCCGGCGATGCCCAGGCGCATTTGCAGTTGGGGTGCCTGTTGGCGAATCTTGGGCGAGTGGAGGAGGCTGTTCCGGAATGGCAGAAGGCGGCGGATCTGAGCACGCCCTCACCCCCGGCCCCTCTCCCAAAGGGAGAGGGGAGAGGGGAGAAGGGAGAGGGGAGAAAGGCGATTGCGAGTATTGCCTGGCGCAACTTGGGGCTGGCGGCCGCCACGAAGAACGATCTGGCGAAGGCCGGGGAGTGTTTCCGCAAGGCCATCGCCGCGCGGCCGGGCGATCAGACGCTCTACCGCGATCTGGCGGAGATCCTCATCGCGCTTAACAAGCGGCCCGAGGCTATCCGGCTCCTGGAGACGATGCCGCTTGAGGGTGTGCGCCGGGCGGAAATCACGGTCATGTTCGCCCAGGCCTACGTGGACGAGAAGCGCTGGGAAGATTGCGTCAAGCTGCTCGACTCGACGCCGTACTTCGTCAACTGGGAAGGGCAAGACGTGACCTGGCGCCTGTTCAACCGCGCTCACATCGAGCGGGGGCGCCAGCGTCTGGAAAAGGGGGCCGCGAAGGCCGCGCTTGGCGACTTCGAGGCCGCGTTGACCTATCCGGCCAACCTCAACGTCGGCCGCTCGAACAAGCCGGAAGAGGCCCCGGCCCAATACTGGCGCGGCAAGGCGCTGGCCGTGCTAGGCCGCGCGGCCGATGCCCGTTCCGCCTGGCAAGCCGGTGCCGCCGGCACCGACGTGCCCGGCACTCAGAATGAGTACCGCCAGAAGTGCCGCGAGGCCCTCGCCGCCGAGAGAAGGTAGGCCTTTACACGCTCGAAGCCATGCTTCATGATTCACTAGACGCTCTCAAGGCGCTAGGTTATGAACCAAGAGCAACGTACCAGCGAGCCCGTCCAACGGGGAAGGCCATTTTCCATTGAAGTGGCGGACCGTGTGAAACGGCTGCCGCCCTACTTGTTTGCCCGGATTAACAAGCTGATGTACGAGAAGCGTCGTCGCGGCGACGACGTGATCGACCTGGGGATGGGCAATCCGAGCGACCCCCCCGAGGACTTCATCATCGAGAAGCTGGCCGAGGCCGCCAAAGACCCTCGCAATCACGGCTACAGCGATTCGCTGGGCCTGCTGAACCTCCGCCGCGAGGTGGCCAGCAGATATTTCAAACACTATGGGGTGCGGCTGGACCCGGAGCACGAGGCGGTTGTGTGCCTTGGCTCGAAAGAGGGTTTCAGTCA
>CAYTJV010000335.1:6575-8617 GCA_964438165.1 uncultured Planctomycetaceae bacterium | reverse complement strand
GTACTCCCGGCTGGCGGGAGTGAGCGATTCCCCGCTAAGGTTCTCCTCCAACAGCTTTTGCGCACTGGCGACGTCGCCCTTCTCGAGATAGGCCTGGCTGGCCAAGAGCCTCGCGCGGAGCGCCGCCACGTCGTGCGAATGCCGTTCGATGCAGTTGCGAAAGGCCGCGATGGCCTCGTCGATCCGGTCGAGGCATAGGAGCGATTCTCCCAAGTCGGCGAGGGCTTTCGGCTGCCGCCCGCGCGGCTCCTCCTTGACATATTGTTCGAGCAACTCGGCCGCCGCGAGGTAGTCGCGTCCCTCCAGGGCGCAGACGGCGCTTTCCCAGATGTCCTCGGGGTACAGTCGCGTGGTCGCGCGACGTTGTGCCAGTTGCCGCCAGAATCGCGAGGCGCGGCGCAACTGCAGGCGTCCTTCGCGCGCCAAGGCCGAGGCTTTGGCGGGATCGGCGCTTTCGGCTTGGGTCACCAGGTCGCGTCCCCAGGCGCGGCAGATCTCCGCCTGCATTTGCAGCGCCCGATCGGCCGGCAGCACTACCCCCGCACGCCGCGCCAACTCGAAACCCGCCGCATCGCTCGCCGATTCCAGGGGCTGTTGTTATGCCTCCAAGGTTCGAACGCGCAACTGCTCCAGGCTCACCCAGGGGCTTCGGAAGCCGGCAGTGCTACGCACCGCGTCCAGGGCGCGGCAATATGCGACGGCGGCCTCGGCATCGCGCTTCAGGCTCCGCAGGAGATTGCCCTCCTGGAACGCAGCGGCCAGGTACTCGGGCGTGGTGGGGTCCGCAGTGCGCAACTGGCTCAGTGGATCGAGGGCCCCGGACACGTCGCCCGACTCCAGAAGGCACATGCCCGCCAGATAAGGCGCCTGGCGACCACTCGTTGAGCTGCGGGCGGGATCGCTTTCCTGGGCCTCTCTCAAAGCGGCGAGTGCCGCTTGAAGCTTTTCACCGGCTTGCCGCTGGGATGTTGCGGAGGCGCCCTTGCTCTTGAGGGCCTGGGCCTCCTGGAGCAAAGCCCGGCCCCGCAACACGCTCGCGGCGGGGAGTCGCTTGGTGACGGGTGGGATCGTGGCCAGCACCTCCAGACACTCGGCGGGCTTGCTTATCGACACCAAGATCTCCGCCTGCTGGAGCAGACCTTCGATGCGCTGGCTGGCGGTGAGGTTCTCGTCGGCAAGGTAGAGCTTGTTTTGCTCTAGGGCCTCAGCGGACTTGGGCGGGCAGTCGCGGAGGTACGCTTCGGCCAGCAATTGCCTGATCTCTGCCGCTCGTTGCGGATGGGCCGCGACCGCCTCGGCCAACGCCGACTGGCTCGCTGCCATCTGCCCCGCTCCGTAAAGGCTCCGCCCCAGCAACCACTGCGCCTCGCCGCTGCGATCGTCTGGGATCTCGCGGGCCAGGGCGTCCTGCAAGTACCGAGCTGCCAAGAGAAACAGGGGGCCCTTGGCAACGGGCGACTCTTTTTCGGCCTCCTTGACGCCCACCGCGCCGAGCACGAAGCTTGCGAGGGCCAGAGGCTCGGCCTCATCGGATCGGCTGTGAATGTCTTCGGCTAGCTGCTTCGCCTCGTCGAAATCGCCCTGATCGAGCAACTCCAAGGCTGCCGCGGCCGATCGGGCAGCGTCGAACGGAACCGGACGGAGATAAAGCCAAGCCGTCACGGCCCCAGCCACGAGAAGCACGGCTGCCGCGGCGACGGCGACCGCAATCCGTGGGTGGGCGCGGGCGTAGGCAACCGGGGCGCGAAGCTTCGCCTTAGCGCGCTCCCATCGCGTTGCGAGTGGCGCCTGCGACGGTTCGACCGATTCGTCTTGAGTGTCTGGCGACGGCATGGAACTGGCAAACGAAAACCGCCCGAATCAGGGCAACGGGATCTCCCGCCTGCTGGCCCGAATGGGCTATGATCGGACGAGGAAAAGTCGGGCGGTTTGTACTCAAGAACGCCCGCGCGTGTCAATCCACGTTTAAGGAGAGCCGTGCGCCGGGGAAACTTGCGAGAGATAGGTGATTTGCACGCGCTCGGCGCAGGTCTCCTGACCTC
>CAYTJV010000335.1:0-6475 GCA_964438165.1 uncultured Planctomycetaceae bacterium | reverse complement strand
GCCGAAACGCCCGACCGAAGGTCTCCCTGCGCTTACGGAGACCTTCGGTCCGCGCCGTGGCTCGGTCGGACACCACGCGCTCGGCGCAGGTCTCCTGACCTCGCCGAAACGCCCGACCGAAGGTCTCCCTGCGCTTACGGAGACCTTCGGTCCGCGCTGTGGCTCGGTCGGAGACCGGCCACGACCCTGTGACCGGCCACAATCGTGGTCAATCGGACGGGCAGGAAGATCGGTTATCGGAGCGGACTGCCGGGCCCGCCGGAGAGGTGATCTGCTCGATGATCCACCGATCGACGTCGCGGAGGATCTGCGGGCTCAACTCATGGCCGCTGGGATACTGCCGCAACGTAACCGACAAGCCTGCGGCATGGAATAGCCTCAGGTCGTCGCAGGCATTGGCGGGCGGGTACTCGAGGCTGTCGCGACCCACCGCCAGGAAGACCGCCAAGCGTCGGGCCTCGCTCCACTGCCTCAAGGGGCTATGGCCATGCGGGAAGGATCCGCCGATCGAGAGCACGCCGGCAAACCGCGAGGGGTAGCTCGTGGCCATGCGGAAGGCCATCGTGCCGCCGCAGCCGAAACCCGCCAGGAACAGCCGGCTCGGCGAGACGTGGAACCGCCGCTGGGCGTCGTCGATACAATCCAGGATCTGCTGCTCGGCCTGCTGCAGTTGCTCGGGCGATTGCGACCACCCCCAGGCTTCCGTCCCGTCCTCGCGCACGATCCGCACGCCGCGAGGGGCCACGGCCACGTAGTTCCTCATGCTCACCACGGGCATGATCCGCATCAGTTGTCGTTCGTCGCTGCCCGGACCGTGCAACCAGATGAGCAGCGGATACGCGTAATTTCGCTCATAGTGCAGCGGTGCGAACAACGCCCGGACCGTCTCGGCCGCGGGCCGGGTGAATAGCGCCGACTCGACGCCAAACACTTCAGTTGGCGTTTGGCTTTGCTTCGGCGAAGTGTGCTCTGCTCCACGTTGGATTCGGTTCATATCGCACGATGACCGGGTGAAAAGGAATGACCGAACTTCTCCAGAACCGAAACAACCAGACTCTAATCCATCGACACCGCGGCTGTCAAGAGAAGAGGGGAGAAGGGAGAGGGGAGAAAGAAGAAGGAGAAGGACAAATGCTCTCCGCGTCTCCGGGTCTCCCCTCTCCCTTCTCCCCTCTTCCCTCCCCGCGCCTCCCCGTGCTGGCACTGCTTGCATCACGCGAAGGCCGGGTTGTTCAGCAGGCGGCCCATGGTCTCCACCAGCGCCTTGACCGCCGAGACGCTCTTTTCGAATGCGACTTGCTCCTCCTCCGCCAAAGGCAGCTCGATGATCTTCTGGACGCCGCCGGCGCCTAGAATCACCGGCACGCCGACGTAGTACCCGCCCACCCCGTATTCCTTGTCGCAGTAGGCCGCGCAAGGGATCAGCCGCCTCTTGTCGCGGACGATGGCTTCGACCATTTGGGCCGTTGCCGCGGCCGGGGCATAATAGGCGCTGCCGGTCTTGAGGAGGCCGACGATCTCGGCCCCACCGTTGCGGGTCCGCTCGATAATCTGCGCCAGCCGCTCGGGATCCACCAGGGCAGTGACCGGGATTCCCCCCACAGCGCAGCAACTTGCCAGCGGAACCATGCTGTCGCCGTGGCCGCCCAGGAGCATGGCGCTGACGTCCTCCACGCTGACGCCCAACTCCATGGCCACGAAGGTGCGAAATCGGGCGGTATCGAGCACCCCGGCCTGTCCCAGCACGCGGTGCGGCGGAAACCCCGTCACCTGATACGCCCGCTGCACCATGGCGTCCAGCGGATTGCTGACCACAATCACCACGGACTGCGGGCTGCTGTGCTTGACCTGCTCGGCGACCGAGGTTACGATCCGGGCGTTGGTGGCCAGCAGGTCGTCGCGGCTCATGCCTGGCTTTCGGGCGATGCCGGCGGTGATCACCACCACGTCGCTCCCGGCGGTGTCCTCGTAGCTGGTCGTGCCGCGGATGTCGGCATCGAAGCCCACAATCGGCCCTGCCTGCATTAGATCCAGGGCTTTCCCCTTGGGCATTCCCTCAGTCTGAGGGATGTCGAGTAAGACGATATCCCCCAGTTCCGCCGCGGCACACCACTGGGCGGTCGTTGCGCCGACGTTGCCGGCGCCGATAATACTGATCTTCGCACGATTCATTCCGTAGCTCCTCGCAGTTCCCGCGTGTGCGGGGTCGGGAGACCCGCGCACAGCGCGTTCGCACGATTCATCCCGTGGCTCCCTGCAATCGTCCTTGACAACTCAATGTCGTTTGAGAGTATGCGTCTCCCGTTCCGAAGTCAACGCCTGAGTCGCACAACGCCCCAGCGCAAGAGGGGAAAGCTCCCCGGCATTCTCCCTCGTTCCCGCGCTCTGCGTGGGAACGCACGGTCCGGCCGCTCTGCGGCCTGGGCGGTGAACGACGCAGAGCGTCCCAGGCGGACGTTCCCACGCAGAGCGTGGGAACGAGGATCACGAGGATCATGTCTCACCGGCTGATTGCCCGTCGACAGACGAGGATGGTACACTAAGTGTGCGGAACCGGCACGAGTATTGCCCGCGGTGTGAGCTACAGGAGACCAGCGGTGAGAACGTCTTTGCTGATGGTTGCGGTCGTCTTGGGTTGCCTGGCAGCCCGCACGGGGTGGGCCGCCGACGTGGTCAAGACTGCGGACGGGAAGATCGAAGGCCAGGTCTCGGCCATGTCGCCCACGGAAGTGACTGTCACGCAAGGGGGGAGCAGCAAGACGATCCCCGTCAACCAGATCGAGTCGATCTCGTTCGAAGAAGATCCCGTCTTGGTGCGCCGGGCCCGGGAATCGGTCCAGGCCGGGCGCTATGAGGATGCGAGCAAGGCCCTGGAAAACGTCAAGACGGACGACATCCAGCGTGCGGAAATTCTCCAGGACATCGAATTCTACGGCGCCTTGAGCAGCGCCAAGCTGGCCCTGAAGGGCGAGTTGGAGATCCCCGAGGCGGGCAAGCGCATGGCCGCGTTTGTTTCCGCCTATCCGAAGAGCTACCATTACCTCGAGGCATGTGAGACGGTCGGCGATTTGCTGATGGCGCTGGGCCAGTTCTCCCGGGCGCGGGAGTTCTACGAGCGCGTGGGCAAGGCGCCGTGGCCGGAGTATAAGCTCCGCGCGGCCGTGTCGATGGGCCAGATCCTCTTGGCCGAGAAGAAGCCCGACGAGGCGATGAAGTTCTTCCAGCACGTGCTCGACTCGAAATCGGAGAGCGAGCAGGCCGCCGCCCAGCGCTCGGTCGCGGTTCTGGGCAAGGCTCGCTGCCTCGTCCAGACCGGCAAGCCCGACGAAGCCGCCCAACTCGCCGACGGCGTGATTACCAAGGCGGAGGCCGACGACGCCGACCTGCTGGCGCGTGCATATCTCGTCTTGGGCATTGCCCATCACAAGGCCGGCCGGGCCCAGGACGCCATGTACGCCCTGCTCCGCGTCGACAGCATGTACTCCAACAACCGCGACGCCCACGCCGAAGCCCTTGCCCACCTCGTCCCGGTGTTTGCCGTGCTGAAGAAGGAAGACCGAGTCAAGGAAACGAAGCGAGTTCTGGAAGATCAATACGGCGACACGCGCTGGGGGCAAGCTGCCGAGTAAGGGGTTGCACGTCTACCAGGGTCGTTACAAGTCGTTTCCGGTGGAGGAGGACGATCATTTCGTGGCTGTCGCGCGGTATGTGGAGCGTAATCCGCTGCGCGCCAACTTGGTGTTGCGCGCGGAGGAGTGGCGTTGGTCGAGTTTGTGGCGTCATTGTCACGGCAGTGCGGAGGAAAAGGCCATCCTAACGGCTTGGCCGGTCGAGACCGCGGAAGACTGGATCGAGCGAGTCAACCGCGTGGAGGAACACGCTGCTGAATCCTATCGTCACGATCAAGCTCTTCTTCCTGCAGATTCTCCATGGCAACACCGCGTGCGAACATCTCCGCCATTTGGCTCGCATGAGCTTTACGGGCGCAGGGTACTGCCTGGCGCGGATGCGGATTCCCCTGTCGGCGTTTCAAACGTTGCTCGAGCGAACCGCGGCGCGAACGGATAATCAGTGTGTACTTTTTTTCTTTTTCATAGAAAAGGACTCCCGGGTGCGGCCGTCGGTCGCTGAGGTTATTGTTCTGCCAATGCTCACTTCCTTCGGTCCAGGTGCCCGGACTTGTTGATGGCCCGCCAGAGGCGCAGGCCGAGGAAGATGCTCGCCATCATGCCGGCCGCCCCTGGCACGGAAATTTCATAGAGTATGGGGGCGACGTCGCGGCTGATCATCAGCGATGAGCCGAGGAACAGGGCGCTGGCCAGCATCCCGAGCACGAGCCGATTGACCGAGGGCTCCAGGCCGCGGTGGTCGAGGTGGACGTCGAACTTGCCGGCTTGGACCTGTTCCATGATCTCGCTCAGGCCGCGCGGGAGGATGTCCAGCAGGTGGCGCAGTTCCCAGGAGAGGCGGCGAAGTTTTCGGAGCTGGCGGCCGGGCGAGAGTCGCCGCAGGAGCATCCGCTTCCGGTACGGTTTCATGACCTCCAGGAGGCTGAACCTCGGGCTCAGGAGCTTGGCGGTCCCTTCGAGCGTGACCAGGAGCTTCAGCAGCATCGCCATTCTCGCCGGCAAGCCGATCCGGTAACGGTGGATCAAGTCCAATAGCTCGTTGAGCGACGCGCTCAAGTCGAGCGATTCCAGCGATTGGCTCCCGTAGTGCGCGATGTAGTCGGCCAGGTCGACGCTCAGCGACGACCGGTCAAACTCGACCGGGACCGCGCCGACTCGGGTGATGACCGACGTGAGGTGCTCCGCGTCGAGGCTCGTGACCGCAAGGAAAAGCTCTTCGATGTCTTCCAGCAGCCGCTCGTCGATCCGGCCCACCATGCCGTAATCCATCAGCCCGATGACGTTGCCCTCCAGGAGGACGAGATTGCCGGGATGGGGGTCGGCATGGAAGAAGCCGTGGGAGAAGATCATCTTCAGGTACAGAGTCGCCCCGCGGCGGGCCACCTCGTTCAGATCCATGCCGGCCGCTGCCAAGCGATCGGTTTCCACAAGCTTGATCCCCTCCAGCATCGCCATGGTCAGCACCCGGGAGCCCGAGAACTCGGGGTAGGGATGCGGGATCCGCACCGTCGGATCGCCGGCGAAGTGGCGGGCGAACTCCTGCATGTTCCGCAACTCGCGGGCGAAATCGAGCTCGCGGCGCAGCATGCGTTGGAACTCCGTGGCAATGGCGCGGGGCCGGTGTACGGCCAACTCGGGGATCATCTCGGCCCAGTTCGACAGCCCCACGAAGATATCCAAGTCCACTTGGAACTTCCTCGGCACGTCCGGATGCTGGACCTTGACCACCACGCGCTCGCCGCTTCTCAAACGCGCCCGGTGGACCTGTCCGATCGACGCCGAAGCCAACGGCCGGGGGTCGAATTCGGCGAAACACGCCTCCACGGGCCGGCCCAGATCCTTCTCGATCGTGGCCCGCACTCGTTCCATCGCATCGGAGGGCACATCGTCCTGGAGGTGCTGGAGCTCGCCGGCCAATTCCGTGCCCACCAGATCGGGCCGGGTGCTCAGCAACTGGCCGAGCTTGATAAACGTCGGCCCCAACTCCGTGAGCGCCAGGCGGATGCGCATCGGCCAGGCGTGCCGGGCAATGGCGGCCCCCTCGCGATCCTTGAGCAGGCCCTTGGCGAACTCCGGCCCCAGCCGCCCGATCCAGTCGGCTAGCCCGTACTTGCTGAGCACGGCGAGGATCTCCCGCCACCTGGCCACGTGCCTGTAGATTTGCGGAATGGAGCTGATTCTCATGCAGTCGCGTCAATGAGGACGAGGTAATGGATTGGGCTGGTGTCCGCGACGAGGATCATTTTTCGGGAAGCCCGGCCAAAGACCTTCGGTCTACCTCTAGGTCGTCCAATGTATAAGGACGCTTCGCGTCGTGCTTCGCCAGCAACTCCTCGGTCTGCCAGTAGTCCAGCCCGAGCAGTTGGCTCACTTGGTGTCGCGTAAGCTTCTCCAAGCGATAATTCTCAACGGCAAGCGACTCGAGGAGTTGGTGCGACATGCTTCCCGCATCCCCAAGCTGCTTGGCAATCTCATCGGGCAGTTGCACTATCACTTCCATGGCAAGCTTCCTTCGCACCCTCTCGTCCCAGGCGGCATCTTCGACGTAGAGTAGAGAAGTTCTCGCGCCCTCGCCTCGTTCTCGCAGTTCACTACATATAATTCTAACAGCAGCGAGCAAAGCGATTCCAGCCCGCTGCCTCGCGACGCGCACCATCGGTCCAGTCCGTCGGGGGGGGGGGGGGGGGGGGGGGGGGGGGGGGTGGGGGACAGGAAGGCCGGGGCGTAACTCGACTGGGAGAAGGAGGGGGCCGAGTTGGCCAAAGGGCGGGCGCGGGGCCGCGCGGGGTACCGCCGCGGGGGGGGAGGCGAGTTGTCGGGGGCGAAGCAGGCGGCGGTGGCGGCCC
>CAYTJV010000334.1:0-8626 GCA_964438165.1 uncultured Planctomycetaceae bacterium | reverse complement strand
TCGGTCGGCACAACATCTTGTGGCATCTACGCGGAAGTCTTGCTGTAGAGCTAATTATTGAGGGATTGGTGGAATCTGGTGATTTCGGGGCATGGCGAGGTTAGCGCGATTGGTGATTCCCGGTTTGCCCCATCGCGTAACGCAGCGCGGAAACCGTCGACAGCAGACGTTTTTCAACGACGGAGACTACGCGGCTTACCTGGAACTGATGGGCGACTGGTGTCGCGAGAACGGGGTGGAGATCTGAGGGAGCAGAAAAGGGGGCATCACGGCCTTGATCGTAACCTTGCCAACTGCTGTCACTGCTAGCTAGCTTGGCTTTTCCATCGCAATTCCCGCAAACCGACGGTTTTCAGCGGTGGTAGAGTGCTAGCACTTGGCAAGCTTACGATCAAGGCCAGGCATCACTGATTATCGGTTGCCCAGTTTGCCACAATCAGTGATGTCCCCTTTTCGTTCCCCCCTTTTCGTTCCCGCAGGGCTATCATACCATGCGGGATCGGCCCAGAGCGAGTGTCCATGCAACCCCGCGTTAGGCGTCGACGGATTTCTTTCGGTGGTGTCATTCGGACTTCAGCGCAAGGAAAACGCCATGGATACTGAACATCCGATGGCTACTTTCCCAGGCAACCGTTTCGCTCTCCGGTGCGCCGCCGCGGCACGCGGTGCGGTGTGCCAGTGGCGGATGGCAATTCTCTGCTTGCTCATCCTAGGCCTTTGTCTGTTGGAACGGCGAGGGTGGGGGCAGGAGAAGCCGAGAGCCACCATGAAGCTTGCTGTCTCGACAGCATCGTTTGGCCGGGCGTTTCGGGAGAAGAAGCTGACCCTCTTGGACTTTCCGAAGGTGTGCGCTCGCGCGGGCTTGGAAGCGATCGAGCTGAACGACTTCTGCCTCAACGGCGACTGGACGATCATTCGGGAGTTGAGACAAAGGGCCGTTAAGGCTGGCCTCGACATCTGCGCGGTGGCGGTGGAGTCCAACTTCTATCGGACCTCGCCGGCGGAGATCGAGCGGGAGCGACGGCACATCGAGGAGTATGTCGGCATCGCGTCCTATCTTGGCGCGCCGTTGCTCCGTGTGAACACGTGTCCCTATAGCAAACAGCTTCCTGCGGCGATCATTCCCCAGGGCGTGACGGACGAAATGGCCTTCGCGGCTGCGGTGCAGACCTTCCGTTCGCTCATGCCTCTGGCGGAGAAGCGCGGCATCACGTTTGTCCTCGAGAACCACGGCGGCATCTCGCGCACTTCCGCCGAGCAGATCAAGATTACCAGGGCGGTCGGCTCGAAGTGGTTCCGCATCAATCTCGACACGGGAAACTATCACGCCGACCCCATGGCCGGCACGGACCCGTTCGAGGATTTCCTCGAAGCAACGCCCAAGGTCGCCCCGTATCTTGCCTTCTGCCATGCGAAGATATGGGACGTGACCGACGATCTCCGCGAGCCGACGCTCGATTACGATCGTTTCTTTGCACTGCTGCGCAAGATCAACTACCAGGGCCCGATTTCCATTGAATTCATGGGCAAGAAAGACGTGATGGAGATGCTTCCCAAGTGCGTCGCCTTGCTCAAGCGATGCCGGGCAGGGCAGCATCCATCGGCACACGGCGAGCAAGAGCTGCCCCGATAGGATTGCTGCAATATCTTGGCGGCGTAATCGTTTACTATGCAGGAAGCCTCGTGGCGCCGCGGCAAGAACCGCTCGTCGGCAGGCCGCTGGGCCCTACCGGTTTGGAGAGCCGTCTTTTTTCACAGGAGTTCGGATATGTGCACGCGAAAGTTGATTGTGACGTCCAGTGTGGTGTTGGCAGCAGGGGTAGTGATCGCGGCGATAGCCGTATTCCGGGCGGCCCCCGCATTGGGGCAGCCGGAGCCACCGCGGGAGGGCCAGTCGGAACCAGGACAACGGCCGCCGCAGTTTCCGCCTGAAGGACCCGGCGGCTTTCAGCCTGGGGGGCCGGGGCAGGGTGGACCAGCACGTTTCGGGCTTCCCGGCGGCGGCCCCGTGGCCCTGGCGGTACACGGCGAATATGCCTACGTCGTGCGAGGCACCACGCTTTACCAGTTCCAGGTCAAGGGCCTGACGCTGGTCAAGAAAGTGACGCTGGAAGAAGAGCCGCCATTTGCCCCGATGGGCCGCCCGCGGGGCGAGCCGCGGGGCGAGCGGCGGGGAGAGCCGCGGGGCGAGCGGCCGCCTCAAAGGGATCGAGAATAGTCTTGTCGGGCCACGGCGCGGCCGCGTCCTGCGGCCGCGTCTGCCCACCGGTCCGTCGAGCGTCCGAGATCAGCCATGAGACACTGCATTCTGACCGTGGGCCTCGGTCTGGCGGTCTTGACCGCACCGCACGCCACCGCGCCCGCGCCCGCTAGCGGGGCCGACAAGCCGATTTATGTGATGGCCTACATGCACCACTACGTCGGCGGGGGCGGGTTCTATCCTACCGCGCAGGACATTCGCGCCTTCGCTGAGTTGACGCAGAAGTATCAGGTGCCCGCCACCTTCTTTGTGGATGGCATCCTGGCCGAGCGGCTCCAGAAGGAAGACCCGATGGTTTTTGCGTATCTTAACCGCCTGAAGGTCCCGCTGGGCTACCACGGCGAGGAGACGCACGGGCCATTCCCTGTCGCCACGAACCTAATGGCAGGGCGCGGGTCGCCGTTTGCCACTCCGGCAGGGGAAAAGGGTTCCGTCAGCTACGGCCGGTCGTGGGACGAAGCTGTCAAGGCAATGCGGGACCGCTACAGCCACCGCATCGTGCCCGGTCCGATTGACTCGCGCACGAAAGAGATGGATATGCGGCAGGGCGGCGAGAGCGACCTGACAAAACTCGGCGGCCTGGCGCTGGTGCAGAAAGCCTTTGGGCGCGATGTCTCCATCATCACCGCTCACAGCATTGAGTCGGCCCCGGCGGGTTACGCCTTCCAACAAATGAGCAAGTTTCCAGTGGAGCAGCCGTCGGTGCCGACCGTCGGCGCGGCGGGCGCGGTCATGCGCAACGTGCCGCGCGAAATGATTCGAGAGGCGATGACCATCGGCGGCTTCGAGAACGACTTCTTCTGGTTCATGAACCGGCTGCAATACAAGGTCGGACGGCAGCGGTCGGCCGAAAACCTGCCGTTCCGCTTCCTGGAAGTCGGACTGACGGCGACGCCGCCGCGCTGGATGGACGGCGTTGAGGAGCGACTGCGGCAACTGTCGGCGCAGGTGCGCGCTGTTCCCGGCAGCCGCTTCGTGACGCCCGACGAACTGGCGGGCCTGTTTGGGCCTCAGAACGTACAGCCCATTTCCAGAGATGAATTGCGCCGGCTCGCCGAGAGACTGCTTGCCGACTGGAAGGATTCGCCGCCTGATTTCGTGAACATGAGCCAGCGTGCTTGGTCGCTCGTGAGCGCCTACGAAGCGTTGGCAAAGGCACTTGCGCACTATGGAGAGCACAAGGCGCTCCCCGACCGCGTGACGGTAACGGACCTCTACGGTCCGATTGCCGAGCGCGGCGAAATCACGGATTGCAAGTCAGGCGAAGTGCCGCTTTGGGAGTTGTGCGCGGCGGCAGCGGCGACGCTGAAGGAGATGGCGCTCTTGACCCCCAGGCGCGTGCCGGTCAGAGTTGCCGTCGGCAAAACGGAACTCGACTGCGCCGAGTTCCTGCACGCGACG
This sequence comes from uncultured Planctomycetaceae bacterium, assembly GCA_964438165.1. Classification (GTDB taxonomy): domain Bacteria; phylum Planctomycetota; class Planctomycetia; order Pirellulales; family Thermoguttaceae; genus CALFBP01. The sequence goes on along the minus strand of CAYTJV010000334.1, from coordinate 4,965 downwards.
GCCCGGGCATACGTGGCACTGGCGAAGGAGGAAACGCCAAGGACCGTCCCCGTCGAACCCAGCAAAGTCATGCCGCCCTATGCCGACTTTCTGGAGCGATTCTTCCAGCCCGAAGACGACCGTCCGCTCCGCTACAGCCAGTTGCAGTTGTGGACGGTGAAACCCGCCGTGGCGAAACGCGCGGGACAAAAGACAGAGGTCGCAACTCCAAATCCGCAATCCCTGCCCGTCCGGCAGGGGGGCGCATTGCCCCTGAGCGTTCACCCTCAGCCCCGGCCCAGCCCGCAGGCGCACTGCCCGACCAACTGGCCTTGGAGATCTCCCGTCAGCCTACCAACCGTGACAACTGCGCTGTGCGGTACCACGTGATGATGCAGTTGGGTCAACTCGTGCATGCCAGCCTGGGACAGAGCAAACTGGAACAGGCTCTGCCCTTCCAGCGAGCCCAGGAGATTCGCCAAAAGCTCGATGCCCAAGAGGAAGATGGGGACGGAGTGTATCGAATGCTCGACGAGTCCCTTCTCAAGCTGTGTGAGGCCGGCCGAGAGAGCCCGCTCATCCCGAGGTTGCGTCGCGTGGTCTTCCCCAGCCCCACGGGCCAGCAGGTGGTGGCCTACCTGGTGAGTCCCTCGGCGTCCTCGGATCGAGCCTTCGTGTTCGGGCATGGCGGCTTCGGACACAAAGAGATGTGGCTGGACTTGATGCTGGCCGTGGCCGACCAGACCGGCTCCTACGCCCTCACCATGGACTTCGAGGGTACCGGAGAGAGTTCGGGTTACTCCACCTGGAGCGGCCGGATCGGCGACTTCTCGGGGGCCATGGACTATCTGCAGAAGCAGTGGGACGTGACCCGGTTTGCCGTGGGAGGCCACAGCGGCGGTGGCGCGTGGCCGGCGGCCTGCGCCGCCATTGAGGACCCGCGCATCTCGGCTGTGGTCCTGTGGGACTGTATCTTTGACTTCTACGATACGCACATCGGGCCAGGGGCTCCCGACCCGGGCGGCAACCCCGCCGCGCTCCTGGATCATGCGAGCCAGCAGTGGCGCAGCAAGAGGCTCGCGCCTACCGAGGTAGCGGAATTTCGTCAGGTCGAAAAGCACCTCGACGCGATCTACGAGGACATCGAGAAGACCATGAAGAAGTACCGCAACACGGCTGAGATGCTCGGCCAGGCCCAGAAACAGCGTCGGTTGGCCGTGCTCCACATCGTGGCGGAGGACGTGACCCGGCCCATCGGCCAGCCGCAGGTGCTCCAGTTCACCGTGAGCCGGTCGGCCAGCACTTCCCCGGTGCGCCAGCGTTTTCTCAACCGGCCGTTGCGGTTCACGGTGTCGGGCCTGTTCGGCCAACGCTACAAGGCATGGGAAGCCCAACTGGGCCAGCCCAGCCGGACGGCGCTGATTCCGGACACGACCCACGGCTTCGAAAAGCCGGGCCGCGACCTCGCGGTCAAGAACACGGTCGAGTGGCTCAATCGGCATTGGTCTTCCGCTTTACTTCGCGCGAATGGTCTTTGAGGGTTCCCGCCTGGCGGAGCATCATATCTGGGTGTCCGACATTGTGGATGGAAAAGCAAGCCCGCCGCGCAAGTTGCCGGCGCCTATCAATATTCCCGGCGCCCGTTCATGTTGCCCCACCCTCTACGATTCTGCTGGGTGGTTTGTTGACGGTGTTTTCGTTGAGCGCCGTCGCCGAAATCGCCCAAGAAAAGTTCAGCCTCGTCAACCCCACCAGCAAGGCGAAGGGCGGAAGGCGGAAGGCCAAAGGGGAAAGGCGGGAGCCGCACTCGGCAGGCCGCTGGGTCCTGCCGGTTTGGAGAGTCGTCTTTTTTCACAGGAGTTGGGAGATGATCGCGCGAAAGTTGATTGTGACGTCCAGTGTGATGTTGGCAGCAGCGGCAGTGCTGGCGGTGGTGGCCGTATTCCGGGCGACCCCCGCATTGGGGCAGCCGGATCCGCCGCGGGAGGGCCAGGTGGAACCAGGACAACGGCCGCCGCAGTTTCCGCCTGAAGGCCCTGGCGGCTTTCAGCCTGGGGGGTCTGGCCCGGGTGGACCGGCACGTTTCGGGCTTCCCGGGGGAGGCCCCGTGGCCCTGGCGGTGCAAGGCGACTATGTCTACGTCGTGCGAGGCAACACGCTTTACCAATTCCGCGTCCCGGGGGTGGCGCTGGTCAAGAAAGTGACGCTGGAAGAAGAGCCGCCGTTTGCCTCGATGGGCCGCCCGCGAGGAGAGCCGCGAGGAGAGCCGCGGCGAGAGCCGCGGGGCGAGCGGCCGCCTCAAGGGGATCGAGAATAGTCGTGTCGGGCCACGGCGCGGCCGTGCGCCGTGGCCGCGTGTGCCTGCGCAAACGGTCCATCGAGCATCGGAGATCAGCCATGAGACACGGCACTCTGACCGTGGGCCTCGGTCTGGCGGTCTTGACCGCGCCGCTGGCGCGCGCGGGCATCAGCGTCTTCGCGATCTCGACGTTCGATACCGACTACCTGCTGGTGCAGGAGAAGGATCTGGAGGAAGCACTTGTGGCGCTGTCGGCGGCAGGCCACAATGCGACACAGGAGTTGCAGCCACGATGCCAGCAACCGCAACAACTGCAGTAGTGAGGAGTCTATCATGGACACACCATTCCGTTTCTTTTTCGTCCTGGCAGTCGCCGTGACGTATGCCACGGCCGGAGTGGTCGCGGCGGAACCTGTGATCATCGGTCGGAGTGCGATCGAACAGGACTGGGCATTGCAGGACGGTCTGCGCACGAGCGGGCGATTGAACGTCGAAGCCATCGGGCGGCCCATCGAGGAACTGGGAGTGTCTGCCGGGGATCTCCGGGCCAAGTACGACGCGTTGCTCGCAGCCGAGACGGCCGCTGACAATCCGGAATGGCTGCGGCTGTACCATGGAGCTTGTGAGCGTCGCCGGCTGGCTCGGCTGCGGCCCGATCTCGATCAAATCCGGAGCGTTGTCTTCACCAAGCACTGCATGTTCGGTGGAGCCCATTACGCTTACACGGAAAACCTGACCGACACGCAATACGTCGAAGGCAAGCGCACGAATACCGACTATCGCATGGGGGCCGCGCTGTGTCTGCTGGAAGTCCACGACGACGGAACGACGAGCTACCGGACGCTGCTCGAATCGCCAAACGGAATCCTCCGCGATCCTGACGTCTCGTATGACGGCCAACGCGTGTTGTTTGCGATGCGGCACTCCGCCGATCAGGACGACTTTCATCTCTACGAGATGACGATCGAAAGCGGAATGATCCGCCAACTCACGTTCGGCGAGGGCCTCGCCGACTACGAAGGTCAATACCTGCCCAATGGCGACATCATCTTCAATTCCACTCGCCCCGTGCAGATTGTGGACTGCTGGTGGACCGAAGTGTCGAACCTCTACGCTTGCGATGCGGACGGCCATCACCTGCGCCGACTCACCTTCGATCAAGTGCACACGAGCTTTCCCACCGTCACACACGACGGCCGCATTCTGTACACGCGCTGGGACTATTCGGACCGCGGACAGATGTATCCCCAGGGCCTGTTTCAGATGAACCCGGACGGCACTGGGCAGACCGAATTCTACGGAAACAACTCCTGGTTCCCCACAACGATCCTGCACGCACGATCGATTCCCGGCACGCGGCAAGTCGTCGCCCTCTTCACCGGACACCATACACACCAGCGTGGCTGGCTGGGAATCCTCGACCCTTCCAAAGGGCGCCAGGAAAACAGCGGCGCCCAGTTGATCGCCCCGGTCCGCGCAACGCCTGCCGATCGCATCGACAAATACGGACAGACAGGCCCACAGTTCCAGTACCCGTACCCGCTGAGCGATGAAACCTATCTGGTGACAATGGACCCGATCGGCAGCTCCGACGGGAAAACATGTATCGGCAGATACGACGGGAAATACGAACGCCCGTATGCGATCTATTGGATCGACAAGGACGGCCGACGCGAACTGCTGGTCAACGATCCAACGATCTCGTGCAACCAGCCGATCCCGTTGCGATCTCGATCACGCCCGCCAGTTCGGCCGTCGAACGTTGATGACGGGAAGCGGACTGGCGTGTACTATGTGCAGGATGTCTATCGCGGCGTCGGGCTCGAGGGAATCCCTCGCGGGACCATCAAGACACTGCGCGTTGTGGCCATCGAGTTTCGGGCCGCAGGGATTCGCTTCAACCTCAATAAAGGCCCGGCGGGAGCTGCGCTGGTTTCGACGCCCGTCTCCATCGGCAACGGCTGCTGGGATGTGAAAGTCATCCTTGGCGATGCCACCGTGTACGAAGACGGTTCCGCCTGCTTTGAAGTCCCCGCCCGGACGCCAGTCTATTTTCAGGCTCTGGATGCGAACCACCATGCGGTCCAGACGATGCGCAGTTGGTCGACCCTCCAGCCGGGAGAATGGTTCTCGTGCGTTGGCTGCCACGAGTCGAAAAACAGCGCGCCGATATCGACGCTGGCGGTGACGGCTGCCGCTCAGCGTGGTCCTCAGAAACTCGAACCATTCTACGGCCTGCCGCGCGGTTTCAGCTTTGCCAAGGAAATCCAGCCAATTCTCGACCGACACTGCATCCGGTGCCACGACGACCGCACCAAGCAACTCCCTTGGAATCGCCCGCTCGATCAGCCCGTGCCGGATGAAGGCAAGGCGTTCAGCCTGCTGGGTGTGACGACCGTGGAAGAGCAATCCGGGCGCCGCTGGTCCGACGCGTATCTGGCGCTCACGGCAGCGACCGAGGGTTCGTTGCTGGGCGGACAGTATCGGGCGATCATGGGAGGACAAAATCGGCTCGTCAATTGGATCAGCGTCCAGTCGGAGCCTTCGCCGTTGCGGCCCTATAGCGCCGGAGCCGTCCGCAGCCCACTCATCCCGCTGCTTCAAGCCGGTCATGCCGGAGTACGCCTTTCGCAAGCCGAGTTAGACCGGATCGCCGCGTGGATCGACTTGCTCGTTCCCTACTGCGG
>CAYTJV010000333.1:0-8629 GCA_964438165.1 uncultured Planctomycetaceae bacterium | reverse complement strand
ACCCGTTACGCTTCGATCGGCATCGTTGCCGTGGACCCACGGGCCCTAGCGCCCACCCCATGAGAGAACTGCCATGTCAACCCTTCCGGGCGTACGCGCGCCGGGCCGGTGAAGTAACCCTCAGGAGTCCAAAAATGGCCGACGTCATCAACAGAAACCTGTTCCTGGTCAAAGAGCACGTGGGCCTGTTCAAGGCCGCCAACAACTACGACATCTACGATCCGGAAACCGGCGAGATGATCATGGAGTGCCGGGAAGACAACCTGGGCCTGTTCACCAAGATCTTCCGGTTCAGCGACTACAAGCGGATGACCCCCTTCGACATCCGCATCCGCACGACCGACGGCCGCCCCGTGGTGCGGGTGACGCGGGGAATCACGATCTTCCTGTCCAAGGTAACGGTCCACGACCACAAGGACGAGGAGATCGGCGGCTTCCGCCAGAAACTCTGGTCGATCGGCGGCAAATTCGACGTTTCGGACCGGAGCGGTCAGACGGTCTGCTCGCTCAAAGGCAAGTGGACCGGCTGGGATTTCGCCTTCGTGCGCGACGGCCTGGAGCTTGCCCGGGTGACCAAGAAATGGGTCGGCCTGGGCAAGGAGATGTTCACCACGGCCGACACCTACATGCTGAGCATCTCGCCCGAGGTGCCGCCCGACAGCGTCATCCGCCGCCTCATCCTCGCCGCCGTGATGTGCATCGACATGGTGCTCAAGGAGTAGGGCGGTCGATCCACACCATCCCGGCGATGGTCATGGCGACGCCAGCCAGAAGGGCCGGTGAAAGGGCTTCCCCAAACAAGAAAACCCCCGCTACCGCAGCCATCGCCACTTGCGAGGTGGTCAGGACGTTGGCGTGGACCACGGGGGTCGTCTGGAGGCCCTTGATGTACGCGAACCAGGCGGCCACGTTGAGGATTCCGCCCAAGAGCATCACGAGGAGATCTTCCACCGGGATCGCCGGGATGCCGTTGATCCCGAGTCGCCAAAGACATACTGGGCTCAGGCAAAGCACGCCCATGAAGGGGATCACCAGCGCGACAAACGCGACCGAGACCCCGTGGGTCACGGACCGGCGCACCCCCACGTTGAGCACCCCATAAATCACCCCGGCAATGCAAGCCGCCGCAGTTGCCACGAAGACGGTTAAGGAACTGTGCTCGTCGGCGGAGGCTAGCGAGTCGGCCGATCCGTGGGCGCCGAAAGTCAACAATCCGACTGCCCCGACCAACAGTCCGATCGCCATCAGCGATTGCAGCGAAACCCGCTCCCCGAGTACCAATCGACCGAGCACGGCGCTCGTGACCAGGCTGGCACACAGCGACGCGGTGACCGCAATCGCCAGCCCGACCACGGCCATCGACCACAGCAGAGGCAAGGTCGCCGCAAGTTGCGTCAGGGCCCCGATCACCATCAGCCCGACCACAGTCCTCCAACCGGGAATCGGGAAGCCATCGCGGCGGGCCCGCGAGGCAACCCATAGTCCCACGCAAGTGAAGGCCAGGATCTCTTTGGCCAACAGGATCAAGCCGCGGTCGCAGCGCACCGTCAGCACGCGCAGGCAGACGTTGACCCCACCGTATCCGAGGGCGGCGATGACGCAATACACAACCCCTGCGGCAGCCGGACGCAAACGGGGGAGCGGCAGGATGGGCGGACTAGGAGCGGGATCGGGACGTAACATTCGCCTGATTTTAGGCGCTACTCGTATCGTCCGCTAGCGGACAGGCGTTGACTGGCCATGCGCGCGATTTTCGGATACCCTTTCGTATCCGTAGCTTGGCTCTCCAGAGCCGAGCGATTCTTCCGGGATACTGGCCGAACCTGCTCGGCTCTGGAGAGCCAAGCTACAAATGATTCACAACCCCTAACCCCTTTCCCCTGGCCCTTCCCCTATGCCGTCCGACCTGACCAAGCTCCGCAACATCGGCATCATTGCCCACATCGACGCCGGCAAGACCACGGTCACCGAGCGGATGCTGTATTACTCTGGTTTCACCCACAGGGTGGGGGGGGTCGATGAAGGGACGACGATCACCGATTACGATCCCGAGGAGCAAGAGCGGGGGATCACGATCAACGCGGCCTGTGTGACATTCCCCTGGAAGGACGCGACCGTCAACCTGATCGACACCCCAGGCCACGTCGATTTCACGGCCGAGGTGGAACGGAGCCTGCGCGTCCTCGACGGAGGGGTGGTGGTCTTCAGTGCCCGCGAAGGGGTGGAGGCCCAGAGCGAAACCGTGTGGCGCCAGGCCGACAAGTACCACGTCCCGCGCCTGGCGTTCATCAATAAGATGGACCGCGAGGGGGCCGATTTCTACGCCACGCTGGAGGAAATCGAAAAACGCCTGGAATGCCACCCGGCGGTCGTGAACCTGCCCGTGGGGGCCGGTCCCGCCCATACGCAGAGTCCCTTCCGCGCGGTTCTCGACCTGATCGAAATGAAGTTGCTCACCTTCGACGCCGAGAACCAAGGGGCCACCGTGACCGCCAGCGAGATCCCCGAGGACCTTCGCGACGATGCGGAGATGTGGCGCGGCCTGTTGCTCGATCGGCTGTCGCACCACAGCGACGAGCTGATCGAGAAAATGCTCGGCGAGGAACCGATCCCGAACGGGCTGATCCACCGCGTGCTCCGACAAGCCACGATCCACAACATGCTGGTGCCGGTGCTGTGCGGATCGGCGCTGCGGGGCATCGGGGTCCAGCCCATCTTGGATGCGGTGGCCGCCTGGCTCCCCAGCCCCGCCGACATGCCCCCCGTGGAAGGCATGGACCCGAAGAAGAATGCCAAGATCGCGCGGAGACCCGATCCGGAAGAGCCGTTTTGCGGACTGTTGTTCAAGGTCCAGGCCGAGCGGCACGGCGACTTGGACTACGTGCGCGTCTATTCGGGCCGGCTCAAGGCGGGCAGCCGCGTCTACAACCCGGGCAAGGACAAGAAGGAGAACGTGCCCCAGTTGTGGCGCATTCAGGCCGACCGTCGCGAGCAGGTCGACGAGGTCGCGGCGGGCGGCATCATCGGCATCGTCGGGCTGAAGCACTCGATTACCGGCGACACGCTGTGCCATCCGCAGCACCCGATCCTGCTGGAATCGATCGCGTTCCCGGAAACGGTCATTTCCAGGGCCATCGAGCCGGAAACTTCCCTGGAGCGAAAGAAACTGGCCGACGTGTTGGAGATGATGAAGCGACAGGACCCCACGTTCCGGGCCAAGGAAAGCGAAGAAACCGGCCAGACGATTATCAGCGGCATGGGGGAATTGCACCTGGAGGTGATTGCCCACCGGCTGCTCCGCGATTACCGGCTGAATGTCCGCGTACACAAGCCGCGGGTGAGCTACCGCGAGACCATCGAAAAGGCGGTCGAGGTGACCGGCCACTGCCACCGCAACGTGGCCGGCCAACAGCTCTTTGCCGAGTTGGTCATCCGCATGGAGCCCTTCCCCCAGGCCACCCGGCCGGTCACCGTGCTGGCCGCGTGCGGCGACGAGCTGCCCGGCCCGTATCTGACCGCGGCGACGCAGGTCCTCACCGACCAGGGTGAAGGAGGCGGGATGCTGGGATTCCCGCTGATGCGAGTGAAGATTACCGTGCTGGGAGGCAGGGTCCACGAGACGGAGTCCAACGAGTTGGCCTTCCGGCTGGCGGCGGCCGACGCCTTCAACCGTGGGCTGCGCGAGGCAGGCATCGTGCTCTTGGAGCCGATCATGCGGTTGGAGGTGACCACGCCCGAGGAGTACCTTGGCGACTTCGTCAGCGATCTCCAACAGCGGCGGGGCGAAATCACCCGCACTCAAACTCGCGGCCGCAACACCGTCATCGAGGCCCGCGCCCCACTGGCCGGATTGTTCGGCTATTCGAGCGCCATGCGCGGACTGAGCCAAGGCCGAGCCACCTGCACGATGGAACCCAGCACCTACGGCCCAGCACCGCCGGAAGTGCTGCGGGGTTTTATGTAGAGGGCGGAGTATGTAGGGTGCCCCCCCTATGGAGTGCGGCGACTTGTCGCCGCTTTTTTTAACAACCATCCGCCAGAACGTCAGAATCGTTGTTGACGGTCTTCGGTCTTCGGTCTTGGGTCTTAGGATCCAAGACCGAAGACCGAAGGCCGGACTGCGGCCGAGCTTGGCATTCTGGCGGGTGGTTATTTTTTTGCGGTCCGAGCGGCGTGGCCCGTAAAAAGAAAGCGGCGACAAGTCGCCGCACTCCATAGGTGCGGATGACCTTGTGACTTTTCTTTGTTGCGACCCCGTTGACAGGGTTTCGCACTAGCGGTAACATGCTTGGTTTCCCCCATGAGCGGGCGTAGCTGGTATTGAGGGGTCGTTGTTGAGCGAAGCGGGAGAGAGTTTGTGGCCGGTCAAACCAACGAAGTCATCCGCATCCGTATGGAGGCCTACGATCACGCCGTTCTGGACCAAAGCGCGGCGGAAATCGTGGATACGGCCAAGCGGACCGGTTCGGTCGTCCACGGCCCGATTCCCCTTCCCACGCGGATTGAGCGGTACACGGTGCTTTCGAGTCCACACATCGACAAGAAAGCCAGGCAACAGTTTGAGATCCGCACGCACAAGCGAGTCATCGACATCATGCAGGCAACCGCCAAGACCATTGAGGCCCTCAATAAGCTGAGCCTCCCCGCGGGGGTTGACATCAAGATCAAAGCCTCCAGCAGGCGATAACAGAAACTCAATAACTCAACCGGGAACGAAACCGGCCAATAGCTTGCCTCCACTGTTGGGTGGATATGAACCGGAAACTGCGTGGGTAATACCGGCCGTAGGCCAGTGGTTCCCGCGGGTGACGTGACAAAGGGTGAGGACGATGACCATCGGACTACTCGGCCGGAAGGTCGGGATGACGCAGATTTACGATTCTTCAGGCGATGCCATCCCGGTGACGGTGCTCCAGGTCGGTCCCTGCCATGTCCTGCAATTGAGGACCAAGAACCACGAAGGGTATGAAGCTGTCCAACTGGGGTATCTGGATAAACCACGTCGCCTCGCCACCCGCGCAGAACGCGGGCACGTTGCCAAGCTCGATAGCAAGCGTCAGAAGAGCCGGGGGGCCACGGGCATCGCTGCGGTGGCCAAGGCCGACTGTGAGCCAAAACGCCTCGTGCGTGAATTCCGGGTCTCCACCGAGGGATTCGAGGTCGGACAAGAACTCACGGTAGGGGTGCTCGAAAAGGCGCGGGCGGTCGACGTGGCCGGCATCAGCAAAGGTCGCGGCACGGCCGGTCTCATCAAGCGCCACCACTACCGCGGCCAGCGGGCTTCTCACGGCGTCAAGAAGGTCCACCGCCACGCCGGCTCCATCGGGTGCAACACCTTCCCGTCCCGCGTCTTCAAGGGACGACGCATGGCCGGGCACATGGGCCACGAGCGCTGCACCATCCGCAATCTGAAGGTGGTCCGCATCGACGCCGAGAACCATCTCTTGCTGGTCAACGGAGCGGTCCCCGGTCCGAACGGCGGCTACGTCATGATCCGTGAAACCAACAAGCTCCCCGGGACCAAGGTGGAGAACAAGTAGGCATCCATGGCAAGCATACCCGTTTACAATCGCACCGGGCAGGAAGTCGGCACGTACGAGATCGATACGGCCGAGCTGGCTCCCCGCATCAGCAAGCAGTTGCTGCACGACGTGGTGGTGATGTACCAGGCCAACGCCCGCCAGGGCACGTCGCAGACCAAGGGTCGTGGCCAGGTGGCGGGGTCCACCAAGAAGATGTATCGGCAGAAGGGGACCGGCAACGCACGGGCCGGCTCGCGGCGGAGCCCGATCCGTCGGGGCGGCGGTCATACGTTTGCCAAGCGGCCCCGGGACTTCGGCCACCACATGCCCAAGAAGGCCGTGCGTCTGGCGACGCGGATGGCCCTGGCCGCCCGGATTGCCGACAGCGAGGTGAAACTCATCGACGAGCTCGCCTTTCCCGAGCCCAAGACAAAAGACATGGCGGCCATCCTCAAGGCATTGAAGATGGACGGCAAGCGGCTCCTGGTGGCGACCGCCGGATACGACGCCAATGTGTACAAGAGCACTCGCAACCTGGCCGAGGTGGCGGTCCTGCCGGTGGGCGACCTGAACGCCTTGGTGGTGCTCCAGCCGCGAGCCGTGTTGATGACCAAGGCCGCCCTGGACGCCTTTCGCGAGAAGGTGAAAGCCGAGAAGAACTAACATGTAGGACGGCCTTTCCAGGCCGCTTGCGGACGGCCTGGAAAGGCCGTCCTACATCTGGCAAAGAAGACGGGCCATGGCCGACACAACCGAGAAACCTGAATTTATGTTGGAGCCGTACCAGATCGTGCTGCGGCCGCTGGTTACGGAGAAAGGCTTCCACAAGGCGGAGCGGTGCAACGCCTACGCCTTTGAGGTGAACGCTTTGGCCGACAAGCAGGCGATCCGCAGAGCGGTCGAGCACTTGTTCGAGGTCAAAGTCGTTCGCGTCAACACGCAGAACCGCCGGGGCAAGCCCCGCCGGACGCGCTCTCGCAAAGGGGAAACCAAGACCTGGAAGAAGGCCATCGTGACCTTGGACCCCGAACACAGGATTAACTTCTTCTGAGCTATCAGCTATTAGCCGTCAGCTTTCAGCAATTAGCTGATAGCTGAAAGCTGACGGCTGAAAGCTCAAAGTTGATCGTTGAAAGCTGAAAGCCACCATGGGCATACGCCGATACAATCCGACCACGCCGGGCCGCCGCGGGGCGAGCGTGAGCGACTTCGCCGAGCTGACCCCCGGCGCCAAGCCGGTCAAGAGCCTCCTGGTGCGGAAGAAGAAGAAGGGCGGGCGGAACAACCAGGGGGTGATTACGGCGCGGCATCGCGGCGGCGGCCACAAGCAGCAATACCGCCTGATCGACTTCCGTCGCAACAAGGACGGCGTTCCCGCGGTGGTCAACTCGATCCAGTACGATCCCAACCGCAGTGCCCGCATCGCCCTGTTGTTCTACGCCGACGGCGAGAAGCGATTCATCATCGCGCCCGACGGTCTGAAGACCGGTCAAACGGTGGTGAGCGGCTCCGAGGCGCCGCCGACGGTCGGCAACTGCCTGCCGCTTTCGGCGATCCCGTTGGGGCTGAGCGTCCACTGCATTGAGATGCAGCCCGGCCGCGGGGCGACGCTCTGCCGCTCCGCCGGCTCCAGCGCCACGCTCGCCGCACGCGATGCCGGCTGGGCCCAAATCAATCTCCCCAGCGGCGAAATCCGCCGGGTACCGGTTGCGTGCCGGGCGACGATCGGGGCCGTGGGCAATGCCGACCACATGAACATCGAATTAGGCAAAGCGGGCCGCAAGCGTTGGTTGGGGCGGCGCCCGCACGTCCGCGGCACGGCGATGAACCCCATCGACCACCCGCACGGCGGCGGCGAGGGCCGGACCAAGGGCGGGCGGCACCCGGTCAGCCCCACCGGCAAACTGGCCAAGGGCGGCCGCACCCGCAACCGCCACAAAGCCTCCAACAAAATGCTCGTCCGGCGACGGCGCTCAAGGCGCTACGGACAATTGAAAATCGGATAAGATCCCAACGACGCATTGAAGAAGAAATGAATAGCGAATACGGAATACGGAATGCAGAATGAATTCGGCCAAACGGTCCCGTGGCGGGCTTCATTCTGACTTCCGTATTCGCTATTCAGTATTCCGTATTCATTCTTCTGTTACTAATTCTTCCGTCTCCTGAAGCGGGAGAGGGGACTGGACGGCAACTGACCATGGGAAGATCACTGAAAAAGGGCCCCTTCGTCGATCGCAAGCTGTTCTTCAAGGTGGAGAAGGCGAACTTGCGCGGGGAGAAGCAACCGATCAAGACCTGGGCCCGGGCGTGCGTCATCGTGCCCGAGTTCGTCGGCCATACGTTCATGGTCCACAACGGCAAGCAGCACATGAAGGTCTTCGTCACCGAAGAGATGGTCGGGCACCGGCTGGGCGAGTTCGCCCCCACGCGGACCTTCCGCGGACACGGCGGCAAGGGCGGCAAGAAGTAACGGGATACCACCATGGCATACAAGGCGACTCACCGGTTCGCACGCATCAGTCCCCGCAAAGTGCGGCTGATGGCCGACATCGTGCGGGGCAAGTTTGCCGACCAAGCGCTGGAATTGCTCCGCTTTCAGCCCCAGCGCGGAGCGAGGATGCTGGAAAAAGTGATCCAAAGCGCGATGGCCAACGCCGAAGATCGGAGGGCCCCCAACCTCGGGACCTTGATGCTCGTCGACGTGCGCGTGGATCCGGGTCCCATGATCAAACGGATGATGCCTAGGGCGAGGGGAATGTCCTCGGTCATCAAGCGTCGGATGTCCCACATTCGCGTGACTTTGGAATAACGAAGTATGGGTCAAAAAGTCAATCCGATCGGGTTTCGCACGGGCATCATGATCGGCTGGAAGAGCCGATGGTATGCCTCCAAGCAAGAGTTCGCCGACCTGTTGGTCGAAGACCAGCAGCTGCGGAGCTTTATCAAGAAACGCAAGGATCCCTCGGGCAAACCAATGTACCCGATGATCGCCAAGATCGAAATCGAGCGCACCCGCGACGAGGTGAAGGTGATCCTCTTTTCCGCGCGGCCCGGCGTGCTCATCGGACGTAAAGGCGAGCGGGTCGAAGAACTGCAGAAGGAGC
>CAYTJV010000332.1:0-8708 GCA_964438165.1 uncultured Planctomycetaceae bacterium | reverse complement strand
GCTCCACAGTCCGCGCCGTGGACCGGGCATCTTTGAGCACGTAATACACGGCGTCGTGCGCAATCTCCTCGCGAAGCGCCCTTCCCGCGGGATTCTCGCCGGGGATGGGGGCCAGCAGCTTACCAAAATCGAGTACCTCAGGCGATGCCATAGGAGCACATCCGGTTACATAACTCGCTCAGGGACTCCCCTCGGGCCGAATCGCGAAATTGTACCATACTCCCACCACAATCAAAAGGCAACGCCCCCTACGTGGGGGCAGGATCAACATGTCGAGATTCCTCCGCCGCGGAGCAAGCGGGCCAATTGCTCCAGGGCCCGGCTATGCAGCCGACTGGCCCACGATTTGCTAACCCCCATGCGATGCCCCGCCTCTTGGAGGGTAAGGCCCTCGAAGTACACGCCCCGGATGAGCTGCGAGGCCATCGGCGGCAGGGCCTCGATGAACGCATGGAGTTTCTCGCTGATTTCCCGACGGATGGCGACGGTCGGGGCATCGGGGGAGGATTGGTCAACCAGCCCCGCCGAACCCTGCTCGTCCTCGCTCGGCTGGCAACCGGCGCGGCTCGCCAGGCACACCACGGCCAGCGTATGGCTGACGTTGCGCAACCACCGCGCATCGCCTTCCAGATCCGTCGCGTCGGCCGAGGAATCGACTTCGCTATCCAGCCGCAGCACCTCGTTGCTCATCTGATCATAACGGACTTGAGATGCCCGGGCGCGGTCGAACCACGCCATCTTCGAGAGGCCGTCGTAGATCGCTCCTCGGATGCGATAGTAGGCGTAAGTCGAGAATCGGCTGCCGCGGTTGGGATCGAAATCCCGGGCCGCTTCCCCCAACCCAACCTGGCCGTAGGCAATCAAATCTTCAAGCTCCACGTTTGGCGGCAGCTTGCGCGCGACGCTGAGTGCCAAAGACCGCACCATGCCTTGGCACTCCTCGATGTGCTGCTGGACCATGGGATCGGAGCCCGTCATGTTGCCTCTCCGACAAGACGGTTCCAAAACCGCTCGAGTCTCGCCTTCGATGCGGGATCGTCCAGAAGGGTTTGGGCAATTTGGGTCACGGCGGTGGGCCCGACTCCTTCCACAAAGCTCCCGCTGGGGAAATGGCCTTCAAGCACGGCACGGACCAGCTCGACCGCGACCGGCTCCGTCACCGTGCTGCACCCGGCGTGGCGCCGCGCGACCTCCCGCAGCCGCTGCAAGTCGGACGGGTCGAGCGGCTCGTCGGAAGCACAGATCGTCAAGGTCGCGTGGAGCACGCTTTCCAGGAGCTCGGCCGATTGCCGCGAGGGCTCGGGCAGCGTCGGCTCGCGAGAGATCGTCTTGGAGACGTACGGCAAGCCTTCGGACCCGGGTCCGCTCGGCTGGGACATGGCAGTCCTCCTCGACTGAACTTACTTGAACAACTTGTAGCCGATCAGCCCGATCAAGCCGACCAGCAAGAGGAAGTCCAGCCCGAAAATGAACTGGGCGATCCCCTGGTAGACGCGGTCCTGCCGGCGTGCGGCGGAGGTCCACTGGAGCTCGGCCTGCTCCTGGGCGAGCTTGTCGAACACCGCCTTGACAAATGCCTGCCGATCCTCGCTGTCGCCGACCGAGGCGAAGTAGCAGCCGCTGAACAGGAACGGCTCGGCATTGGGATCTTTGTCAGTGTCGACCCCGTAGACGGTCTCCAGGAGGTTCGCAAGCGGCTCGTGGACGTTGTGGCGGATCCTGCACAAGAGGGAATAGAGCTTGGTGTTGCCGGGCTTGCTCAGGGCGCCGCGCTCTTTGAACAAGGCGTAGACCGAGTCTTCGAAGGCGCCGCAGGCGTGGGCGCAGAGGGCCACGAGTCGCTCGGGAATGGGCGGATTGCTGACCTCGAACCCCTTGCCGAATCGCTGGTTGACCGCCCGGTCGTGCCCCACGCGGCGGACCAACTCGCGAAAACCGCTCTCCTCATCCATGCCGACCACCAGGGCGACCACGGGGCAACGGAGCTTGAGCACGCGGTGGATCGTGCCGAGGTCCCGGCCGGCGGCCTGCTGCACTACGGTGGCCTCGCGCTGCCCCTTCTGGAGCATCCCAAACGGCAGGAGCGTGAGGATCCCGTTGTTGGGGCAGATCGGCTGTCGAGCGCGGCGGATGAGCTGGCAGAGGTACTCCAGCCGGCGCTCCTCCTCGATGGCATCCTCGGGGGCCAGCGCGACTTTTCCCCCCCGCGCCTTGCCCGCCGCAGCCCCTCCCCCGACCAATTCGCTGTGCGATGAGAAATCGAGCGTCATGACGCGCATGTCGGGCGGAGGGCTCGCCTCGGGCTCGGCCGGCGAGGCAGCAGCCGTCCCATAGCCGGTATCGCGCGACCCTATGTCTCCGCCCCCGCCGGCGACGATCGTGCCGCGAATGTCGGGCGCGGAGCGGGCGCCGGCAGGCGTGGGACGGCCTTTCGTGTCTTCGCGGGTCTTCTTCTCCAATCCCGCCAGCCGACTCAAGCTCCCCACCCGCGTGCAGACGATGTAAACCCCGTCCGGACTGCCGTACCAGTGCATCGCCGCCGGACCCACCGGCGCCTCGCGCACGTTGAAACTCAGGTGCGACGCATCGAACAGCGATTTCTCCTCGCCCTCGCCGTGGGAGCCGAGCACCAAGAACAGGGGCGTTTCCGCTATATCCAGTCCGTGACGTTTCAACTCCGCTACGCCGGCGTTCCAGGCGTGGTCGATGTCGGTAAACGGAGAGATATCTCCCTCCAGCCATGCCTTCAGCAGCTTGTAGACCACCAGCGGGATGGCGATCACCAGGACCGTGATGACCACGATATAGCGCATCTTCGTGGCCACGAAGGGGCGACCCTCGGCGCGGGCGAAAACGAGAAACGACACCACCACGCAGATCACCAGAAACAAGGCCACGAAAAACGCGACCCGCGCCGGCAGCGACACTCCAAACACCCGCTTGCCGCTGGCGAAGAGCCGTCCCGGCGAGCTGAACAGCGCGCGCACTGGGCGCATCATCTGATCGAATATTTGCCGAAAGAAGTGCCGCATGACGTCCCCCTATGGAGTGCGGCGACTTGTCGCCGCTTTCTTTTCTTCGGCGACGTTGTCAACAGTCGCTCACCGCTGGGATCGCTCTAGTCCAAAGCGGCGACAAGTCGCCGCACTCCAAAATCCTCCGTTATCTGGAAGCCGCTCAGCCGCGGAAAAAAAAGAACATCGTCAGGATGAAATCCAACACTCCCAAGACCAGGCCGGCCAAGCAGGCCCAGATGATGGCGAACGGACCGTCCAAGGGCGGAGCCCCTTCCACCGGGACGCTGCCCACGCTGATCATCGGCCGGCCTTTGCCCAACTGAATAGTCTCGGCCGTGCGCTTGGCCCACGTGTCCAGATCGGGCGGCAGCCCCAATTCGTCGGTCAGCGCCGCCGACTGCGCCGGGTCCCGGTAGAGGCCGCGGAACCCCATGATCACGCAGACGTAGAACACCTCCAGGGCGTCCTTCTTCCGCAGTCCCGAGGCGTCCCGGGCCTTGCGGTAGAACTCCACGTAGGCGTCGGCGGAGTGGAAGACCTCGAACTCCAGCTTGTTGTTCTTGAAGTACCCTGCGGCCTCCCACGGCGCCTCGATGAGCACTTCGTCGATCCAAGTGACCAGGGCGTACTTGGCGAGCATCCAATCTTCGCTCTGGCCCAGCACGGCCTCCGCGCGGTCGAGCTCGGCGCGAAGCCGCACGCGCTCGTCCGGCGCCGAAACGGCCTCGTCGGAATGGATGCGGTCTAACAGGTCGATCACGTAAAGGAAAACCGGATCGACCGCCTTGGCGAATTCGGGAGTCATGATTGGTTGCGTTGCTTCAAGGGCACGGCAAAGAGGGCGAATTGGAGGATCACCTGCTTGCCCCGCTCCAAATTGACGATCAACTTGCGGCTTCCCTGCAAGGTATCGCGGTTGGCGATGTGGGTCGTGCTGAGCCGCATGGCGAGCGTCTGCGTTCGCACCACGTCCTTCCACGCCTCGCTGGCGCGGCTGACCGCGAAGTAGCTCCATTCGTTGCTGGGCGGCAACGCCCGGGGAGTCTGCCGCACGGGCTCCAGCACGAGTCCGGGGGCCCGGGCCCGAAACAGGAATTCCACCTTGTCGGCGCTGCCGAGCTTCCAATCGAGAATGCCGGGCGAGAGGATGTTCAAGCAGTCGCGCTCGCTCAGGCTGCCGCGGTGCACGCCCACCAGCCATTGCCAATCGGGACTGAGCCAGCGGGACTCGATCGCCACCCGCATCCCGTTGGCATCTCCCTCGAACCACCGCTGCTCGTATTCGTAGTCGGGAAGGCTGTCCAAGAGGAACTGGATTTGCTGCTTGATGTAGTTGAAGATCCTCGCCAGATCGTCGTGGTCGTAGGCGGGAATCTCGGGCGGCCGCCGCCCGCGGCCGAAGATCGACAACTGCCCCACCAGCCGGCACAATTCGCTATAGGCCAGGAACGGGTGTACGCCGATGGCGAACGTCAGCACGCCCAAGTACGCGTATGCCGCGTTGATCACGTGGAGCATCAGCAGGCGATCCATGTCGCCCGGCTCTTGGCTCACCAGCGTGATCCCGCGGCTGAGAATCTGCTCGCTGAGGATCTCGATTTTCCGGCCGATGATGTCGTAGATCGCGCGCACGATGTCGCGGCCCAGCGGCGGCCAGGCCTCGATGGCCAGCACGGGGGGAATGTAGCTTGTGTCGAGCTGCGGGGTGGCTTCCTTCTCGCCCGCCCGCTGCACCTGGGCGATCGGCAGAAGCTCATAGCCCGCCGTGTCTTGCGTCGACAACATCAGGCGCACGTTCAGATCGCGGAAGCGGATCTCCTGCTCGTTGCCGCCAAGACCCTCGTCCTGCACCAACTGTTTCGTCTCGACGTAGCGCTGCTGGTCGCCTACTGTGCGGGCGGCGACGTTGACCCGCCCCATCTTGAGCTTGGGAATGCCCAGGAACACCCGGATCACCGATTCCTTGGCAAACGCCTCTTTCAGGTCGATGCGGTCCGGTTCCTGGCCCGCGCCCAGCGCCACCAGCGTGCCGTCCTTCATCCGCAGCCGGCACACATTCACTTGGAACTGGAAGTTGCCCATCGCCTCGTGGCTGAATTCGAGCTGGCGGATGCCGTAGTAATAGGGGTTATCCCACTGCTCGGAAGTCTGGAGCACCTCGGTCCAATACCGATCGGCCGCCTGGAAGTGATGCGGCTGCAAGAAAAGCCCTTCGGACCAGTGGACCGGCAAATTATACATGCTGTCCCCTACGGCAAACGTCTCCCTCCACGCGGGCCCGCGCCGAATCCGCCCGTTCGTTTGGGGGGAGACGATGGAACATCTCAATGTACGAGCCTAGCACGTCGGCAACGAAACGCCAAGAGGGTGTGTTTGAGGCAGGGTGACAAGACCGCCTGGATCCCGCTACAGTAATAGGACCGTCGAATCCCCGAAAGGCAGCAACCTCGCCTTGTTCGAGCGGGAGAGCGGTTCGCTGATCCAAAAAAGGAGGCTACCCATGCTGGAAGAGAACAAGAAGCTTGTGCGTCGGTATTACGAGTTGGTCGCGGGGGACTTGGCGGGCATCGAGGAGCTTGTGACGGCCGATTTCGTGGATCACCATTTCCCGCCGGACATCCCCCCGGGCCCCAAGGGCGTGCGCCAGTTCTTCACGCAATTCATCGCCGCCTTCTTCAGCGATCTGCGGATCGAGATCGACTTCCTGCTGGCCGAAGGCGACCGGGTCGACTGCCACTTCGTCGCGCTGTTCAAACACACCGGTGAGTTTGCGGGCGTCGCCCCCAAGGGGAACCAGATCCGGCTTCCGGCCATCAGCACGTTCCGGATCGCCGGCGGCAAGCTGGCCGAAGGATGGGAGATCTACGACAGCGGCGACATGCTCCGCCAGATCCAGGCGTAGTCCGTTGGGGCTGCGATTCCGCCGCGGGGATTGACAACCACCGCGAACCGTTTGCCGGACATGACAGTCACTCATTCCTTTCGATGTCACTGGATTGGTTGAAGAGGCTCAACGGACTTCGATCTCGGGCAACTCGAAGCGGTAGACCAAGTCGACTCCCAACGGCACGGTGCTCAACGACGGAGTGCGCGACGTGCTGTTCGGCGGCGATGGGAGCGACTGGTTCTTGAATTTCGGCAACGACGATGTCCAAGACCGCGGCTCCGAGGACCACTGAACGGGCGGTGCCCGGAGTTCAGCGCTTGCATCTTCGCATGGATCCTGGTGCAACCAGGTTATCGCTTCTCCCAATCTTCGATCATCAGCCGTGGCACGCGGATAAACTCGCCAGTGTTATGGGTAACCAGCGTCAGACCGTTGGCTAGCGCGATCGCGGCGAGCTGCAAACGTGTCGAGCAAGTAGGTCATTCGAGTTCCACGGGCTTTGGCAGTTCACCTTGCGGGGGACGAACAAAGGCTTCGTCCCTGATCGACCCGAATGTTTCCTCGAAGTAGCCCGCCGGCCACCCCAGCGCTTCCGGGGCGCCAGGTGCGTGACCCGCCGACGCTGGCTGCAGCACGACCACCGCCTCATACTCGGCGTCTGGCCGGCCTACCGGAATCCGCAAGTGGAGGATCCCGTCGCTGCCGGCTGCGGCTTCGCATCAGCCGCGGCGACCGGCGGGGACGCGACCGCCCAAAGCCAGCCGCCCGTGGAAGCGACGTACAAGGTCCCATTGGCCACCACCGGCGACGCGAAGAACTTGGCCCCGAGACTGATGTGACTGAGGACTTGCAGGCGTTTCCCCGCGGCGAGCACCGAAAGCCCCTTGGCGGTGGGCATGTAGACCTTTCCGTCCGCCACCAGCGTCGAGCCCCAGACCTCGCAGTGCGTCTCGTGGATCCAGTAGCACTTTCCCGTCTCTTGATCGACGCAGTGCAATCGGCCGTCAACGTCGGAGACGTAGACCAAACCATCGGCGACCGACACCGTGCAAAGCGTCCGATCGAGGCCCTGGTAGGTCCAGATTCTGCCGGTCTTCGTGATGTCTCCGGTCCCGGCGGCGTCGATGCAGTGCAGGGCCCCGCGCCCGCGTCCGTGGGCGGGATCGCGGCCGATGGCCAGGTAGATGCGGTTGTTCAAGAACACCGGGGTGCCGATGATCTCGCTCATGCCGATAAACTTACCGTCGTGTTTGTTCAGCGCGCCCTTGACGCGTCTGTCGCCGAGGCAGTAGTGTGTCACGGGGTCGAAGCCGTCGAACACCCTGTACTCGGGCGGGATGCAGTCGTGCCACCAGACGGTCGTCAATCGAACGGGCTTGTCCGGGACCGACGAGAGCGTCTCAAACGCATATAAGAGGCCGTCGCCGCCGCCGAAGAAGACCAGCTTCCGCGCCCCCACCTTGCCCAGCGTCGGCGCGGACCATTGCCCGTGCAAGATCTGGTCCGCGATCCGCAGGTCGTCGCGGGCGACCAGGCGGCCGGTCTTCTTGTCCAGCACGATCAGGTTCGGCGCGTTGGGAGCCGGCAGCTTGCGGTTCTTCTCCCTGGCGGGGTCCTGGAACGTGTTGCGGTCCACTCCATTGGAGGTCTCCACGTAGAGCAGATCGCCGTCGATAACCGGAGAGCCGTTGGCCGCGTCGCAGGGAAACACGCCCAACTTGTCCCACATGTCGAACGACCAGACGACGCGCGCCTTGCCGGCGTCGGGCCCGGGCGGTTGACCGTGGACGTCCAGGCAGAGCACGTCGAAGCGGTTGGAGACGAAGTAGACGCGATCGCAATCGACGGCCGCCGAGGCACACACGCCCATCATGGCTGGGATTCCGTGGATGCCGATCGAGAAGCCATCGATCGACTTGGGGGCCGGTCTTGCCGGCGCCTTCCATTGCCAGAGAAGCCTTCCCGTGGCCGCGTCCAGGCAGAGGAAAACCCCGTTTCCCGCCTCGACGCCCCCGATGAACACCTTTCCCCTGGCAATCGCAGGCGAGGAGTAAAGGGCGTCGCAGAGCTTGACTCCCCATTTCACGTTCGTCGCCGTGCTAAGATCGATGATCCGCTCCTTGCCTCGCTTTTCCCCGGGCACAAACGAGGCGGGCAGGTTCTTCTCGTGCGATACCATGTTCTTGCCGTCGGACCCGCACCATTGCGGCCAGTCCCCGCCAAACGCACTGAGCGTGAAAAGCACTCCCACGAGGCAACCCATGCCTGTCCACGTCGCTCGGTTTGGGTGCACCACGATGCTCCTTTCCCAGGATTTTCCGGTCAAGCCAATGGTAGCAGGCACGCTCCGCGTGCCGTCCGCTGGTTACGGCACACGGAGTGTGCCTACTACTTTGCCCACATACTTTCGAGCGGCGTTATGATGGCGCGGGAGCGGCCTCTGCGAGCAACTGCTTGACCGCGTCCTGAATCCGGTCGGGCTTGATCGGCGCAAGGAACGTCTTGTGCAATTTGCCCGCCCGGTCGTAAAGCTGCATGAACGGAATCGCTCCGTTCTCGATGCCAAACGCCGAGGCCGACCGCGACGATGCGCCAGAGTGGGCGCGGAGGTTCTCGAACGCGGCCCCCTGGGCCGAAAGGAACTTGAGCACGTCGGGCTCCTCTTCCGGATCGTCAAAGCTGAGCGAGAGCACCGCCAGGCCGCGGTCGGCCAACTCGCGGTGCAGGGCCACCGTGTGCGGGAA
Organism: uncultured Planctomycetaceae bacterium; assembly: GCA_964438165.1. Taxonomy (GTDB): domain Bacteria; phylum Planctomycetota; class Planctomycetia; order Pirellulales; family Thermoguttaceae; genus CALFBP01. Next base: position 60 of record CAYTJV010000332.1, on the reverse strand, counting down.
AAGCTCCTTGCAGGGCTCGCACCAGGTGGCCCAGTAGTCGACCAGCACCACGCTGCCTCG
>CAYTJV010000331.1:0-8718 GCA_964438165.1 uncultured Planctomycetaceae bacterium | reverse complement strand
TCATGAAGCCGCCAAAAACTTAACCCGACAGCCCGCGAGCCGGCAGGGGTCCGAATGAGTAGGATGGCTAGAACCAGCGGAGGCAGCGATGATCGCTGTGATTGCCGACGATTTTGCGGGCGCAGCGGAGCTTGCAGGGATCGGATTCACGTGCGGGCTGGGAAGTGAGGTCCACACCGCGCCGGACATCCGTTTCGCCGCCGACCTCGTCGTGGTCGATACCGATAGCCGCTCCTGCTCGGCCGCGGAAGCAGCCCGACGGGTCGCCCACGCGGTGCGGGGCCTCGATCGGCACCGGCCGGCTTGGGTCTTCAAGAAGGTCGATTCCGTTCTGCGGGGTCCGGTGCTGGCGGAAGTGAGGGCGATGCTGGCGGCCACGGGCAAGCGGCGGGCGATCCTTCTGCCGGCCAATCCCTCGCGCGGCCGGATGATCCGCGGCGGGCAGTATTTCGTCGACGGCCGGCCAATTGACCAGACTGCCTTCGCTGCCGACCCGGAGCACCCCGTCCGTTCGGCCGGCGTGTTGGACCTGTTGGGCGCAACTGGCGACACGGACGTGTGTCTGCGGCGTCCCGAGCAAGACTTGCCCGAGAGCGGCATCATCGTGGGCGAAGCGTGTACTCCGGCGGACACAGCGCTCTGGGCCCAGCGAATCGAGCCGTCGACCCTTCCGGCCGGAGCGGCCGATTTCTTCGCCGCCCTCCTGGCCGCCCAAGGGCTTTGCCGCGGCGAGCCGCAGCACGTCGAGGAAGCGGGGACGAAGCGTGCAGGAATCGCGCAAGGTTCCTTGTTTGTGTGTGGCAGCGCCGCGGCTTCGACTTCTGATCGGAGCGAGGAGTGTGCCCGGTGCGGCATCCCAGTCGTGGTGCTGTCGTCGGGGGCCTCGCCGGTCGACGCCGCGGTTGCCGCCCTTGGGCAACGCGGCGTGGCGATGGTCGCCCTGGGCAGCCAGCCGGGATTCCTTCCGGCGGCGCCACGATCGCTTCTTGACCACCTGATGGAGGTGGTTTCGCAGGTAATCCAGAAGCAGAGGGTGGACCGGTTTTTCGTCGAAGGGGGCGGGACCGCCTCGGCCCTGGTGCGGCGCATGGGTTGGACGCACAGCCGCGTCTGCCGCCAGTACGCCCCCGGCGTGGTGGCATTGCAGGTCCGCACCCAGCCGCCGGTGATCGTCACCGTCAAGCCCGGCAGTTACCCCTGGCCCGACGAGGTGTGGCGCATGCTGGGTTGAGTCTTCCGCCGACACTCGATCTGGAGTATGCTGGAACGGACGTTGGGATCAGCCGAACAACAACTTCCGTATTTCGGGAACATCGTTGGCGACGAGGGCCGCTCGTCCTGGAGGGACGTTTGAAAATAGCCCATCGATTCATCGCTGGGTGATGAATCGCCCTGAGACGGTCTTTCGTCCTGGAGGGACGTTTGAAACTCGCGGCAGGCGGTTCAAGTGTCCCTCCGGGACACCCCGGCGCGATTCGATCCTCCTACCCAGCGATGAATCGCTGGGCTATTATCAAGTGTCCCTCCGGGGCACGAGGATTCAAAGACACTCGCGGAAGTCGTCATTCAATGCAGCGTTAGAGTACCCGAACACGAAACCACTCAGCCGAGGATTGTGCCATGATGCGTAGCCAGCGGATCGCGGCATGGGCCGCCAGTGTCAGCATCTTCATCTGCCTCCACGTCGCGTTGGCGGCGGAGCCTGCACAAAAGGCGCCGTCTCCCAAACAGGTCGAGGCCGGCGGGGAGATGCTCAATCTCCTCGACGCGCCGCTTTTGTTCGTCAAGCGGCACTCGTACACGGGGATTCACATCTACGACACGTACTACAAGTGGCCGCCGGGAGGCGGGGGGATCTACGTCCTGGGGAACCCGCAAGCCCCGCGACGGGAGTGGAAGATCCGGCCGGTCATCGACCCGACGACGCCCGGCACGCTGGGCGTGGGCGTGTACACCCATCCGGAGCTCTCCTGGGATGCCACGAAGCTTCTGTTCTGCTTCAAGGGCGAGCCGGCCGGCAGCACGAGCATTTATGAGATCGGCATCGACGGCAAGGGGCTGCGGCGTCTGACCGATCCCACGTCCACGTGCGGCTGCTACAAGGGGAGCCACGGCGGCCAGCACGATATTTCGCCGGCCTACCTGCCCGACGGGCGGATCGTGTTTCTCTCCACGCGGCCCAGCGGACTGGTGCCCTGCGCCAATAGCGGCGTGGCGATCCTCCACCGGATGAATGCCGACGGCTCGGATATGCACCCCATTTCGGTCAATAACGTCAATGAGTTCGACCCCAGCGTCCTGCCCGACGGGCGGATTTTATTCGGCCGCTGGGAATATGTGGACAAGAACGCCCTGACGATCCAATCGCTGTGGACGTGCAACCCCGACGGGACGCAAGAGACCGCCGTGTACGCCAACAACATGGTCTTCCCCGAGGCGGTCCTCGACGCCCGGCCGGTGCCTAATTCGCACCTCGTCGTGGCCACCTTTGCCAAGCACAACTCCACGCCACGGGGATCGATCGCCATGATCGATCCCCGCCGCGGCAAGAACGAGCCCACGGCCGCGACAAATTTCGAGCATCCCGAGGATCCCACCTTCGACCGCGGCGATTCCTGCGAGCCGTGGCCGTTGTCGGAGGACATCGTGCTTTTTAGCGGGCGTCCCGCGGGGCAGAAGCGGAACGTCATCGAGCTAATCGACCGGGCGGGGCATCGGACCACGCTGCTTTCCGATCCCGAGATCTGCCTCCATGCCCCGATGCTGGTCAAACCCCAGCCCCGGCCGCAGACGATCGTCGATTCGATCGACCGCAAGGCCAAGACCGGCCGGTTCTTCGTCCAGGACATCTACCGGGGCCTCCACGGGGTGAAACGCGGCGAGGTGAAGTCCCTGCGGGTGATCGAGGAGACGTCGCGCGTCAGTCCCACGACGATGGGCGGCAGTCCCTACAACCAGGTCTTCCTGGTCTCCTGCGCCCTGGCCTTCAGCGTGAAGAATTTCCTGGGCGTGGTGCCGGTCGATGAGAACGGCTCGGCCTACTTCGAGGTGCCCTCGGGACGGGCTGTGTACTTGCAGGCACTCGACGGCGACGGGCGGTTGGTGCAGAGCATGAGGACTTTCGTGCAGGCCGCGCCCGGCACGACCCGCTCTTGCATCGGATGCCACGAGCACAAGTCGAGCACGGCCGCCAACGCCGGCCCGCGCGACGTGCTGGGCCGCACGCCCAGCCAACTCCAGCCCGAGTCGTGGGGGAGCGGCTACGTCGATTATCCGAGTATGGTCCAGCCGGTGCTCGACAAGCACTGCGTAAGCTGCCACGGCGGCGAGAAAGACATCGCGGCGGGCATGGACCTGTCGGGCGGCTGGACCGAGCATTTCAACATCAGCTATGAGAACCTGACCAGTCGGCGCCAGACGCAGTTGGTGGCCTACTGGATCGCAGGCATCGACTGCATGAACGGCACGGCACACTGGTCCGTGCCGATGTTCGCGCCCCGCACCGTGGGCTCCGGCGCCGCCCCGCTGGCGAAAGTCCTTGTCAGTGGCCATAGCGGGTACATTCCCAACCTGTCGCGCAAGGATCGCGATCTGCTGATGGCCTGGATCGACACCAATGGCTTGTACCACGGCACGTGGGACCAGACCGAGCACGGCTGCGCGATCCGGCATTGGAACCAGACGAAAACGGCCCTCACCGCCCAGATGCAGGCGGCCGGGTGCCTGCGCTGCCACGGCGAGGGCAGCCGCATCGCCTATTTCGAGAGCGACTGGATCAATCTGAAAGACCCGCAGCTCAGCCGGATTCTCCGCGCCCCGATGGCCAAGGGCGACGGGCTCGGCCTGGGCCTGTGCCGCGATCGCAAAGTCGATCCCCGGCAGCAGCGCGTCCATATGCTCCGCAACGGCTACGCCCACGCGGTTCAGCCGGTGGAGGCCTTCGCGCCGCAGCCGATCGTCCCGCCCGACCTTAGCGGCCAGCCGGCGGTGAGCTTCGCGTCGGCGGGTGATTCGCATTATCAGGCCATGCTGGCGATCATCGGCGACGCCCGGGAAAAGGCCCTGGCCACGCCGCGCGTCGACATGCCGGGGGCGGAAGTCACCGCCGGGGAATGCCGGCTGTTCAACCCACCTCCATTGCCGGAGGTCGCGCCCCCGCCTGAGGCGGCGCTGGACGAAGACGGACTGGTCCACCTGCGATGGGAAGGGTCGGCCCGGACCATCGGTTTGGAGGCCGAAGTCCACCGCGCGAGCCAGGAAGGCTTCCAGCCCTCCGAAAAGACGCTCCTGACGCGAACGGCCCTGTTCCAGTACATCGACCGCTCGGCCCAGACGGGAAAGCAGCATTACGCGCTGGTATTGGTCTCGGGCCAAAAGCGGAGCCGGCCGGCCTACACGGCGGTTTCCGTTCCCCCGCCTTCTCCGCCGGCCACGCCCACCGGGCTTAGGGCCGTGCCCGCGTCCGGCGCGATCCGGCTGGCGTGGCAAGCCCCGCGAAGGGCCTTGTCGGGCTACCACGTCTACCGAGCCAAGGCCGGGGCCAAGGAGTGGGTCAAGATCACCGAGGAACCCGTGCGCGAAGCCTCGTATACCGATGCGGGCGTGGAGATCCAGGTTCCTTATTCCTACGCGGTCCGCGCGGTCAGCCTGCGCGGGGCGGAAAGCGAGCCCACGCCGCCCTTGACCGCCTCTGCCATCGTGATCAAGGAGCCGGTGTTCGTCCCGCTGTTTCAAAGCAATCTTGGCGGACAACTCTATGGAGAGAAGACCCTCCCGGGCAAGCTCCACGGCGGGGCGCGTTGCGACGGCGGCGTGCTGGACCTCCTGCGCGGCGGCCATGCCACCTTCCCCCACCATAGCCACTTCGACCTCGGCGTGCCGATGTCGCTGGAATGCCGGGTCTTCTTCCAAGAGCCTGGGCAGATGCCGGTGATCGTCAGTTGCGGGTCATGGAAGCAGGCCGGCTGGCTCCTCCAGCGCCTGGGCGGCACGTTCCGCTGGCACGTGGGCGGCATCGATTGCGATGGCGGCCGGCCGGTCGTGGGAAAATGGATCCACCTGGTCGGCACCTACGACGGCCGCACTGTCCGGCTCTTCCAAGACGGCGCGAAAGTCGCGGAAGCGTCCGGAAGAGCCAACACGGTGATTTGGCCGGGCGAGCTGCACGTGGGCCAATACAGCGCCCAGCCGGGTCCCGAGTATCAGGTCACGGGCCGAATCGTCGGCGTCAAGCTCTATCATCGGCCGCTGGAGGCGGCGGAAGCCGCCGCAGCAGCCAGCCGCGATCCAACCGCACAAGGTCCCGTAGCGAAGTAAACGCAGACGCGGGATCAAATGCCCCTCCGGGGCACACACCGAGGAGAAACTTTCAGCGCGTTCGATCCACTACGCCAAGTGACCCGAGAAACCCTTTGGTGCTGATAGGGCTGAACTGTGAAATCTGCGTACTGCCTGTTGATTCTCGCGACCTCGGCGTTGTTGGCTGGGCAGGTCCAGGCGAAGGAGCCTGCTGAAAGCGGCAGGGCCCGCGACCCGTTGGCTGCGGCCGAAGCCCTTTTGCAGCTCGCCGAAAAGAACCGCCTTAGCGATTCGCAGGCGGCACAAGCGGCTGTCCTCTTACGCGATGGGTCTATGAGCAGGGTCAGGCTTTGAATTTCGAGCCGCGATCAGCTTGGGACGCCAGGCGTCGGGCTTCCGGCCAGGGCGTCAAGTAAGCTGGAATACTCATCCAAGGTGTCGCGAAGGATACCCTCGATTTCTGCGCCGCACTCAAAACAGTTGGCCTGGACCTTGCGACAGCGTTTAATACGCAGATCCAGGCGCGATCCGTTCGGCAAAAGGAGCCTCACCAATTCCCGCGGAAAAAGCTGCGTCGCATGGACGATCAGGATGCTGCCCCGGGAGACGTCCTTCGTGTAGACCGCAAAGTGCTCTCCGCCCCGTGTCAGAATGGACTTCCCACGATAGAAGAATCGCCGGTACTTACGCCTTTCGTGGTAGAGAGAGGGTGCGGGCCCCCTCTTTGCCAGGAAGGCGGCTTCATCTTCGGGCAACTGAATGCGACAGCCGAGCTTCACCCAGAGCCGCTCGACCGCTTGGTGCGGATTTCGCGGGTCAAGCATTTAACCATCTCCTGGTCCAAATGGGCGCCGGCCATCGCCTCGAGCTCCTGTGCAGTATCGGAAGTGCCGGCTGGCTCTCGGTAGGGCCTCCGCCCGGTCAATGCCTCAAACACGTCCACCACGCTACATAATCGTGCCCAGGGGGTGTAGTTCGTCGCCTGCAACGCCGACAGGATATCCGTTTCCGTCCACGCGCTCGTGGTGCTGGTAGACCATCATCAGTTGCCCGAAACTCAGGCTCTCCTGTTCACAGAGCTCCTCGTAGCCACGCTGAGGGTGCATCCTTACGAGCCGCTTCTCTTCTGGAGAGAGCGGCTGGGTGCTTGCGAGAATTCGGGCGGGGATATGGCGTTTGCCGACATCGTGGAGCATCGCTCCCACTGCAATCTCCGCTAGCTCGTCTTCCCGACGGAAACCGAGCTCCTTGCCCAGGGCGACGGCAAGGATCGAGACGTTGATCGAGTGGGCGAGAGTATCACGATCGTGCTGCGCAAGCGCGACCAGCCCCGGAGGCACGGCCGTCGTTGAGTGCAGCAGCTTGGCTATCCTGCGGCCAACATCTTCCGACTCCTTGATGGCGGCCTCGACACGCAACAGACTAAACGTCCTTTTCAATCCCGACGTCACGGCGGACTGGAGGACGGCGAGCCTTTCGACCGCAGGCACGTCCTCTCTTTCGAGGTACCCGTCCAAGGCCACGTGGAGTTTGTCGCTGAACGCCTCCTGGTCGGCATTCCGGATGTAAAGCGTACGGTCGCGCTGCCGCACCGCCTCGACCAAATCGTCTTGTTCCGCCTTATAGCCGCTGGAACAGTACAAGACAGGCCTGCCACCAAACGCATCGGCAACGTATAGGTTGAATGGGCATTCGCTCATCGCATCCAGGGCCCCCGCAGGGACCGGAGTGTATCCCCGGATCAGACGTGGCGGAGTTGCCGGCTGGGGATTCTTAGTGCCGATCATCGATCTTGCCCCGCGAGGACCGGCTGTAGCAAAAGCGACTCGGATCGCGACAGGATGGCCAGGGCGTCCTCGCCGTCCTGGGGAGCGATCGCAGCCGCGTGGACCACCATCCCCAGGCTCGACAGAGGCTCCTTGGTCGCGGAATCTTGAATCGCATTGGCGAGCTGTTCGGCCGCCTCGAGCTCGGTGTGCGGCAACACGATAACGAAGCGGTTCTCTCCCAGGTGGGCCATAAGATCGCTGTCCCGAGTGTGCTGGGCCAAGAGCCAGGCCGCGCTCATCAGTCGCGCGCCGGCGATCGCCCCGCCGTCAAATGCCGCCAGGACCAGCGCAACCTCGTGGCCGTGCGCGGCGCGGATCGCCAACATCTTATCCAGGAATTTTTCCAGTTCCTTACGACTGGCGAGCCCCGAGCCCTCGCACGTCTCGGAGGGCTGCGAGTCAGTCTGGGAAGCCCGCAACCACATTTGAAGAGCGCACTGGAGAGTCAGCAAGAGGTCCGTGGTGGTGATGACTCCGCAGACCACGTCCTTCTCCACGACCGGAAGGCACGCGATGCGGCGCTCGATGAGGAGGGAAACCGCCGAACTGATGGTGGTGTCCGGGGTGACCGCCGTGACCGCAGAGGTCATCACCTTTGCCGCCGTGTTGCCTCGCCGTCTGGGCAAATCGCGGTCGCTGATCACCCCCATAAGACGCCCGCAACTGTCGCATACCGGCAAATGGCTCACGCGACACGATTGGAACTTCTTGACTACCTCATCGCGCGAGGCCGTGGGGGAGACGGACAGCACATCCCGCGTCATGAGATGCCGCACGCGGACCTGGTTCTGCACGAGCATGTCCCGATCGTTTACGAAAGCCCTCCAAAGCTGCTGGCGCTTCGCCGCAGCCCGGGCCTGGATGGCCTCCGGGGTCGGGCGTGCGACCGGCGGTGCGGACGGCACGGATTCATCGTGCCGTTTCCGCGGACGCCTGGCAATCGTTGTCACACACCAGGCCCCAAGTGGAGCCGCGAAGGCAACGAGCAAGGCGATGCGAGAAAGCACGTCGGCTGCGCCGGTCGTGGTTTCTACCCGAGAGCGAGCCTCTCGACCGCGTCCTTCCTGCCACGAAGCGAATCCATGCGCGCCCCTTGCGGACCAGCCGAGCCGGCGGGAAGACGCACCGTCGCGAGGTCGAAGACCGTACGGAGTTGATCTCCAAACAGCAGAAAAGCGCCAATCACTGCCAACGCTATTAGCCCCAGCACCACGACGTAATCTGTTGCCGCGGCACCGGCAGTTTGCCGCATCTTGCAGACGGGCCATCGAGGAGACCGGCGCGATCGTCGCGGGGCTGGCGAGATCGCCCATGAGGGGAGATCGTCGCTGCTTGGTCGATGGCCACGCGATGCGCCGAACATGTCGGGAAACCTTCAGCAGTCAATGGACCCGGGAAATGCCGACCACGCCGTGCTCGCTCAAACCGTCTTGGCCACCTGGATGTGTAACCATAGCATTACGCACGGGTGCGTCGTCTTCAGATTCTCGGGGGGGGTGGGGGGGTGTAAGGAACTTACGACGTGCGGCCCGCCGTCGAGTCGCCCGCGTCCCAACTCGTCGGCCAACGCCGGAGGAGGAAAAGTTGATAT
>CAYTJV010000330.1:0-8731 GCA_964438165.1 uncultured Planctomycetaceae bacterium | reverse complement strand
CGGCGACTGCCGGCTGGCCTGGACCGTCGCTTCGTACTCGCCTGGATGCTGCCGTGCCGGCTCGAACCCACGCCGGTGTACGTTCCATCGCGGTAGGTCCCCGTCTGCGCCTGCGGCGTGGCGGTTGGCCGGGCAGACGGCGCTGCGCCGGTCGACGGAGCCGCCTGCGATTGACCAGAACCGCGAGCGAAGGGCGTGGGCGACGCAATGTCCGGCTGGACGGAAGTGCGCCCGGTTGAGATGGGCGAGGCCTGAGGGTCGGCCTGCCCCAGGAGTTGGTCGACAGAGGACCGCGTGTGCAGGTAGCCGACGCCGAACACGGAGGCGATAGCAACCGCACTGAGGCCCACAAGGCCATTCGTCCCTCTGCCCGGACTGGCCTTGCGCGTCCCCGGGCGCGCGGAAGGCAGCCGCCGCCACGGTTCTCCCGAGTTCGACGAGGGCTTCCGTTTCATGTGTCGGGCTCCTTCACGGGTCATCGGCGCCACCGCGAAAACGCACCGTTGGAGGGAGGCTATCGCCGGTGGATTAGAACACCATGAGAACGGAGGGCCGGGTCCAGCCTTCTTTCCGGGCCCTTTCTGCCCCCGATCTGGACAGCATGCGCGGCGGTGATCTCCGGCGTGGCCAACGTCCCGGGCGGGCTACCCGTGGATACCCCTGCGCGCGTGGGTGAGAACCCCGCTTTTTGTATAGATGTTACACATCTAATCATCGAGAGGCCGAATATATGTGATTTTTCGCACAATCTCGGCCCTCTGGACCCGCTCTAGGGCCCATTGGGCCCTTTGGCGCACGGCCGATCGGTCCGACAATTGTCTAGGACTGTTTGCCACAGCGATGGAAACGCGAGGCGAACGGTCCGGGCAGAGCATAGGAGTCAGGGACGTATGGAAGGACAGACAGGCGGCGACGCCTCCGCCCCAGCATGGTCACGACGACGCGTGCTTGGGGGGATCGGCGCGGCTGCCGGCATGGCGGCCGCAAGCATCATCCCGTTGACGCAGATACCCGTTGCGGGTTCACAACAAGCAGGAGACCAGGCCCCGGCAAAAAGCGGCACGCGGCAGTGGGGGTTCGTCATCGACATGCGCCGTTGCGACGGTTGCCTTTACTGCACCAGGGCCTGCCAGAAGGAGCACTTCCTGCCCAAGGACCATGAGTGGATCAAGGTCTTTGAGATCAAGGACAAGCAGGGGCGGAAGAGCTATATGCCCCGGCTGTGCATGATGTGCGAAAACCCCCCTTGTTTGAAGGTGTGCCCAACCGCCGCAACCTTCAAGAATTCCGAGGGCGTGGTACTGATTGACCAGAGCAAGTGCATCGGTTGCCGCATGTGCATGGCCGCCTGCCCTTACGAAGCGCGCTACTTCAACTACAAGGATCCGATCAAGCCGCCATCGCCCTTCGACAACCCAATGCCGGAGTTCCCGGTTCCACAGCAGAAGGGGACGGTTGGAAAGTGCATCCTCTGTGTGCACAACGCGGATAAGGGCAAGCTCCCGTTCTGCGTGGACGCGTGCACGATGGATGCCCTCTACATCGTCGATCTGAACTCCGACGTGATGACAAACGGGTCCGGCGAGACCTATGTCTTCTCGAAGTACATCTATGACAACGACGCCTACCGGTACAAGGAGGAGCTGAATACCAGCCCTCGCGTCTGGTTCGTCGCTGGCCACGGCCAGGACCTGGATTTCTAGGAGATGGCGACGATGACAGCTTCTTCGATGGAATCCAATGTTCGCGAGGCGGCGATCAGGCCCGTGCTGCGGGGCGGGTGGCGATGGTGGGCGATCTTCGCGGTCCTTACCGTGGTCATCGCCTGGGGCGGCCTGGCGTATGCCTACCAGCTCAAGGAAGGTCTGGGCGTGACTGGTCTCGACCAGCGCACTTCCTGGGGCTTCTACATCAGCAATCTGATCTTCTTCATGGGGATTAGCTACGGCGCGGCGATCGCCTCGGCGGTCATGCGCCTGACGGACGTAGTGTGGCGGCGCGGGCTCACGCGAATGCTCGAGTCGATCGCGCTGGCGGCGGCGCTCGCAGGCGCGCTCTTCCCGGTGATCGACCTTGGCCGGCCGGAGCGGGGATGGTACCTCTTCCGCTACGGTCAGATCGGCTCGCCGGTCGTGTGGGACGTGATCGTGGTCACGAACTACCTCGTCGCGCTCATCCTCTTCCTCTACCTGCCGCTCATCCCGGACTTCGCGTACTGCCGCGACCAGTTGAGCGACCGCATCGGCAGGGTGCGCCGGGTGTCGTACCGGGTGCTGGCGCTTGGCTGGTCGGGCCAACCGGGGCAGCGGAAGGTGCTTCGGCAAAGCATCACCGTCATGTCGATTCTCATCATCCCGGTCGCGATGGCGGTGCCGTCGGTGCTGGCGTGGCTCTTCTCGGTCACCGTACGTCCCGGATGGAACAGCACCATCTTCGCCCCCTACTTCGTGCTGGGAGCGGTGTTTTCGGGGGTTGCGGCCCTCGTGATCATCATGGCCGTCATCCGCAAGGCGTATCACCTCGAAGCGATCATCACCGAGCAACACTTCAGGATGTTGGGGTATGGCCTGATTGCGTTAGCCGGGGCCTATCTGTACTTCATGATCTCGGAGTACGTGACCGAAGGGTACAAGATGACCGGCGAGACCGGCGGCCAGCTCGAACTGCTGATGACCGGCGATCCCGCGTGGGTGTTCTGGCTGTTCGTGGTTGGGGGAGTGTTGCTCCCCATGGCGACGATCGCCATGCCATTCACGCGCAACATCCCCGGGATTACGGTCGCTTCGATCGCGATCGTGCTGGGGATGTTTGTCAAGCGCTTCCTGATCGTTGTGCCGGGTCTGGCCGAATCGGTCCTGCCGACCGACGTGCTGAAGGCATACGAACCGACCTGGGTGGAAATCGCTATCACGCTGGCAGCAGCAGCTGCCATTCCGTGGCTGTTGATGATCTTCTTCCGCCTCTTCCCGGTCATTTCGATCCACGAGTACGAAGCGGCGCACCAGGATAGCCCGGAGCAGGCGGCTGCGCTCGGCGCCGTCCCCGTTACGGCATCGGGAGGGAAGTAGCGATGAGTACCCGGAGGTTGATACCGATCCTGGCCATCGTAGCCATCGTTTCGACCATGTTCTTTGCGGCGGGCACGGCCGTGGCACAAAGGGAACCACCAGGAAAGGCGACGGCGATCAAAGTCCCGCAACCGGCTGACCAGGAGCGGGGAAAGCCCGTAAGCGTCTCGGCCGAGTTGGCCGACGCCAGCGGCAAGCCGCTCGGCGGGTTCCCACTGAAGCTCTACGTCCTGACAGAACCGTTCGGTCCCAAGCTGATGAAGGTCGCAGAAGCGACCACGGAATCAGACGGCGTGGCGACATTCTCGTACAAGCCGAGTTGGGTAGGCGACATCAAGGTGACGGTCATCTTCGCCGGGACGAAGGATTTCGCCGCCTCACAGTCGAACGGGCAATTCAAGGCGGTCGGCCCGGTGACGCTTCATCGAAATGCCGACTTCGGGCTCGAATCGATCCGCGAATGGGCGCCTACGGTTGTGGGACTGCTCGTAGCGGCGATCTGGTCCACCTTCATCGTGGTGGTCGTGCGGCTGGTCTTTGCGATCCGGTCGGACGACGCCGAACGCCCGGGGGGCGAAAGGCTAGCGCAGTAACCAACGCCGGGCGTGCATGCGTCCGGCGAGGGGAATTCGACTCACGGCACTCTCGAACCTAAGAGGAGGAACACTTAATGAAGAGAGCCCAGGTAGTCAAGATCGCAGCAGGCACAATGACTCTCGCGTCGGTCCCGGCGCTGGTGGCGGCGTGCGGCGGCGACGACAGCACCAAAGACGACGCTGTTGCGACCCAGCCGGTAACCACCGGCACCACACCCGCCGCGACTTCGGCCCCGGCCAAGGCGGCCTTCCTGTTCGTCGACGCCGACACCGTACGCGGGAGCAAGAACATCCCGACGGCGGACGCGCCCACGCAGAGTTGCGTGCAGCTCAGCCGATTTGCCAAGAACGAGCAGATCGTCTTCCGCGTTCGTGTCTACGACCCGACGACAGGCAAGCCGATGGACGACAAGCAGCTGAAGAGCGTCGAAGTGACGCTCAAGGACGGCACAAAGCTCGACCCGATGAAGTACGGCCCGCACCCCAAGGATCCCCCGAACGAGTCCTTTTGGACCGTTGGCTGGGTGATCCCGACAACGTACGCCGTCGGCACGCTCGACTACACCATCACGGCCACCAGCCTGGACGGAGTCGTGGGGACGTTCAAGCAGCTTGGCCTGGGGCCGTTGACGATCACGGACACGGTCCGCCCGATCGTTCCGGCGCCGTAGTCCACTATTCCTCCCGGGAGGGGCGGGCCTGAGCGGCCTGTTCCCTCCCGGGTAAGAAGTCTCGGAATCGCCGGGGCGGTGCGGCAATGCCGTTCAGCCCTGGCGGGTCCACCAGAGGTTTGGTCTGGGAAATCGTGGTGTGCAGTAGCGGCCGGGCTCGGCCGAGTCCGTTTGTTCGTGCGCCATAGGCGAGACGCGCTGGCGACAGGTCCGTTCGAGGGTGCCCTGGCGGTTTGCCGCTGTTCCGCATCGCGGTTCCCCTTGTCCTCCACTGCGGGCGACGCCATCCGTCCGGTTCTCTATCGAGGTGGTCGAATAACCGAATGGCGAAAACGCGCCGCTACACTGGATCGAAGCGGGGATCGCACGTCGCAGCGATTCCACCATCCCCCAGACGAGATCGAGGCTCAGCATGACAACCAGCCAGACGAACCCGGGGCAGTTGGTCCCGGGGTTCTCCAATCAGCCAGGAACGGCAACTGCCGTGCCGCAGGCGCAGACCGCCGCCGCCGCGGAAGAGTGGCACACCTATACGGCGACGCTCCAGGCCGCGCCCTACCAGGTGACGGCGGGCCAGACGGTTGAGGTCACCGGTACCGGCTACGTGCCGGGCGCGACGGTGGAGATTGTCTGGCACTCGGTCGAAGGCCGGTACGAGATCGAAGGCTTCTCCGAATTCGTGGGGCAGCGGTACGAGCCGACGGTTACGGTCGTTGCGACGGCGGTCGCGGACAAGCAGGGCGGTGTGCACGCGTCGTTCGTCGTGCCCGTGGACTTCGGCGGGCCGCACGACATTCGCGGTCGCGTGAACGGGATTGAGGAGTCGCAGGGGGGCGTGATGGTCACGCCAACCTGGTCGATGTCGCCGGCCGAAGGGCCGATCGGGACGATGATTGAGCTCAAAGTCACCGGGATCGACCTCCGCACGACGATGAACACCTGGCATCTGCTCTGGGACAACCGCTACTTCGGGCTGATGACGGCCGTGACCACGAAGGGCGTTGGCATCGCGCGTTTCCGGGCGGCCGGCCCAGTGGGAATGCACCTGATCGCCGCCTGGAACAACTCCTACCAGTCCGCGCCGTACCTCGCCTGGGACACGTCACCGTTCCAGGACGAGTTCCCGTCTGGCGTCGACTTCAGGTTCCGGGTGACGGCGGACCCGGGCGCGATCGCGCCCGCGATGGATGACTTCTCGGCAGACGACAATCCATGGCCCTTCGAGGTCTCGGGGCCGGGGAAGTTGACGCTTTCCGTCGATCGAGGCCAGGTGGGACAGGTCACGAAGCTCAAGGGGAGCGGCTTACCGGCAGGGGCAACACTACCCCTGATCTGGACTTCGGTCATTGGCGATCGGGTGACGCACGTCGGCATCCGGGAGCTTCGCAAGAACGTGGGCGAGATCCGCACCGGGCCGGATGGGACATTCGAATCTGACTTCAAGATTCCCGACGACCTGGGCGGCAGCCACCGGATCGAAGTCTGCCGGGGCGCCGACGTGCTGGCGGCAGCAGGGTTCGTGATCACGCCGTCCATTGTGTCGTACACCGAGCGGGTCCGGCCCATGGAGCAGATTAGCGTCCACCTCAAGGGCGGCGGCTGGACCACCTATGACAATACGTACGCGGTGACCTACGACAACGCCTATGTCGGCTACGCGTGCGGGCTGAGCACGGGTGGCGACATGCAGTTTCACTTCACGGCGACCGGGGCGCCCGGCACGCACATCCTCGACCTCTACCCCACCGTGTATAAGGGCCAGGATCTGATGCCGAAGATCTACTCGCTACCGATGCTGACGTACGCGCACGACCACCCGGTGCGGAAGACCCCGGCCATCAGGTTGTCCGTCGAGGTCGTGGAGTAGGCCAGCAACCGCTCTCCTTGCAGTCCCTCCTCAGCGCCGCCGTTCACACGGCGGCGCTTTCGTTCGCCGGTGACGCGGTCCGTGGGCCGGACTACCGTCGCCAGGGGAGGCAGATACGTTCGACTCCGAGGAGGACGAGGTTGAGGGCCACGCCGAGGAGGGTGACGGCCACAATTCCGGAGTACATGGAGGGGTAGTCGAAGATCTGGTAGCTGCGCCAGATGCGAGCGCCCAGGCCGGTCCTAGAGACCAGGAATTCAGTGCTGATGATGATGATCAGGGCGACGCCCATGGCGACGCGGAGTCCGCTGAAGATCGACGCGGCTGAGCCCGGCAGCAGCACCGACCGAACCATCTGATCGCGATTGGCGCCAAAGGCCCGCGCGGTGTCGATGTCCGTCCGGCTCACCTGTTGTGCGGCCGAGAGGGAGCTGAAGAAGACGATGAAGAACACGCTGAAGGCCACCATGAACACCCGCGCCGGATCGCCGATGCCGAAAGCGACCAGGACGAGCGGCAGCAGGGCGATGCGCGGAACGACATAGAGCGCGGTCGC
The DNA here is from genome assembly GCA_964438165.1 of uncultured Planctomycetaceae bacterium. Lineage (GTDB taxonomy): Bacteria > Planctomycetota > Planctomycetia > Pirellulales > Thermoguttaceae > CALFBP01. The sequence continues at coordinate 1,973 of CAYTJV010000330.1, read as the reverse complement.
CAGCGGATAGAGCGCCCGCCGGATGGAAGGGACGAGGCCGGCACCGAGCCCGACGACAACCCCGGGACCGGCGCCGAGCGCGAAGCCGATGGCGAGGCGTTTCAGGGTGATGCGCGAGTCGTCCAGCAGCTTGCCATCGAGAAGGTGGTCCCATGTCCGTTCCAGGATGACCGACGGCGCGGGATAGAAGAGGGTATTCACCCAGTCGCGGTCGGCGGCAACCTGCCAGAGCGCGAGCAGGCCCAGCGGCACGATAAGGCCGATCAGGAGCGTGCTGAGGGCGTGGCGGAGGTCCATCTACTTGCCCCCTTCGAGCAGCTCGAAGAGCCGCTGGAAGGCCGACGCATAGCCGGGCTGATTGCGCACATCGCGATAGGTGCGAGGGCGCGGGAAGGGAACCTCGACGGTCTCCAGGACGCGGCCGGGGCGGCCGGAAAGGACTGTCACGCGGTCGGCCAGGGTGAGAGCTTCGTCGATGTCGTGCGTCACGTAGACGACGGTGGAGCCGCGCTCGGCCCAGAGCTGGAGGAGTTCGCCCTGGACGTGGATCTTGGTCTGGAAATCCAGCGCCGAGAGTGGTTCGTCCATCACGAGGACGGGCGTGTTGACTGCGAAGGCACGTGCGATTGCGACGCGCTGGCGCATGCCCTCGGAGAGCTGGTGGGGGTAGCGGCGGGAAAACCCGTCGAGGTGGAGGCTGGCCAGCAGCGACCGGGCGGCAGCGCGCCGTTCCTGCCGCGGCTTGCCCTGGATCCAGAGACCGTAGGCGACGTTGTCTTCGGCGGTGAGCCACGGAAAGCAGGAGTTGCCCTGCGGCACGTAGGCAGGGCGAACGTTGTTGGCGATCGCCCAAACGCCGGTTGTGGCCGGCACAAGTCCGGCCAGCACTTTGAGAAGGGTGCTCTTGCCGCAACCGCTGGGGCCGAGAATGGCGTGGAAGGACCCGGCCTCGACATGGAGGTCGACTCCCTCGAGCGCGAGGACCCCGCCACGCCCGGGATAGCGAAGGGACAGCCCGGCCACATCGACCGCGTTGGCGGTTCTCAAGGGCCGGGCCTCCTCTCTGGCCGAATGCGTCACTTCAGCCGCATGAACAGGTTGAGATCGAGGTTGCCCTCATACGTGAGCTGGCCCTGGGAACGGAAATACGCCTCGCTGGCGCGCCATTCCTCCGGTACCAGCTTACCGTCCGCGAGAAAGTGCGGCCGTGGGGCGCGCTTGATCACGTCGGCCGAAACCTTCGTGTATTTGACGAGGATGTCGACGATGGCCGGGTTGTCCCAGCCACCCTTTTCGAGTTCGTTTGCCGCCTTCTGGAAAGCGCGAAGGAAGCCATCCGCCAGTTGCGGGTTCTTCTTCGCCCAGTCGGCGTTCCAGTAGATAGCGGTCGACGCTTCGCCGTTCACGAAGGTATTGCTCAGCACCTTCACCTGGCCAAGGTCGGCACCCGTGGTGGCAAACGGCTCCGGGAGGATGGCGGCGTCGATGCCCTTGTTGACCAGGGCCTCGGCCATGTTGGCAAACGGGAGCACCTGGATGGTGACATCCTTCGTGGTGAGCCCGCCCGACTTGAGGGCCAGGTTGAGCCAAAACTCCGTGCCGGTGCCGAGACCGTTGACGGCGACCTTCTTGCCCTTGAGGTCAGCGATCTTCGTGATTTCGCCGGAATCCATGCGGGCCTTGCTGACCACGAGCGGGGTGTTGGACGGCGGGCGCTCGACGTGCAACGGGGACACGACCTGGAAGGGCATGTCCTTCTTGGCGGCAAGCGCTGCGGAGGCGGCGTTGAAGAGCGCTGCCGCGACGCCAGACGAGCCGACCTGGATGTTGCCCGCGATCACCTGTGTGAGGATGTCGGCGCCCGAACCCCCTGGAAGTTCGAGCTTCATGTTGATGCCTTCGTCGGCGAAGTACCCCTTCTCGATCGCGACATAGAAGGGAGCGTTGATGAGGATCGGCGTGTAGCCGAGCTT
>CAYTJV010000329.1:6969-8731 GCA_964438165.1 uncultured Planctomycetaceae bacterium | reverse complement strand
GTCGGCACAGGCTGTTCCCTCGGGATATTTGAGCGTGCCGTGCTGCTTGACGATGAACGCCCGCCGCAGTGGGATCATCATCAAGATGCCCAGCAGCCCGCCCAGCACGGAGACGACCATCACGCGGCCAATCTCCATCTCAAAGCCCAGGAGCATGACCGCCGGCATGGTCACGCCGACGCCGAAGGCAATCGACTCGCCGGCCGAACCGGTCGTCTGGACGATGTTGTTCTCCAGGATCGTCGCCCGGCGGACCCCGAACACGCGCGAGAAGACGCGAAACAGGGTGATCGACAGCACGGCCACGGGGATCGAGGCCGAGACGGTCATGCCGACTTTCAGCACCAGATAGAGCGAGGAGGCCCCGAACACGATCCCCAGGAGGGCCCCAACCACGACCGCCGGCCAGGTGAACTCCCTAATGACGACGTCGTCGGGCACGTAAGGCCGGTGCGCGGGGGCTGGGTCAACATGTGGTGAAGTCATTGGGGTGGTGCTCCATATACTATACGCAGACCTCCGAAGTCTCCAAGACTTCGGAAGTCTGGTCAGACCGCACTAAGGATCATACCGTCCGGGCCGCACGTGTGCCACGTTGCGGCTCAAGCGTCGCCACAAGAATGACCCGCGAGTTCGGCGATTGGCACGACCCCCTTTCCGACGTATAATGCGTTCAGTGAGTACGGCAAAGCAAGAACACTCATCTTGTTTTCGCCGCTGCTTGGAAGCCTTCAGAAGGGCGAGACGATGGCCGCGACAATCGCAAGCGAACCGATGACCACGGAAGCCTTGTTGGCACTCCCCGATGACGGCGTGGAGCGTTGGCTCATTCGTGGCCAGTTGCGGGAGAAACCCATGACCGTGCGCAATCGGTTGCACAGCAAGGTTCTGGTGTCCTTAGCCAGTTGCCTCAAGAATTGGCGGGACGCTCAGCCGGAACCGCGCGGCGACGTGCTGGGTGGAGAGGCGGGGGTCCGGCTGAGGCGGGATCCGGACACGACGGTCGGGATCGACATTGTCTATGTATCTCCCGAAGTGTTGGCCCGGCAGACGGACGAGACTACTTTGATCGAGGGCGTTCCTCTTCTGGCCGTGGAGATCCTTTCTCCCAGCAACACCATCGACGAAATCAACGAGAAGATCGACGCCTACCTCTCCGTCGGCGTGCCCTTGGTCTGGATCATGGATCCCTATCGCCGCACCGCGACGATTTATCGTCCGCAAAGGCCCGCACGGTTGGTGGCGGAAGGAGAGGAACTCAGCGGCGAGCCGGTCCTCCCGGGTTTCCGAGTGGCGCTGGCAGATCTGTTCCGCTAGGACCGAGTCGCTCGGCAAGCGGCCGCGCAAAACGGTCTCGTGCGTCGCGGAAAAGAACGGGGGCGACAAGTCGCCGCACTCCGGGGAAAAGGCAGTTTCGGCCAAAAGCGACGCGCGTCTCCCCTCTCCCCTCTCCCCTCTCCCTTCTTCCCTCTTACTGCTTGCCCCCCTGGGCTTCCCTATATTCGTGGCGCACCTTGGGATCGGGCTCGTAGAGCTTGGCTTCTACCTCGGTCGGCGTGCGCAGCGGACGCAGCACGCGGAAGCCCGCAAACGTGGCATCGGTGAAGAACCAGATGCTCTGCGGAATCTGGGGGTCCTGCATTTTCCAGTCCTTGCCGGACCCGCCGCCGGCGGCGCTGGGGAGCATTTCCGGGACTTCCCGCCAGGCGCCCCCCCCCGCCGCCCCCGGGCTAGCCCTTGGTGGCGACACCGCAGGGGTTTT
>CAYTJV010000329.1:0-6959 GCA_964438165.1 uncultured Planctomycetaceae bacterium | reverse complement strand
GGCGTAGACGTAGGGGTTCTTGACGGACTGCTCAGCGGCGAACTTCGTGTACACATCGGGGACGTACTGATCGAGCACCAGCTCGGACACGTTCCCGTGCATGTCGTGAAGCCCCCAGGGATTCGGCTTCTTCAACCCGACCTTGTGGTACTTGTCGTTGCTGTTCTCGCCGTACCAGGCATATTCGCCGAGCTTCTTCGGATCGTCGCCGCAGGAATACGCCGTGGCGGTTCCGGCCCGGCAGGCATACTCCCACTCGGCTTCCGTGGGCAGGCGGTAGTAACGGCCCGTCTTCGCAGTGAGCCACTTGCAATACATCTGGGCGGAATACTGAGTAATGCAGATCGTGGGACAGCGGCTCTTGCCCATGTCGAAGGTCATGTCGGTGTATGGCTTGGTGGGGCGAGCGATGGTGTCGGCCAGTTTGTCCCACTCGGTCGGCTCGACTTGCTTGGCCTTGCGGCGCTGTTTGTCGAGGTCAAACGACCAGGTTTCATATTCCTCCCACGTCACCTCGCACTTGCCCATCCAGAACGGCTCAAGGGCGACTTCGACCTGGGGGCCCTCGTCGGCCTTGCGGTCCTTCTCGCCCTGGGGGCTGCCGAGCTTGAACTTCCCCCCGGGAATCGGGACCATATCGAACTTGACGTCCGCTGCTCCCAGGCTCTCGGCGTACGGCTTCATTTCCGCCTCGGTCTTGCCGTCGGCATCCGGCACGGGGGAGGGCTTCGGCATCCAATTCACCGCCGGAATGTCGCTGATTTCAGGTGGGCTGGGGTTCGCCGTGGCAGCCGTTTCCGCAGCCCACGCGGCACAACTCAATGCCAGCCAGGCCATCCCGGCAAGACCTAAGACCGATTCGATTTGCGTGCCAAGCCGTTTTCCATTTAAGATAGTCATTCAGGCATCCTCTAATGGTTAGGATTCGTTCACGGCCGCTTTTTCCGAGGGTGAAGGGCCGAAGCGGCCGCAGGAATGCTGCAATGGGCGGGTTGGTTCTAGTGTGGCTGGTCGAGGCGGGCTTTTGTGGAGCACCGCCAGACGACCTTCCCTCGGTTCGCTTCGAGTACGAACGCACCGAGATGGCGGTTCCGTTTAAGCTCGTATTCTATGCTGTAAATCAGGATGCTGCAAACGGGGCGGCCGAAGGCGTTTTCCACCGGCTGCGTCAACTCAATGGGATTCTCAGCGACTACGACCCCGAAAGCGAGCTGCGGCGACTCTGCGACACCGCTGGAGAGGGGAAGATTGTCCCTGTAAGTGAGGACCTGTGGCGAGTTCTTGTCCCAGCGATCGCCGTGGCGGGTCGCTCCGGAGGGGCGTTTGACCCCACAACAGGGCCACTCACCCGCGTCTGGAGACTCGCCCGGCGCTTCGAGAAAATGCCCCCGCGGGAGTTGCTCGACCGCACGCGCGAGCTGGTCGACTATCGCCTGGTCCGCCTCGTCCCAGCCGAGCTCGCCGTGGAGCTGACTAAGCGGGGCATGCGTCTCGATTTGGGAGGGATCGCCAAGGGATTTGCCGTCCAAGAGGCATTGGCCGTGTTGCGCAAGCACGGAGTGGTGAGGGCGATGGTGCAGGCCGGCGGCGACATGGGCCTGGGGGATCCTCCGCCCGACCGACCCGGCTGGACCATTGGAATCGCCCCCCGCGAACCCAAAGGCCCTCCGAGCTTCTGCCTCAGCCTGTCGCGGACGTTCGTCGCCAACTCCGGCGACATGTGGCAATACGTCGTGCTCGATGGAAAGCGCTACTCGCACATCGTCGATCCGAAGACCGGCCTGGGGCTCACCGACCAGAGCAACGTCACGGTGTTCGGGCCCGACGGGATGACCACCGACGCGCTGTCGACTGCCGTGAGCGTGCTAGGACCTGAAAAGGGACTGAAACTCGTGGACGAGACCCCGGGCACGGCTGCCTATATAGCCCGGTTCGCCGACGGGAAGATCGAAGTCCGGCAGTCGTCGCGCTGGAAGGATCTGCCGCTAAGCAAGGAGATTCACCACGGAGGCACGGAGAACACGGAGAGATAATCAATCAAGGCGGAATCATTCTCCGTGCCCTCCGTGTCTCCGTGGTGAATTCCTCCCATCTTCTTCTTTGCGCCCTTGCGCCTTTGCGTGAGACTCTCTTTCTTTCCTTCCCTGGTACTTGCACGGACCCGCAGAATCAGGTTAAATGAACTTAATGGGGAGGGGGCCGAAATTGCCCGACTCGGGGGATTGGCCATGCGGAGTTTACTCATTGGGTTCACCAGACTCGTAGTTCCGGTGGCGTTGTCACTGGTCGCGGTTGGCTGCGGATATAAGCCCGACTTGCCGCCGACGGCCGAAGTCTCGGGGACCGTGACCGTCGACGGCCAGCCGCTGCCCGGCGCGATGATCCAGTTCGTTCCCGATGCGCAAAAGGGCACCAAGGGGGCCGCAGGAGTCGCTGCCAGCGACGAGAAAGGGCACTTCGAGGTGACCACGGCCGGCGTCAAAGGGGCTTTGGTCGGCTCCCATAAGATCCGCGTCGAAGCCCGCGCCAAGCCCAAGAATGAAACCGAGACCATGCCGCCGTCGCTGATCCCAACGGAGTACAACAACCCGAGCACCTCGGGGCTGCGCGCGGAAGTCAAGACGGACCAGAAGAACGTCGTCGACCTGCCTCTCAAGTCAAATCCGTAGAGCAGCGATGAAGGGGTTCAGGGTTCAGGACTTAGAGAGAATTGCAAATTGCAAATATCAAATTGCAAATATCAAATTGAAAAGCACCAAGACAGCACGCCTTCTGGCAACGGAGGTCGGAGGTCAATCTGCAATTTGATATTTGATATTTGCAATTCTCAATTTGATATTCCCTGAACCCTGAACCCCGAACCCTGAACCCTCCGTGGAGGGCGGTGTCATGATCTGCAAATCGTCTTATGTGCGTGGGCCGAACGGCCGCGGTTTTACGATCGTCGAGCTGCTCGTGGTCATTGCGATCATTGGAATCCTGATCGCCTTGCTCCTGCCCGCGGTGCAGGCGGCGCGCGAATCGGCCCGGCGCTCCCAATGCACCAACAACCTCAAGCAACTCGCCTTGGGGATCAGGGGCTATGAGAGTCCGAACCGGTGCTTTCCGCCGGGGGAGATCCACGGCCGCGCGGTCTACGGAACCTGCCCGCACTGCGACTGGGACGGCGCCATCGGCATCTGGATGAACCTCATCTTCCCGTTCATCGAGCAAGAGCCCGCCTACAGGAAGCTCGATTTTAACGCCTGGCCCCAGTATAGCGCGGCGGGCAACGTCCAGATCATGCAGATGCCGTTCGCCATGTTCCTCTGCCCGAGCGATCCGTATCGCGGGCTGACCACCCCGTGGGGCGCCGGGGGCGACACCAACCGGGCGAACATCATCCACTACTATGCCGTCCACGGCGACAACGAGAACTCGTTGCTCCCGCACCCCGACAAGACGAGCTGCGGCACCTACGGCCATTGCAACGCCCACAACGGGATCTTCTTCAACGACTCGGCCGTGAAAACCGCCGAGGTCCACGACGGGCTGTCGAACACCGCGCTACTGTGCGAGGTCTGGGGACGATGCTGGCCCCAACACGCGGTCGGCAACCCCATCCCGCCCGGCTTCCCCAATTACGAGAGCAGCCGCGGGATGAACCTTCACACGGCGGTGTACTTCGACTGGCCGCCCAACAGCTACCACATGAATCCCTGGCACGCGGCCAGCTTCCATCCCGGCGGCGTGATGGCTGCTTACGCCGACGGCTCAATCCACTTCATCCCCGACACGATCGACATGACCATCTTCCGCGGCATGTCCACCCGGGCGGGAAAAGAAGTCCTCGCCGGCCTCCCATGAGACCGCTCGAACGAGAAGAGTCGCATCCCGCTGGTCCTTCCGAGAAGGAGGCTTCAAGGCGCCAATTTGGCACCTTGAAGCGAGGTCACAACATTACTGTTCGCGCCACGGTGGGACGCCCAACTCGTGTCGCGCGCGGTTCACCTCTTCCGGCGTGAGATCGTAGACGAAGATGGAATTCCCGGGAACCGCGATGGGCTCGAAGCGGCGGTAGTAGATCAGCGCATCGAGTCCTAGAGGCGATTGCCTCCCTTCGCCGTTCGGGGCGGGAAAGGGGACGCCGAGCAAATAATTCGCGCTGACCGCCTGCAAGCCGGGCGCGGGGCCGTCCAGCGGCGGCAACTCGTAGTCGATTCCCAAGACTTCGGGAAACATCGTCCCGAAGTACGCCAGGCGTATTCTCCGGCCGGCCGCGTTTTCGTTCAGCCAGTCCCGCAGCGCAACCAAGCCTTGGCCCCAGTCGATGTTGCTGTCGGCCAAGTGGTCCATGCCGTGGAGCGGCCCGCCGGCCGCCTCGTTGAAGTAGGTCAAGTAATGCGGGTGGACGCGAAGCACGCTGATCGCGTTGGCCGCCAGGGCACACGCCACAAGAATCGTCCACACGCGCCAGCGTGACGAGGACAGCCTCCCAACACGGCCGACGAACACGAACGCGAACGGGTAAATCGGCAGCACATATCGCAGGTGCGAGTTGAGGCCCGTCTCCGCGCTGATCGCGGCCAGAAATACGACGATCGGCGACAGGATCGCCGCCTCGCCGAGCAGATCGGCTCGATAGCCGCGACGGAAGAACAATAAGGCCGCCAACGCGCCCAAGCCCAGCGTGCCCAGCGGCGACTTGACCAACAAGGCGTACAGATAGTAATACCACCAGCCGGGACCGTGGCGACGTTCCCCGCGCAGATACTTGCAGAAGCCGCAGTCTACGTCGTACATCTGGTCGTCAAAGCCAAGAAGGAAATGCTCCGGGAGCGGGACAGGCAGGTTTGCCAGAAACGTGCCGCGGAAGCGATTCTCCCGCGGCGCAACCGGTCGCCGCGCGGGATCGCCTTCCCTTGTCCGCTCGACGCTCAGGGTCTTGCTCCGGAAATCGAAGGCCCCCAGCCGCCGCCCCGTCCCTTCCCAGAGGTAACACTCATTGACGAGCAGCAAGCTCACGAGCAAGATCGTCGTCGCATGGCCGGCGGCCCGCTTCCAAGACAGCGTGTTGTCCGCCGCGTCCTCCCGCCGCTTCGAGAAGAGCTTGACCGCGGCCGGAAAAAGCCAAATCAGGGGCAGAAGAACGAACGAGAACTTCGCTGCGAGTGTCAGACCCAAGAGAATCCCGCAGAGGTACGCCCCCAGCAGCGACGGTCGAGCGAGATATCGCCAGAAGGCATAGGTGGCGAGAAACCCAATCACCGTCGCGCCCACGTCCGGCGTGACCAATCCCGCGTGCGCCAGCACGTTCGGCGAAAACGTCCAAAGCGACAGGCTGACCAGTCCGCCCGCGTCGCCGAACAACGCCCTCGACCAGCGGAAGACCAGTAAGCCGCCGAGCACGGAGAGCGCCGCGACGACCAGCCGACACGTCGTGTAGATCCGCAGGTAGTGGTTGCGGTTGAGCAGCATGAAGTCCCGGCCCAGGTCGCAATCCGCTCGCCGCGAGCGAGGGACGTAATGAAAGTTCTCGTAGTCGATGGGCACGTCCAGAACGACCGCTGGAATGGAGAACAGCAATCGCACCAGCGGCGGGTTGTGATGATAGGGCCAGAACTCGCCCCGCTGCCAATAGCTCATTCCGACCGGCAGATGGAGCACCTCGTCGATCGTTATGGCGTTGCGGGGAATGCTCAGGGCCAACAGCAAGGCGTGGACCGTCAGCAACACCAGCGCCGCTCGGCGGACCCAGGTTGAAGCGTCCCGCGGCGCGATCAATGATTTCCAGATCGCGATCTTCACGCCCCGGCCTTCCCGCTTTGCGGTAACCCGCGTCTCGAGCGCCCCACGCGCAGCCAGAACCATGCCGCCAGCGCCGCAACCCCTGCGAGCGTCGCGCCGATTCCCAGCCAAGCCCGCCGCCCGAACATCGACCCAGCCGGCGCCTGCGGCCCGATCAGCCGCTCGGCCTCGATCTCGATCTTGCCAATGGCGACTTCCACGGGCGCTTGCGTCTCGGTCACGACCACTTGGAACGTCAGGGCGGTGATCGGCGACGTGCCGTAGGTGATGGCCCCCAGTTCCCGCGAAGTGGTCTCCGCGGGTCCGGCGACCAGAAATTGGAGCTGGTCCCCGCTCCGCTTCAGCCGAAGCGTTCCCCGGGTATCCTTGGTCGCGATTTGCTTCCAAGCGCCGGGCCTTGTCTTATCAGCCGCCTCGTGCCAAAGGGCATAGCCGGAGCCTTCTTTCGAGTGATTGCTGCGCATCACCACGGCCGCGCCGTCCGCGCCCTCGATGCAAATTGTCAAGTTGATCCACTCCTTCTTGGGCATTGGCCATGAGGTGATGGCGTACCCGGCGCGGATGTCGAAGTCGCCTTCGATGCGGAAGCGACCGAGGAGGCCAACGGGCGGCCGCCCGGCCGGCCCTTTAGGGACCGAGATCTTCAATTGTCCGCCCGCCGGATCGACCGTCGCCCCAAGCCGCTCGATCGCCCAGAGCGCCTTATCGTAACTGTCGCGTTGAAAGGTTTCCACGATCCTTTGCGGGTCCCCTGCGGCATCACCCCGACCCGCACCGTGCGCGCACACTTGCAGCATCAGCACGAAGCCCACACGCGCGAGTGGCGCGAATCTCTTGTCGGGAAGAGGGAGTTGCAACATGTAGCGCTCCTGGCGATGTCAGCGCGCCCGGAAGGTCAAGCGCGACGAGGGGTTGATCGCGTGGAGCAACGCACCCACGATTGAATCAAGGAGAATGCGTGTTGTCAACCTGGCAAGGGCCCGCCGAAATTTTTTGAAAAAATCGCCCGCCGCGCCGCCTCGGCCTCTTGACAGAACTTCCCGCCGCGCGTAGGCTACAACGAACTGCGGCGGCTTCGCCTCTCAGGGGGGTGCCGCCGCGAGTTCGCGTTTCCGGCGTTTCGCTTGGTGGAGCTGTCGGATGGGGGGGCATGAGACTCGTTCTCCATTTCT
>CAYTJV010000328.1:0-8749 GCA_964438165.1 uncultured Planctomycetaceae bacterium | reverse complement strand
GGTCCCGCGTGCGGCAGGCAGCGGCAGCGGGCCGCTCCGCCCCGCCGGGCGACGACTCAGGCCCGAGCGCCGACGGAAGCCTGAGGCAGTTCATGCAGTTGGTCGAGCGATCGGGCGAGGCGCCGCCGCTGCGGTGCCGCTCGTTGGAAGTGTACGGCTCGGGGGACGCGTGTTACGCGAGCATCGAGAAAGCCATGGCCGAGGCGCGTCACCACATCCATTTGGAATACTACATTTGGGCGCCGGACCGGGTGGGCACGCGGTGGCGCGATCTGCTTTGCGAAAAGGCGCGAAGCGGCGTCCAGGTGCGGCTTCTGCTCGATGCGATCGGCTCCGACCGCCTGCACCGCCGCTTTCTCAAACCGCTCCGCGAGTCGGGCGCGGAAGTGGCCTGGTTCAACCGGATTACCCTGGCCCGCCTGCGGCCGAGCCTGATCAATTTCCGCACGCACCGCAAGATCGTCGTGTGCGACGGGCGCGTGGGTTTTACCGGCGGCGCCAACGTCTGCGACTGTCACAGCGAGGCGCTGGCCGGCGAGAAGGCGTGGCGTGACACGCACCTGAAGATCGAGGGCATGCCCGTCCTTTGGCTCCAAACCGTGTTCCTCGAGGACTGGCACTTCGCCACGGGGAGCGCCCCCGCCGGTGATGCCTATTTCCCGGAAGAGGAGACGCCCGCCGCCGGCCCCTGGGTGCAGATCATCGCGTCGGGCCCCGACCACGACCTGTACGCGATCCACAAGTTCTATTTTTCGGCGATCGCGGGCGCGCGGGAGCGGGTCCTCCTGAGCACGCCGTATTTCGTGCCCGACGAGTCGATCTACGCCGCCCTCGTGACGGCCGCCCTCCGCGGGGTCGAGGTGCGATTGCTGGTCCCCAAGCGGAGCGATCACAAGCTCGTGGGCGCGGCGGCGCGCTCGTACTACGACGATCTGGCGCGGGCGGGCGTCGGGGTCTACGAGTACGGCCCGCCGATGTTGCACGCCAAGACGCTGGTGGTCGATCGCCAGATCGCCGTCATCGGCACGGCCAACATCGACAATCGCAGCTTCCGCCTGAACTTCGAGATTATGGCCGTCGTGTACGACGAGGGCACGGCGAGCCGCTTGGCGACCTTGTTTGAGGACGACTTGGCCAAGGCCGGCAGGTACAGTCTCCGCGAGGCCAGGAAAGCCCCGCTCTGGCAGCGGATGACGGAATCGACCGCCCGGCTTTTCTCCCCCTTGCTGTGACGTTTCCACCGGAGTACGCCCCATGAAAACGATCATCGCCGTGATCCAGCCGACGAAGCTCCAAGCGGTCCACGAGGCCCTGGAGAAGATCGAGGTCACGCGGATGACCATTTGCGACGCCCAGGGCTTCGGCCGGCAGCGAGGACGGACCGATCTCTACCGAGGGCACGAGTACACCGCGACCCTGCTCCGCAAGATCGCCCTGGAGATCGTCGTCAACGACGATTTTCTGGAGCGCACTCTGGAGACGATCATGAATGTCGCCCGCACCGGCCCCGAGGGCACGATCGGCGACGGCAAGATCTTCGTCGTTCCCACCGAAGAAGCGATCCAGGTCGACGACGGTTTCCGCGGCCCCGGCGCGGTGTGAGCAGGTTTGCACGATTTCGCGAGGGCACGGAATGCACTGTAGGGAACGCCCTCCGTGGCGTTCCGTTAAACGGCCACACCGCGCAAGCGCCACGGAGGGCGTTCCCTACAGGCCTACCGCGAGATCTGGACCGATTTCCAGTCTTCCCGTCGGCCGTCTGAGTAACGGAGTGTCAGGTTCCCCTCGGTCTTGGTGAGCTCTCCGAGCGTGGTCTCGAAGGTCGCTTGGCGATTGTCCCCCGCTCGCCAAACGACGCGGAGGCTCGGCTTGTCCACCGCGCCGGTCACGTTCTCCGCTTTCTGCGTGCTGGTGTGGAACTGCGAGCCGCGGAGGATCCCGTCGCGGTTGACCGTCATCTGGAGCACCAGGTTGGCTTGCGGCTCGTCGGTCGGACGCAGCGCAAAGACGCCCAGCGGCATCCATGACTCGTCCTCCGCGGCGCCGGTCCCGGCCGGGTCGGCGGGCGCCGGGTCCTGGGGCGCGCCGGCCGCGGCGTCCTCGCCGCTCCCGCTCGTGGAGTAGGTGCTTGTCGAAATCGCCGCATAAGGAACAGCCAGCCAGCCGGCCAGGCCCGCCGCGGTTGCGGCCACAAAGAGATCGGCATGGGGATGCGTCGCCTGCCACACGTTCGGATGCGCGGCGTACCAGGCGGGCGTAAACGGCTGGTGAGGGAGTTGATTCCAGTTGCTGACGGCCTGCCGGGCCGAAGTCGCGCCCCTCGGATTGGCCCCAGTCACTCCCAGAAACTGTCCTACATTGGAGGCGCTCGGACGTGATCCCGACATGGCCCGCGCGCCGCCGGGGCGTCCTGGCGATGCGGGGCCAGCAGGTCCGGTCAACGGACCGGGGGATGCGACTCCCGGCGACCCGAAGTGCGGAGTCGCTCCACTGCGCGCCGGTCCGGCGCCTCCCCGCGGGCCTCCCCGTCCACCTCGCTGCCCAAAGGACTCGTCGGCCAACACCACCGTGATCAGACATAAGGCGAAAACGCTCGCGCACAGGCGCTTCATGGTTTGCATCTCCCAAGAGTCAGGGTCCGCCGGTCATCTCCAATACTCAAGCCTACTTCACATCGCCCGCGCTCGGCGCAGGTCTCCTGACCTCGCCGATTCGATGACCGAAGGTCTCCCGCGATCCTGGAGACCTTCGGTCGAAGCCGGTTGCGCTGACTTGACCCCGCCGCGCACGAATATGCCGATCGTAGGGTAGGCATTCCACCCTGACAGCCAAGTCGTCAGGCTGGAAAGCCTGACCTACCGATCCGGTAATCTTGACCCTGCGGGCAAAAACCTTTACCGTGGACCCGCGTACTGGGGGATCGTGGACGGGAAAAATGCAACGGATTGAGATCTTGCGGCGCTTGCTTCGGCCCCGACGGGCTGCGGGGAAGGGACGCCCTATGACACGGATGGCCCCATGGGTGATCGTATCGCTGATCCCCGTACTGCTGATTCTGGCTCGCGGCTGCGACCCGGCCTGGACCCCTCATTCGGTAGAGAATCTACCGGCAATGGAGGTGCTCTTCTCGCCACGGGGTGGGTGTGCCGATGCGGTGGTCCGGGAGATCGAAAACGCCCAGAATACCATCCTCGTGCAGGCGTACTCCTTCACTTCCGCTCCCATCGCCAAGGCCCTGGCCGACGCCCGAACGCGGGGAATCGAGGTGGCCGTGATCCTCGACAAGAGCCAAGAGACGGAGAAGTATTCTTCCGCCGACTTCCTTCTCCATGCCGGGATTGCCACGGGCATCGATGGGCATCACGCCATCGCGCACAACAAGGTCATGATCGTCGATGGCCGGACAGTGATCACCGGCTCGTTCAACTTCACCAAGGCGGCTGAGGAGAGCAACGCCGAGAACCTCCTGGTCATCCGCGACACGGCGATCGCCGAGCTGTACGCCCAGAATTGGCGGCTCCACGCCGAGCATTCGCAGCCCTATGAGGGAAGAAAAGGATCGGAGGAGGGCCGTCCGGCGCCCAGCAAGCCTGCTCCCAAGAAGACCCAAAAAAAATCGCTGCCGCTCTCCCCGTGAGGAGAAGCGGCAGCGAAACTATATCAAACCTCCCGTCGAATTGCGACCGGATGCGTCGCTTCGAGAAGAGCGAGGATCGGGCGTGCTATCGCACCAGCCGTTGGTGATCCTGGCTCACGAGCATGGGTTGGCACCTCCGTCGGAATAACTAACGGGAGGCTCGATTTTCCTCTTTCTAGGGTGTCCAAACCGCGACCACCGGTCGCGGCTTTGTACTGGAACAAATATCGGCAAATCGGGCTGGGGGCTGCGGCCGAAATTCCCACATCACCCTCACGGCCGCACCAGTCACGGCCGACGTGCCGTAACGTGTGCAAGGGTATTTTACCGCGCCCTTGGCCCGAAAGACAATCCATACTTCCGGTTTTCTTGGGTTTCTCTATCCTTTGGAGTGCGGCAACTCGTCGCCGCTTTCTTTCGTGGGGTGCCCGGGTCATAATGCGAAAAGAAAGCGGCGACGAGTCGCCGCACTCCAAAGGCGCGTACCCCTGTAGGACGGCCTTTCCAGGCCGTCCTGGCGGAGATCGGGACATGATCGCCAGCGTGATTCTCCTGGCCGGGATTCTCTTGGCACCCAGCCCCAATCCGGCGGAACCCGGCGACCTGGCCGCTCGAGTCCGGCAGCTCGTGGGCGAGCTCGATTCCCCGGAGCTTGCCCAGCGCCAGACCGCCGAAGAGGAACTCCTCAAGCTGGGCCCGCAGGTGCTCGATCTCTTGCCGCGCGACGCAGGGCCCGGCAAGGCCGAAGCGGCCCAGCGGCTCGGTCGCATTCGGCAGAAGCTCCAGCGGGCGCAGGCCGACCTCGGCGTGCAGGCCGCCCAAGTGACCCTCCGCGGCAAGATGCCCCTTGAAAACATCCTCGCCTCGCTCCAACAGCAGACCGGCAACAAGATCAGCGCCACGCGACTCGAAGGCTCGCGCCACATGCTCCAGCGCGACTTCGACGCCGACTTCCAGCAGACGCCGTTCTGGCCCGCGCTCGATCGACTCCTCGCCAAAGCGGGGCTGGCCGTTTATCCCTACGGCGAGCAAGGGAGCATCGAGCTGGTAGCGACGTCGGGATCACAGCCGTCACCGCTCGGGCAGCACGTCAGCTACGCCGGACCCTTCCGCTTCGAGGTCGTCGGGCTCTTGGCGCAGCGCAGCCTCCGACCGCCGCAGACGGGCTCGTTGAAGCTCGAAATCGAGGCCGCCTGGGAGCCGCGCCTGGCGCCGATCAGCCTGAAACAACGCATGGCCGACGTGCAGGCGGTCGACGACCGCGGCCATCGGCTGGCACTCGATACACCCCAGGCAACCCTGGAAATCCCCGTGCCCCGCGGTCCGATCGCCAGCCGGCTCCTCCTGCCCATGGCCTTGCCGCCCCGGGAAGTGCGCGCGATCGCCGAGCTTCGCGGCACGCTGTCGGTCTTGGCGCCGGGCGCGGTCGAGACGTTCCGCTTCACGGACCTCGGCCGGGCCCAGCGGGTGGTGAAGCGTATGGCCGGCGTCTCCGTCATGTTGGAGGGCGCGACGAAGCTCGGCCGGACCCTGGAGATCCGCATTCTGGTCCGTTTCGATCAGGCCGGCGATGCGCTGGCCTCGCATCGCACCTGGATCTTCAACAATCCCGCCTATCTGGAAGCGCGCGATGCAAAGACCGTCGCGCCCGATTCGGCGAGCCCCACGAGGCAAACCGCCAATGAAGTCGGCATTGCGCTGGTCTTCCGCATCGACCGCACGCCCGATGACTACGTCTTCGTCTACCAGACGCCGACGATGATCTTCACCGCGCCGCTGGAATACCGTTTTCGCGACATCCCGCTGCCGTAGTTCAGATTTGGCCCACAAACCTCTTGAGGAGATCTGCCGTGCGAATCGCTCTTGGTCTCGTGCTTGTTTCCGCGTTTTTTCCGGTTGACGGGGCGTACGCCGAGGGAAACGGCCATCCCTTCGCTTGCACCGACTACGTTCAAGGAAAGGTCTTTCTGGTTTCCGCCGAAGGCAAGGTGCAGTGGGAGTATCCGGCCCCGCAATGCGACGACCTCTGGGTCCTTCCCAACGGCAACCTACTATTCACGAGCGGTCACGGAGTGAAAGAGGTTACCCGCGACAAGCGAGTGGTGTTTTCCTACGCGTGCTCCAGCGAGGTGTATGCCTGCCAACGTCTGGCCGACGGGAACACGCTCATCGGGGAGTGCAACGCCGGACGCCTGGTGGAAGTCGATCCCGGCGGCAAGGTGGTCAAGGAACTGCGGCTCTTGCCCGCCGGCAAGGACGGCGGTCACGCCTACATGCGCAACGTGCGCCGTCTGGCCGGCGGGAACTACCTTGTCGCCCACTATGGCCAGCAGGTGGTTCGGGAGTACGATCCCCAGGGCAAGGTCGTGATGAGCATTCCCGCGGCCGGCGGTCCCCATACCGCCGTTCGTCTGCCCAACGGCAATACCCTGATCGCCTGCGGCGATTTTGTAAAGGACGGAGTGCGGGTCTTCGAGGCCGACCGGAACGGAAAGACCGTCTGGGAGGTCACCAGCAACGAGCTGCCTGGCATTAGCCTGAAGCTGATGACCGGAATGCAGCGCCTTCCGAACGGGAACACCGTCATGTCGAATTGGCTCGGGCACGGCCAATTGGGCAAGGCGCCGCACCTGATCGAAGTCACACCCGACAAGAAAGTCGTATGGACCTTCTCCGACCATCGAGCCGTCAGAACGATTACCAGCGTTCAGTTGCTCGACGTTGCCGGCGATGCGACCAAGGGAGAGATCGTCCACTGAGAAAACGCGGCCGACGGCCGCCTGGGTCAATCGTTGGGACGCTCCGTCCGCCCTACGAGAAGAGGAATTGAAAGCGTTGCGTGGGCATGGTCGCACGGGCCGACCGCTCGCGGATGAGACGTTCTTGGAGCGTTTGGAGGGTCTTGTCGGTCGCGTCCTGAAACTACAGAAAGGCGGTCGGCCAAAGAACCAGCGAAACTAGTAATGTGTCCCCCGATTTCCCCCCTTTAGAGTCTGACCCCGACTTCGACTTCTCCCTCGCTCTGGCGCGGGCGGCAGGTGGAGTGGATTCCCGGCCCGCCCCCGCCGAAGAAGACGTGGGACGAGCTCAGCGAGCAATTTCAACAGGCGGAAGCAACTCGACCCGGCGCACTGCTTCCTTGATGCCGGGAATGAGCGGCGAAGCGACGCTCAGGGCGCGGATGCCGAGGCGGAGCAACGTGGGAACGATATCGATCCTGCTGGCCAGCTCGCCGCAGACCTCGATGGGAACGCCGCCGCCCTCCTCGACGACGAGTCGTATGAGTCGCAGCACCGCAGGGTGATCATCGGCAAAGTAATCGCTCACCAGCGGATTCTCCCGCCCGGCCGCCATCGTGTACTGCGTCAGGTCGTTCGTCCCGATGCTGAAAAAATCGGCGTGCTTGAGAATATCGGGGATGGTCAGCGCCGCCGCCGGCACTTCGATCATCGCGCCCAGGGGCGGAATTGTCTTCACGCCCATTTCACGGGCGAGCTCCTCAAGACGGCGGCGGACCTGTGCCATTTCATCCGCGAGCGTGACCATGGGAACCAGGATGCGCAGGTCGTGTTCGTTGGAAAAAGTCAGCAGCGCGCGGAGCTGCGTCGTCATAAGATCGGGATACCGGAGAAGCAGGCGAAGCCCGCGCCGGCCGAGAAATGGATTGTCCTCGGCGGGCAGCTTGAGAAACGGCATGGGCTTGTCGCCCCCCAGGTCCAGCAATCGCACCGTGATCGGTTTTCCCTTCATCGGCCCGCCGATCTTGTGCAGCGTGGCCACCAATTCCTCCTCGGTGGGCGGGGTCTTGCGCGACAAGTAATATTGCTCCATGCGAAAAAGTCCCACGCCATCCGCCCCGTTCTCCGCGGCACTCACGGAGTCTTCGACGCAGCCGACGTTCGCCATCACGTCGACGCTCGCTCCGTCACGGGTCCGGGCCGGCTCGCGGCAAAGGCGCCTGGCCTCGGACATGGTGGCCTGCAGGCCGCTCACTTTTGTCCGGTACTCCGCCTGCGTGGCCTCATCCGGCCTTACGATGACGTCTCCGAAAAAACCGTCGATCATCACCACGTCGTCGTCAGCGATCAGCTCCGTCGCCTTCGGCACTTCGCCGACGAGGGGTATACCCATTGCCCGTGCGAGCAGCGCCGCGTGCGATCCTGGCCCGCCGTTCTCGACGACGATGCCAACGACCGAACGGCGGGGCATCGCCACCGTGTCCGACGGCAACAACCGCCGCGCCACCAGCACCCGGCCCTCCGGCATCATTTCCAGCGCGGTGGTTTTCACGCCTGCCATTTCCAGCAGGAGGCGCCGTCCGAGGTCCGCCATGTCGTCCGCCAGGTGGCGATGCGCCTCCTCCGTCATTTCGCGGAATCTTCGCTCCCAGCGTCTAAAAACGCGGGTGAGCGCGTCCTCGGCATTGACCAGTTCGGTCTCGATTTCCTTGCAGATTTCCTGCCGCAGGCTGGGGTCCTGGAGCATGGCCTCATGCGCCTGAAAAATCGCAGCCACTTTCGCATCCAGGCGTTCTTCGATGCGGCTGGCCGAGACCTTCAAATCCTCGATCACCTTGTCCGCGGCGCGATTGATCCGAAGAAACTCGGCTTCAACCTGGTGGCGTTCGATGTCATACGCTTCCGGCGCAGCCGCCATCGCTTCCCGGTAGACAAACGCATTGCCGCTGGCCAGGCCCGGGGACATGGGACGGCCTCTGATTTTCACATTGTTGGGCTCTGTGCTCATCCAGTTCACGAGGGCGGCTGTGCTACGTTCTGATGGAGGTTCCAAAGCACCGCAGTATACGGGCGGCGCTGGAGATACGTCAAGGTCGCCAGGAGCGCCAGCGCCGGATGAGTCTGTTGGTCAACAACTTCTCGCACAAATCCGGGGACACATTACTAGTTGGACAGCGCCACTTAGCGTGTCAAGTCCGTTCTAAACCATGTTCCTGCAATAGGTTGTGGAAATCCGAAACAACTGTCGTTGCCAGATGCCGGAAATCCTTGCACGGTCATTACTTACGTCGACATTTCGCTGCTAAGTGGCGCTGCCCAACTAGTTTCGCTGGTTTTTTGGGCGTCGCGGCTTTTTGGAGGGTCAGCGGACGAG
>CAYTJV010000327.1:0-8754 GCA_964438165.1 uncultured Planctomycetaceae bacterium | reverse complement strand
GCTGTTTCAATCCACGCTCCCGCGCGGGGAGCGACACGCAACCCGTGATATCCTGACTGCCTACGTCCAGTTTCAATCCACGCTCCCGCGCGGGGAGCGACTATCTCTGCCTCCGAGAGGGCGCGGTTGTAGATGCGTTTCAATCCACGCTCCCGCGCGGGGAGCGACCAGGGGATTTCGCCGCCAGGGCGTCAACGGCATCCGTTTCAATCCACGCTCCCGCGCGGGGAGCGACAGCCATAGCGTAACTCGTTGTGGCGCAAGGGGCAAAGGGGGTCGAATCGCGGACCCTGCTTTGGCGAGGGCCGGGCCTGTGGGCATGGAACCGGATTATCGACGAAAGGCATTGGGATTTCACAGGTTACGGCGATCGCGGACCTCCGGGGTTTTCTTGCTCACTTGAGGTTCGCGGCGAGGGATTCATGCGATCAGCGGGCCCTCGATGTCGACCGAGGTCTGAGCCCCGCGGTGTTCCACGCGGCGTTGCCAGTTGGAGCCGAGGTAGTAGAAGCGGAGGCTGTCTTTCTCGGGATCGATGATCTCGATCAGGGAGTGCTTGCACTCTGCCCACTGAGCCGGGTCGACCTTCAGCTCGAAGACCGATTTTTGGGCCCTTTGGCCGTAGTCGAGGCAGGTCTTGGCGGCGCGTCGCAGTCGCCGGCGTCCCTCGGGCGTCTCGGTATTGACGTCGTAGGTAACGAGCACGTACATGGCCGGGCTCCGTGGTTAGCGCCAAAGGAAGGGAGGATAGGCATCGAGGTCGCCGCGGAGGTGGCGGGCCAGCAGCCGGGCCTGGAGGTGGAGCAGCAGGCCCACCGTGGTTTTCTCGCCGACGAACGGGTGGTTGATCGTCGCTTGCTTGCGTTTCTGGTAGGCGACGAGCACGGTTTTGCGGGTCTTGTCGTCCATCATGACGGCGCCCGACGCCGCAGTGGTAAAGCCCGAGGCCGCGACCTGCCGGCGGTTGACCAGCGACAGCACAAGCCGATCGACGAGCAAGGGGCGAAATTCTTCCATCAGGTCCAGGGCCAAACCGGGGCGTCCGGGCCGGTCGCGGTGCAGGAGGCCCACGGCGGCATCCAGGCCCGACGCCTCGCAGGCCGAGCGGGCGTCGTGGGCCAGCATGCTATAGAGGAAGGAGAGGAGGGCGTTGAGCGGATCGGTGGGCGGGCGGCGCGACCGCCCGCAGATGCGGAATTCCTCCTGGGCCTCGGCGACCATGTAGCCGAAGACGCCGAAGTAGGTGTTGGCCGCGCTGCCTTCGATGCCGCGGAGCGACTCCAGCGACTCGCACGCTTGGGCCGACTTGAGGTCGCCGGCCATGCGGTCGGCGGCCGGGGTGAGAACCGGCGCGACGTTGCCGCCGGGACTGTCGCGGGCGGTCCTCAAGAGGACTGACCGGCAATTGGCGATTTTGGCGGCGACCATGTTTCGCGCGATCCGGCAGGCGGCCGCCGGGTCGTCGGCGGTGCGATACTGCTGGCGGCGCAGCAGCACGTTGCCGGGGGTGAAGCCGACCACCGCCGCACGGAACCGCCCGTACTCGCTGAGCAGCGAAATGCTGACGCCGGCTTCGGCACAGGCGGCCATCGCCGCGGGGCTGAGGCCGATGCGTCCGAAGCAGACCACGCCGCCCAGGTTGTGCAGGGGGATGCGGAGGCGTGTCTCGCGCTGGACGCGGACCGCGAGCGCCTCGCCATCTTTGGCCAGATACGCCCCTTCGGTGGTGACGAACAGGGTATTGAGGTGCTGCTTCATAGGGGGGCCTCATCGTCGTTTCAATCCACGTTCCCGCGGGGAGCGGCCTCATCGTCGAAGGCGCCGCTTTCGGGCCCGGTGGAGACCAAATGCCGCTCGAACTGTTGCCGGGCGAAGTCCGAGGCGGAGCGGGCCTTGTCCAGGGGCTTGGGCAAACACAGATCGGCCAGCGAGCAGGCCCCGCACTTCGCCTCGAAGCGGGCCGGCGGCGTGCGGCGCGAGGCCACCAGCTCGTGCAGCCGCCGTGCCGTGGCGGCCAGCAAGTCGCGGAGCGGGGCGTCGAAGGTGGCTTCGGTCCGCCGGCGATTGCGGCCGTAGAACAACGCGCCGGAGGCGATCCGCAGGCCGAGCATTTCTTCCAGACAGACGGCCTGGGCGCAGAGTTGCACGGTGTCGCAGGAGTCTTTCTTGGGACGGCCGCGTTTGTACTCGACCGGCGTGATCCGCCAACCCTCGGCGCCGGCCTGGCGAAGGTACACGAAGAGCCGGCCGGGGGGCAGGCTTTTCGGGTCGAGGCCCTCGGGCGTCTCGAACTCGATGACGTCGGTTTTGCCCACCAGGCCGAGGGCCAGCGATCGCAGCGGCACGCCGCGGACGATCCACAGCCGCCCCCGCCGCTCGTCCTTGGCCTCATGGGCCTTGGCATGCAAATGCCGCCCCTCGACCGTCAAGCGGTTCTCCGCCCAAAGCTGCTCGACATGGATCAGCGCGCACTGCCGCTCGCAGAACAGCAAGTGCTGCAAGGCGGAAATGGGCAGGAGGTCTTCTTCGGCGTACATTAGATTTCGCGCCGCAGATCGTTGAGCGGTCGGAGTATCTTGCGCACCAAATCCATGTTTGGTTTCATGGTTGTGCCTCTTTTCCATGGACGTGAAAACCGATGCGTGGCTGGGGCCTCTCCGGCTGCTCCGTCAGTTGGCTGAGGACCTGGATGATCGCTTTGATCTGCTCGTCGTGGAGTTGAACGGTCTCCGCCAGTCGGGTGAGCTGCTCGACCAGTTCTCCGGGCGTTGCCATGAGGCGGCGGAGCCGGACGAATGTTCGCATGATCTCGATGTTGACCCGCACGGCCGTGGGAGACTTGAGCACACTGGAGAGCATGGCGACGCCGTGCTCGGTGAACACCCAAGGGAGTTTACGGCGCCCGCCCCGGCCGCCCTTTGATATCGCATTTTGCGACATCAAAGACATAAACTCTTGCTGCGCAAGCTGATAGGCGAAATCCTCAGGAAACCGCTCGTGGTTGCGGGCGACCTGTTCGTTGAGCCGAGTGGTCGTTACGCCATAGAGCCGGGCCAAGTCGAAATCGAGCATTACCCGCTGCCCGCGGACGATGCGGACCATTCCAAGGACTGCCAACTGGTGAACGAAGTATATTGCCTAAATCTCCAGAAAAGAGCTGCGTCCCCTTTTTCTTCCCCGGCAGGACTTGTGAAGGCGATCGCCCTCCCGCACCTGCTGGATCGCAGCCTTGTCGGCTGCTCCTGACCCCAAAGCCCTATTTGTCTTTTCGACCCGATAGTTGGACTTCTCCCCGGTTTCCGACGCCTACTCAATGTAGCTCCACCGCCGGGTCTCAAAGTCGTAGATTCTCCGGTAGAACGGCGGAACAACGTACCATACGAGCATGGGCTTTCCGTAGTTAAAGAAATAGTCGAATTCGCCAAAAACCAGGCAATACTTGGCGGGTGGAATGGACGACATGAACTCAGGCACGAGTTCGTCAAGAGTCTTCGGAAACCTACCGTTGGCAGCGTGGAATTCCTCGCAAGCCGCGACAACTCGCGGGGCGTTTTTCTCTGCGATCCTCAGTTGAACAGCGTTGTTGGCCATAGCAAGTCCCAACGTCAAGGCCGGAATTGCGATCCTCAGAAGCCCAAGCCTCCAACCGGGGCGCTGGATCGCATTTTTCACGAGGCTGGCAAGAAACCAAATCGGAAAGAAAATCAATGACCAGACATACGATCCAGTGAAAATTGCATCCCAGGCCAGCAGCACAAGCGTGGCGCCAATACTCACTCTAATGCCACGATGGGACCAAACGTAGCGGACAAGGATCGTCAACCACATCTCATTCTGCGCATGTGCAGCCGGCCGGCATGAACTTTCCCGCATCCCAATTCACTCCTCGACATGCGCAATGACTGAGCACGAAGAAACACTGTTAGAAGACAGGCCGCCCGGCCCACTTATCAAGCCACTTCAAGAAGTCCCTCCATTCCGGGGAGCCGATGGAAAGATTGGTAGAGTACCAGAAAGCCGCCCAGGAACCCTTATTTCCCCAGAAGTACTGCTGCCACGTGACGGGCGACGGGGGAACGTTCGGGTTGTCCCGTCCCACGGGAAAACCGATTGACTTGAGGATCGCATACCCATCGTTTACAAACCCCGCCCCAATGCCAGCGAGCAAACCGGTACGAACATGATTTCGGAGCGTCCAACTTTGAAAGAAGTGGTCGGCAGATGCCCAAAGGTCGTTGTCGTGTATGCCATTCAACGAATTCCGAATTTCATATACCAGGCCAAACGCATCTACAGCGTTGCCGCCGGTGAGCATGAGGGCCTCCTGGATTATGGCTGCCACCATCTGATGATCCGAAAGGTTCAGAGACTTCAAAAAGTTATAACGGTCGAAAAGTTTTCGGGCGTTGCGAGTCAGGGAGGCGGTCGGTGTGCCGCCCTCCTGCGCGGCGAGGGCTTGCATGATGGGCGTCCCCTTGAAATAGGGGAAATGAAATAGGGGAAATAGGGGACAGTCACCCATTTTTGGTTTCGGAAATAGGTGACTGTCCCCTATTTCCCACGGGTTTGTCGCATCCGGGACCTCTTGCGCCGGGATGCCACGCGGCCGTTGGCCGAGATCGACGCTTTCAATTGGCATATACACAAGGCACTGATGCCCCAGAGCGCAGAATACGTTCTGGTTGACGGCGTCGGGGGGCCCAACGGCGAGCGCCGCATGGTCAAGGTGTTCGACCTCTCCGGAAAGGAGCTGGCCAACTTCCCCAGCACGCTCCCCCCGGCCGCAGGCCCGGGATCGCTCAGCAGTAATCCCGATGGAAGCCTGGCGACGGTCGGGATTGCACTGGACGGCCCATTTCCCCTGCTGAAGATGCCGTCCGGGAGGCAGGTGGGGAGTCTGCACACTTGGCCTGCCAGCCTCAATCCGTCCGGCGACTCGTGGGCCTATGCGGGCACTCCGCCGGGAGCCTCGAAGCACGGGGTCTGGTTGTATGAAGAAGACAAGGATGGCCCCGTCGTCGGCCTGGGCTTGGACCCGACAACCTTCGCCTTCCAGGTCCAGTTCGATCCCACGGGCCGGCTCCTCGCCTGGGGGAACACCGACGGTTCGGTTTCCGTTTGCGACCTTCCGACGGTTCGCGCCAAGCTGGCTGAGCTCGAACTCGATTGGTGAATCCGCGGAAGCGCGGTCTGGGAGGCACATCGAAGTGAGTGCGGCTTGCGTGCTTTGTTAGGTGCGTCCGAGCGCAGATGCTCGCCAGTGGCACTTGGGGCCCCCCATGCGAAAAATCAGAGCGTGCCCCTGTAAGGTTTTCGTATTGTTGAGCGGTTACTAGTGGGGGAACCTGAAAAGAGCGGTCCGAACCGTCATCGACACCAACGGTCCCGACGGCTTGCCGGGGCCAAATGCGGGCCACCACCCACCATGGACAAAGGAGACCGACGATGCAAGCGTCAGCAACCCCAAATCGCGTCGGCCGCAGGGCGACCAGCGTCTTCATGTTTTGGCTTGCCAGCGTGGCAGGCATCTGCGGCGGAGCGGGGACATCCCTTGCTCAGTTCAATCAACATTTCCAGCCGCCGCCGGTGCGCATTCCACAGCCGCCGACGCGCATTGCGCCACCACCGGTATACGTTCCACAGCCCCGGATCGACATCCCGCGGCCGCCAATCAGTATCCCGCAAGCCCCAATCTACATTCCCCGATCTCCGGTCAGCATGCCCCGGGTGCCGGTCACCGTTCCGTCGATGCCGCCCCACCAACTTCAGATGGACCGGCAACTCCGTGACCAGATGCAACAGCAACGGATGCAGCAACAGACGCAGGACAGTCTCAGGACGCATTTCGCCCAAGAGAGGATGCAGAGGGACCATAGCAGCCAGTTGCGACTCCAACAGCTCACCGACCAACTGCGGGCGCAGGAGGGACAACAACGGCGTGACTTTGCCCAACTTCGCGCGCAGGAAAGGGCCCTGGAGCGATCTCGAAGGCTGTTTTCACGAAGAGGCTGGTGAGAGGCGACTCTTGACGGCCGCCCACCCTTCCGGTAATCTTGGGACCGTACCTGGCTGTTTGGAGGAAAACGTCATGTTAGCACCGGGCTCGTACAACTCACGCCGAAAGACGGGACGATATTCCAGCAGGCCTCATGGTTTCACCCTGATCGAACTCTTGGTGGCTATCAGCATCATCGGCATGCTTGTGGCCCTCTTGCTGCCCGCAGTGCAGCAGGCCCGCGAAGCGGCGCGACGAACACATTGTGCCAACAACTTGAAGCAGATAGGCTTGGCCCTGCAACTTTTCAACGACAGGTCCCTCGTGCTCCCGCCCAGCCGCATCGACCACAAGGCGACTTGGATGGTGCACATCTTGCCCTTCTTGGAGCAAGGTGCGGCCTTTACGCAGTGGAACATGCCCGCCTGCTTCTACGACCAGCCGAAAGCAATTCGCGAGCACATTGTGAGCGCCTACATATGTGGTTCCCGGTCTCCCGCGCTGATTCCAACGGATCCGGACAACCTATCTATGCATCCGCTGGTCGGCGGCGCAAAATTTTTGGCAGCCGTTACCGATTACATGGCCACGACGGGCCTCGGGCAACGTAGCGGCCTGGATCAGCGGAATTGGGAAGGCGCGATGGTCTATGGCATGTATAACGGGTCCCACCATCCACCATTGTACCATTGGTGGTCGCTCACCAGTCTGGCCTCCATCACGGATGGCTTGAGCTGCACGTTTCTGGCTGGCGAAGCCGCTTTCGGTCATCGGCCAGCCTTGCCTGCTTACAATGGGGATAACAACGCGGGATGGATGCTGGGTCCGGGCTATCCGATCCAACGTTCCCGAACGGCATACGGATTCGGCAGCGACCATTCGGGGGTCTGCCAGTTTGTATTCGCGGATGGCGCCGTTAAAGCGAAGTCTGTGGACACAAGCACGGTAGTTTTGGGTGTGCTCGTCACTCGCGCCGGCAACGACGTTGTAGGTCCAGGTGGCGACTAATCGCCGGAATACGATTCGACTCAGCGACGAAGGCATGAGACCTTCAGTTGGCGCGTGAGCCTGACGCTCTTCTTCGCGAGGATGTCCTTCATGGCCAAACACGTAGCTTCCAAGCGAGTCGCGTTGGCCGTGACGTTGCTGTTCATCCTGGTCGGGGTCAGCATCGCGGTCGTTTGTCGGGGATGCGGCGGGAGGCGTGATCTCTACCCGGTACAAGGCAAGGTCACGGCAACCGACGGCACAGCGTTGCCGCGGATCCAACTCACGTTCGAATCGGTCAACGCACGCCACTGCTCCACGGCAGCAACGGGTGAGGATGGGGAATTCCGTTTGGGCACCGTGCGAGAAGCGGATGGCGCTCCTTTGGGGGCATACAACGTGACTGCTGTCGAAGCATTGGACGGGAACCTCGATCACCCCTGCGTCGCGTTATCCACGCGAAGTACGCCGACCCGAAGACATCCGGCCTGCAATTCACCGTCGAGCCAAAACGCAATCGTTTCGAGATTCAACTGGAGCCAGCCGCAAAGCAGGCGCCCGGGGCACCCCCGACGGGTCGTTCTCGTCGGTGAGATTTCCGCGGTCGGCCATGCGCGCTTTGCGCGGGTCTCCTGAGCCCGCACTTGGCGCGGCCGAAGGTCTCTTCATTCGCGGGAGACCTTCGGTCGCGTCTCGGCGAGGTCGGGAGACCTGCGCCTAGCGCATGCGATCGTAGCCGAAGTCGCCAGACTTCGGGGGAGCGTCATGGAAAATCGCCCGAACTCTGGCGAGTTCGGCTACGGCTCTATCGGCGCGCTGTGCGCGGGTCTCCTGACCCCGCACCTGGTGCGACCGAAGGTCTCCTGAAACGCGGGAGACCTTCGGTCACGAATCGGCGAGGTCGGGAGACCTGCGGCGAGCGCGCACCGCCCGCTGGCCCGGGTCTTTCGCCGACGCGTCGCCTACCCCGGACTAAGGGGGGTGGCGGAAAAATCGGCGCGATTCTTGCCTTGGCGCGTCGACAGCGGCTTGCGGCGCTTTTATATTAGGCGTCATGTTCAGTGTTCATCCTTCGCAAGATCAGTAGGAGTCGTTACATGACGCACCGCTCTTGGACCCCGGTTATCGTTCTGGCGATCCTCGGTTTGGCGGCCGGCGCCGGGTACGGGTTTCCGTACACCGAGTCGGGCAAGTATCTCGGACCTGCCGCGGTGGTCGCCGCCAAAGATGGCGCCACGCTCTACGTGTTGTGCATCGACGCCAAGCAAATTGCCGTGGTCGACTCTGCCAGCGGCAAAGTGGCGCGCTCGATCGCCTTGCCCTCCGACCCGACCGGACTGGCCCTCAGCCCGGACGGCGCGCGGCTGTACGTCACCTTCGGCCTGCCGCAGGGTACGGTGGGCGTGGTCGAGGCCGCCTCGGGCCAGGTTGCAGCCACGATCGCGGTCGGCCACACGCCCGTCGCCCCGGTGGTCAGCCCCGACGGCAAACGGCTCTACGTGTGCAACCGTTTCAACCACAACGTCTCCGTGATCGACCTGGAGGCCAAGAAGGAGATCGCCCGGGTGCCGGCCAGCCGCGAGCCGGCCGCGGCGGCCATCACGCCCGACGGGAAGACCCTGCTGGTGGCCAACTTGCTGCCGACCGATCGCTCCGATTCCTATGACGTGGCGGTGGTCGTGACGCTCGTTGACACGGCGAGCCATCAGCCCCGCGCGATCCGCCTGCCCACAGGCAGCACCAACGTACACCGGCGTTGCGTCACCCCCGAC